>DATEGA010000240.1:0-8240 GCA_035280345.1 bacterium | reverse complement strand
TGCGCGGGGAGAGCACCCGGCCGCGGCCCTCGCAGTACGGGCACGGGATCCGCATCAACTCCTCGAGATCCTGGTAGACGCGCTTCCGCGTCATCTCAACGAGCCCGAGCCCGGTGAGGTCGATGATATGGATCTTGGTCCGGTCGGCACGGACGGCCTCGCCAAGCGCGTCCAGGACCGCCCGGCGGTGCTGGAGGGACTCCATGTCGATGAAGTCGATGAGGATGATGCCGCCGATGTCCCGGAGGCGGATCTGCCGCGCGATCTCCCGCGCCGCCTCGATATTGGTCTTGAGGATCGTGGTGGCCAAGTCCGTCTTGCCAACGTACTTGCCGGTGTTGACGTCGATCACCGTCGCCGCCTCGGTCCGGTCGAAGACGACGTAGCCGCCGCTCTTCAACCAGACCTTCCGGTGGAGCGCCCGCTCGATCTCGCGCTCGATGTTGTGCGCTTCGAAGACCGGCGCCGGTCCCTCGTGGAGCCGCACGCGCCCGGCGAGTTCCGGGCCGAATGCGGCGACCAGCTCGCGGACGCGCCAAAACTCGTCGGGTGCGTCGAGGACGAACCGTTCGACCTCGCCGGTGAACAAGTCGCGGACCACCCGACGGATCAGCCCGAGGTCCTGGTAGAGCAGCGCGGGCGCTCTCGCGTCGCGCGCGCGCACCGCGACGCTGTCCCACAACTGCCGCAGGAAACGGACGTCGTCGGCGAGATCCTGTTCCGGGATGCCTTCCGCCGCCGTCCGCACGATCAGGCCCATCCCTTCGGGCCGCAACCGGTCGGCGATGGCGCGGAGGCGCCGCCGCTCGTGCTCGTCGTCGATCTTGCGGCTGACGCCGATCCCGGGCACGGTCGGCGTGAGCACGAGGTAGTGGCCCGGCAGCGCGACGTACGTCGTGGCGCGGGCGCCCTTGCTGCCGCGCGGCTCCTTGGTGACCTGCACCAGGATCTCCTGGCCGACACGCACCCGTTCGGCGATCGCGGCGCCCCGGCCGATCTGGTCCTCGATCTCCTCGGTGGCGCCAAAGGCGGTGATCCGGCGCGTGCGGATGTCGGAGAGGTGCAGAAACGCGTTGCGGTCGAGCCCGACGTCCACGAACGCGGCTTCCATGCCGGGCAGCACGCTCGCGACCCGGCCCTTGTAGACGTTGCCGGCGAGGGGCTCGCCCCGCTCGATCAGGACGCCGACGACGACGCCGTTTTCGACGACCGCCACGCGCACTTCAAACGGCTCAACGTTGGCGATGATCTCTTTGGCCATTCCCCCTCCAGTCCTAGAAGAGAATCTTCTGCCGCCTCATCCCGATGTTCAGCAGCAGGGCCGCCGACCAGACCATCGTCATGAGGGCGCTGCCGCCGTAGCTGATAAACGGCAGCGGGATGCCGGTGATCGGCATGATCCCGACGGTCATCCCGACGTTGACGAAGACGTGGAACGCGACCATAGACACGATCCCGACCGCGACGAGCGCGCCGAACCGGTCACGCGCGACCGTCGCGGCGCGGACGCCCCGCACGAGCCACAGGTAGAACAACGCGAGCAGCACGACGCAGCCGATGAACCCGAGCTCCTCGCCGACCACCGAAAAGATGAAGTCGGTGTGATGCTCCGGCACGAACTGCAGCACGTTCTGGGTGCCGGCGAAGAGCCCCTTGCCCCACATCATGCCGCTGCCGACGGCGATCTTCGACTGGATGATACCGTACCCCGACCCGAGCGGATCAAGCGACGGATCGAGAAACGACAACAGCCGCCGCCGTTGATATCCCTTCAGAATGTGCCAGGCGAGCGGCGCGATCGCGGCCGCGCCCACGCCCAGCACCGCGAGATCGCGCTGCCGCGCCCCGCCCGCGTAGAGCATGCCGGCGAAGATGGCGCCGTATACCATCGCCGTCCCGAGGTCGGGCTGGCGAAAGATGAGGATCACCGGCACCGCGATGTGCGCGAGAAACGGCAAGAGGTCGCGGACGGACGTGTAGGGTCCGGGCCGGTCGGTCAGGTGGCGCGCGAGCGTCACGACGATCGCGATTTTCGCAAACTCGGACGGCTGAAACTGGCCGAGCGGGCCGAGCGGAATCCACCGTTGCGCGCCGAGGCTCGAACGCCCGGCGACGAGCACGGCGGCCAGGAGCAGCAGGTTGACGATGTAGAGCGTACGCGCGCCCGAGGCGAACGACCGGTAGTCGACCGCGAGGATCACCCCGGCGATCAGCACGCCGACGACGAAGTGCAGCACCTGGCTGCGCACGAACGCCAACGGGTGCAGCCCGTAGCGCGTGGTGCTGTAAACCATCACAAGCCCGAACAGGCACAGCAGCAGCGTCGAGCCGAGCAGATACGGGTCGAGGTTGCGGACGACGCGCCGGTCGAGGCCGATGCTCACTGGCCGGTCTGTCCCTGGGGCGCGGGCGTGCCGTGCGGAGCGGCCGGATCGGGCACCGGCGTCCTCGCGCCGCCCTGTTGCTCGGCGAGCCACGCTTGGAACACCTGCTTCACGACGGGCAGGGCGTTCTCGGCGCCGAAGCCGGCGTTCTCGACCATCGCGACGACCACGAGTTGGGCCCCGTCGGCCGGCGCGTACGCCGCAAACCAGGCATACGGCTTGCCGTGCGACGCCTCCGCGGTGCCGGTCTTGCCGGCGGCGGTGAATCCCGGCATCTGCAGCGCAGTGCCGGTACCCCGCTGCACCACCGCGGTCAATCCCTCGCGCACGATGTCGAGCGTGTGTTGGGTCACGTCGATATGTCCACCCGGCGGCGGCGCGATCCGCGCCACGGTGCGGCCGTCGAGCGTGCGGATTTCGGTCACGACGTGCGGCGTCACGAGCGTGCCGCGGTTTGCGACCGCGGCCATCATCCGCGCGATCTGCAGCGGCGTCGCGAGCACGTACCCCTGGCCGATGCCCATGTTGAGGGTGTCGCCGCCGAACCAGTCCTGCTTCCAGACGCGTTTCTTCCACGCCGGATCGGGGATGACGCCGGATCCTTCATTCGGCAGATCGACCCCGGTCGGCGAGCCGAGCCCGTACGTCCGCGCATACTGGGCGATGGCGTTGGGCCCGGCGCGGCGCGCCAGATCGTAGAAACACTCGTCGCACGACTGGGCGATGGCGTCGATGAAATTCACATGGCCGAGCGCCTTCCATGCGTGAAACGTCCAGCCCCCGAGGTTGTAGTAGCCGGGCGAGTAGAAGCCGGTGTCGGGCGTGACAAGCCCCAGCTGCAGCGCCGCCGAGGCCGTGATGACCTTGAACACGGAGCCCGGCGGGTAGGCGCCCTGAATCACGCGGTCGAGCAGCGGGCGCGCGGGGTCTTTGAGGAGGCCGTTCCAGTCGATCGCTTTGATGCCGCCCGCGAAGACGTCGGGGTCGAACGCGGGGTGGCTGACCATCGTGAGGATCGTACCGTCGCGCGGGTCCATCGCGACGACGACGCCCGGCCGGTCCCCGAGACCGGCCTCCGCGACCTGCTGCATCGTGAGGTCGATGCCGAGCACGACCTCGTTCCCCGGTACGGCCGGCACGGTGCCGAGCGTGCGGACCATCCGGCCCTGCGCGTCGACCTCCGCCTGCATCTGTCCGTTGCGCCCGCGGATATACGCGTCGTAGGTCTCTTCGATGCCCTCCTTGCCGATCAGGTCGCCCATCTCGTAGCCGGCCGAATGCAGGCGCTTTAGCTCCTGATCGTTGATCTCGCCGACGTACCCGAAGATCTGCGCCCCGAGCGTCTTATAGACGTACTGGCGGACGGGTTCGACCTCGACCAGCACGCCGGGCAGGTCGAGCTGGCTCTCCTCGATCGCCGCGACGATCTCTTTCGGCACGTCGCGCTTGAGGCGGACGGGCTCGAACGGACGATCGCGGCCGGCATCGAGGCGCGCCAGGATCTCCGCCGGATCGATCCCAAGCATCTTGCCGACCGCCTGTGCCTCGGCGCGCGGGTGGCGCACTTCGAGGGGGAGCAGCGCCACGGTGAAGGCCGGGCGGTTGGCCACGAGCGTGCGGCCGCGCCGGTCGACAAGGGTTCCGCGCGGCGCGGGGAGCGGCGTGACGCGGAGGCGGTTTTCTTCGGAGAGCTTGAGGTAGTAGTCGCCTTGGACGATCTGGACCTGCCAGAGGCGGACGAGGAGGACGACGAGCATCGCCGCGACCAGCATGACCATCGTCGCGAGGCGGCGTTCGAAGATTTCGCGTTCCATGGGCTACGCGGGGCGAGACCGCTCGTACAGGCGAACCACCGCCGTATCGAGCCGGCGGAGTCCCTGGAAAATGGGCACGGCGACGAGGCCATTATAACACGCGCTCCCGAGCACCGCGCGCGCCGCCTCGGGCAGCGGCGCGACCGTGAGCGCCATGAGATGCGCGCCGGTCAACGTCACGGCGCCGGCGAGGAGCGTGAGCACCGCGCCGGCGGCCGCGGGGAGCCAAGCGCTCTCGAGCGAGAGACTCCCCTCCCCGAGCCCGGCGGCAAAGCCGACGCAGACGCCCGCGGCCATCCCGAGGCCGAGCGGCGACCCCGACATCACGTCGTGGAGCAGCCCGATGCCGGCCCCCAACACGGCCCCTTCCTCGGAGCCGTGCAGCAGGCCGACCGTCATGATGATCGGCAGCAGCGGGTTCGCGATGCCGCCGAACAGCGGGAGGTACACGAGCCACGCGCTTTGGACAACCGTTCCGGCCGCGGCGAACACCCCGTAGAGCAGAAACCGCATCACCGTGGCCTCGCGCGCAGCACGATGAGGACGTCCTCGAGATGTCCGAGGTCGGAGGTCGGGTGGACCACCGCGTCCTGGAACATCGTCGTACGCGACACGCTCACCACCGTGCCGACCGGCAGGCCCTTCGGGTAGATAGGGCCGAGGCCGGACGTGAGGACGAGGTCACCCGCTTTCACGTCGGCCTCGCGCGAGAGGTAGGTCACTTTGAGATCGGTCTGGCCCTGCCCCACGACCACGCCCACCTCCCGCGAGCGGTCGAGCACGACGCTCACGGCGCTGCGGGGGTCGCCGACGAGCAGGACGCGCGCCCACGAGCCCGCGGTCTCGATGACGTGGCCGACGACGCCGTCGCTCGTGATCACGGCATCGTCCCGCATCACGCCTTCGGACGCGCCGCGGTCGACGAGCACCGTGCTGAACCACTGGCTCGGGTCGCGGCCGATAATTCGCGCGGCGAGCGAGCGGTACGGCAGCTGCTGCTTGAACCCAAGGAGAGTGCGCAGGCGGGTGTTCTCCTGCGCGCCGGGCCTGAGGCGCGCGTTCTCTTCACGCAGGCGCGCCACCTCGGCGGAGAGGCGCTGGTTTTCGGTGCGGAGGGTGCCGATCTCGGTGATGAAACCCCACGCGTCGGCAAAGACCCCGCTCACCTTGGCCAGCGCCACGGCCGGCGGCGCGAGCATCGCTTCGACCGCCGTGCCGAGCCACCCGATCCGCCGCCCGTCTGGAGCGCGCGTCTGCGCCGTGAGAATCACGAGGGCCAGGACGCACAGCAGGCCCCAGACAAGGAGCCGCCGGCGAACGAGCGCGGGCGACGGAAACACGTTACATCTTCTTGCTCGTGATGAGCACCTTCTTCAGGGTTTCGATTTCCTCGAGGGCACGGCCGGTGCCGAGCACGACGCTGCTGAGCGGGTCCTCCGTCAGCGTCACCGGCATGCCGGTCTCCTCGCTGAGCAGCCGGTCGAGCCCGCGGAGCAGCGAGCCGCCGCCGGCCATGATGATGCCGCGGTCCACGATGTCGGCCGCGAGTTCCGGCGGCGTACGCTCGAGCGTCATCTTGACCGCCTCGACGATCGCCGCGATCGGCTCCGCCATCGCTTCACGGATCTCTGTGCTGGTCATGCGCACGGTGCGGGGCAGCCCCGATACCAGGTCGCGGCCGCGCACCTCGATCGACTGCTCGTCCTTCTGCGGATACGCGGAGCCGATCTTGATCTTGATGTCCTCGGACGTCCGCTCGCCGATCAGCAGGTTGTACGCCTTCCGCGAGTACTGGATGATCGCCTCGTCCATCTCGTCGCCGGCGATCCGGATGCTGCGCGCGGTGACGATCCCGCCGAGCGCGATGACCGCTACTTCCGTCGTGCCGCCGCCGATGTCGACGACCATGCTGCCGATCGGCTCGGAGACCGGCAGCCCGGCGCCGATCGCCGCCGCCATCGGCTCTTCGATCAAATACGCCTCGCGGGCGCCGGCCTGCAGCGTCGCGTCGATGACGGCGCGCTTTTCGACTTCGGTGACGCCGCTTGGAATGCCGACGATCACCCGGGGCCGCATCAGACTGCGGCCGCGCGATCCCCGCCGGATGAAGTACGAAAGCATCGAGGCCGTCGTGTCGAAGTCCGCGATCACGCCGTCGCGCAACGGCCGAGTCGCAATGATATCGCCCGGGGTCCGGCCGATCATTTTCTTGGCCTCGTCGCCGACCGCCAGCACCTCCCCGCCGTCCACCCGCCTCGCCACGACGGACGGCTCCCGCAGGACGATGCCCTCCCGCCGGACGTAAACGAGCGTGTTGGCCGTTCCGAGGTCGACCCCCATGTCCCGCGTAAATCGGGCCAGCACTCCGTTCAGCACTCCCCTCACACTCCTCCCCCGACAGGGGCCGACAAAGCCTTCCTTATTGTGCCCCAGTTAGCCTTCGGCAGACAGGCGTCCTTCGAAAACCACCCCGTGCTCCCGTAAACTGGCCCACCGCCCGTCGCCGATGATCACGTGGTCCAGTACCGGAATGCCCATAACCGCCGCGGCGCGGCACAAACGGGCCGTGATCGCCAAATCGGCCCGGCTCGGCGCCGGATCCCCCGACGGATGATTATGGACGAGAATGACGGCCGCGGCGCCTTCCCTCACCGCGGGCTTGAACACCTCGCGCGGATGCACCGGGGAGCTCGCCAGCCCGCCCCGCGTGACCTCGACCGCGTCCAGCACCTCGTGCCGCGTGTTCAGGAGCAGCACGAGGAACTGCTCCGCCTCCGCGAACCGCAGCCGGCTCATCACGAGCCGGGCGGCGTCGGCGGGACCCGTAATGCGCTCCCGATGCCGCGCCGGTAGCGCGCCGAGGCGCCGGCCGAGTTCGAAGGCCGCGAGCAGGTTCAGCGCCTTCACCTCGCCGACGCCATCCACGCCACACAACTCGCGGACTCCCGCCGCAGCCAACCTGGCCAGCCCGCCGTGGCGCCCGATCAGGTCCGCCGCCACGTCGACGGCACTGCGCGACGGCGAGCCCGTCCGCAGCAGCACCGCGACGAGCTCGCCCGCGCTGAGCGCAGCGGCACCGTGCCGGAGCAGCCGCTCCCGGGGCCGCAGTTCGTCCGGCAGGTCTCTGATCCGCTGCCGGGCGGGTGCCGGTGTCGCCAGCGCCGTCCTCCCTGGATCGTACCGCGCACACAAGAACGGGGCGGAGCCAACGCCCCGCCTTACGAGGCGCACCCCACCCCCTCGGTTTCCAACGCCTACAGGAGCCGAAAGACGTATATTGCGGCGATTATACCAAGCACGGTCGCCAGGTTCAATCGAACCACGAAACCGAGCGTCAGCGTGATGACGCGCAGATCCAGGGTTACCGGCGGGTCGACGCCGACCACCACGGAGTGTCCGAGCGGCGCAAGGTAGGTGAACTGCCCCAGCGAGTCCGCGACGACGCTGCCGAGCATTGCACCGGCGATGACGACCACGATGAGGATCCACCACGGTTCGCGCGACGTCCGCTTTGCCGCTCTCGCCACCCGTCACCTCGTGGGACCGGAGGCCGCCGCCCAGCGGGGCGCCGCCAACGAAACAGGAGCGGCGTCTCGCCGCTCCCGCGCTTTGAGGTTGCAACCGCGTCCGGTGCACGCCGGACGCGGCACCCCGATTGCTACGCCTTGGTATCGGCGCCGCCGCTTTGGCCCGCCGGGGGCGACTTCGGTTCGTCCGGCTTCGATGCTTCCTTGAAGTCGCGCATCGCTTTGCCGACCGCACCGCCCAGTCCCGCGAGCCGGCTCGGACCGAACAGCAGGATGATGATCGCCAGCACAATGATCAATTCCCAGAACTTGGGACCCATCGCGCACCTCCGGCTCGACCACTTGAATTATACACCATGAACGCCGGGAGAGGCGGGCGCGTTCCCGGGCCGGCCTCATCGCGTCCGGACGGTCACGAACTCCACGAGGGCGCTCAGGCTGTCGCGCGCCGCGGACGGCGGCAGACCCTCGAGGGCGCGCGCCGCGCGGAGCGCGCGCTCGCGCGCCACCGCCAG
>DATEGA010000239.1:0-2889 GCA_035280345.1 bacterium | reverse complement strand
CGTTCCGGTGGCGCATGCCCGGCCGCGCCGTCGCCGTGATTCCGGTGCGGGGCGCGATTCAGATGGGCGAAAGCCGGCCGCGGGCGCCGATCCCCCTGCCGTTCGCGCGCGGCGAGGCGAGCGGCCACGCCTCGCTCGTCCGCGCGATCCGGTCCGTCGCGCGAAACCCGCTGTTCGGCGCGATCGTGCTGACGGTCGACTCGCCGGGCGGATCAGCGCTGGCTTCGGACCTCATCTGGCGCGCGGTCGTCCAGGCGAACCGTGTCAAGCCGGTCGTCGCGTACTTCGGCAACACCGCCGCCTCGGGAGGCTACTACATCGCCGCCGGCGCGCGGCGGATCATCGCGCAGGCCGGGACGTTGACGGGGTCGATCGGCGTCATCTCGGGCAAGTTCACGATTCAAGAGCTGGCGGACCGCGCCGGCGTGCACCAGGAGATCCTCACGCGCGGGGAAGCGGCAGCGATGACCTCCCCGTTCCGGCCGTTCTCGCCCGAGGAGCGGCGGCGGCTGCGGACGCAGGCAGAGAAGATCTACGCGCGGTTTGTGGACCGGGTGGCGGAGGGCCGCCGCCTCTCGCGCGAGCAAGTACGGACCGTGGCGCGCGGCCGGGTGTGGACCGGCCGGCAGGCGCTGCAGCACCGGCTCGTCGACCGCCTCGGCGACTTCTATGCGGCCGTCGACACCGCGAAGGAGCTGATGGGGCTCGCGCCGGCGCGCGTCGTCCCGGTCTTCATCGTCCGTCCGCCCCGCGCCGTGACGATCGGACACCGGTCGGCGCTCGGCATGCTGGACGCGGCGGAGATGCTGCGGCGTGAAGGCGTGCTGGCGCTCATGCCGTGGGAGATCACCCTGCGATGAACGCGCTGCGGGTGACCGTGCTCGCGAGCGGCAGCGGCGGCAACGCCCTGCTGTTCGAATGTGGGGCGGACCGCGTGCTCGTGGACGCGGGTGTATCGCTCGACGGGCTCGAACGGGCGATGGCCCGCCTGGCGGTCGGACCGCGCGACGTCCGCGCGGTCGTGTTGACGCACGAGCACGACGACCACGCGCGCGGGGCCGGCCCGCTCTCGCGCGAGGCCGGGGTGCGCGTCTACGCCACGGCCGCCACGCTGGCCGCGGCGGCCCAGGCGCTCACGGGCGCGGACGTGCTGGCCTTTGCACCCGGCGCGCCGTTCGCGATCGGCCGGTTCCAGATCACCGCGTTTCCGGTTCCGCACGACGCGGTCGAACCGGTCGGTGTAGCGGTCGAGGCGGCCGGCCGGCGGGTCGTCGTCGCGACGGACCTCGGGGCGGCGGATGAGACCCTCGACGCCCACCTCGCGGGCGCGGATCTCGCCGTGCTGGAAAGCAACTATGACCTCGGCCTCCTGCACGTGAGCGGGTACCCGTGGTTTCTCAAGAACCGCATTCTCGGCGGCCGCGGCCACCTCAGCAACGACGACGCGGCGCGGGCGCTCGCGCGCACCGCGGCGCCGGCCCGGAAAGCCGGACGGCGCCGGGGCGTGTGCCTCGTCCATCTCAGCGACACGAACAACCTCGCTCCCCTGGCGCGCGATATTGTGCGCGCGGCGATCGACGCGGCGGACCCGTCGACATCGGCGAACGGCAACGGTTCGGGCCGAGGCCGGCCCCCGTTGCTGGCGGTACGCCCGAACGGGTGGACAGAGCCGCTGCTCGTCGATTGGTAGGCAGGCCGGACGATCAGAACGCGCGATCGGCGGGGGACCGGCTCGAGGAGGAAGACGCATGCGGACGATCACGATCACCGCCGGCAAGGTCAGCGCGGCGGCCACGCTCGGGCCGGGGCGGACAGCGGACGCCATTTGGAACGCTTTGCCGCTCGACGCGCGCGCGAGCACCTGGGGCGACGAGATCTACTTCTCGATCCCTGTCGAGTGCGACCCGGAGTCGCCGCGGGAGATCGTAGAGATGGGGGATCTCGGATACTGGCCGCCGGGGAGCGCCTTCTGCATTTTCTTCGGCCCCACGCCGGCGAGCCACGGCCGCGAGATCCGGCCGGCCAGCCCGGTGAATGTCTTCGGCCGCGTCTCCGGCGACGCAGCGGTGTTCAAAGCGGTACGCGCCGGCACCACGGTAAAGATCGAGCGCGCGACGTGACGGCGACGAGGTGACAGCGCTTAGGTTCGACCCGGCGCTGTTCCGCGTCCCGGAGACAGCGGCGCTCCGCCGCGCCGCCGCGAAGATACTCGCGGAGGCCGTCCGCGCGGTGGACCCATACGCGGCGACGGCCCGCGCGCTGGTTCCTGGGAACAGTGGGATACGGATCGACGGCCGGACGTACAGGCTGCGCAGGGGGGCCAAGGTGGTCGTCGTCGGCGCCGGCAAGGCCGCGCCCTCGATGGCACGCGCGGCGGAACGGGCCCTCGGCCGGCGGATCACCGCCGGCCTCGTCACGACGACACGAGGCTACCGCGACGGTCCGTCCCGGATCACCGTACGGGAGGCATCGCACCCGGTGCCGGACGCGGGGGGTGAGGTCGCGGCGCGGGAGATGCTCGCGCTCGTTCGCGGGCTCAGCCCCGACGATCTCGTGCTCTGCCTGCTCTCCGGCGGCGGTTCGGCGCTGCTGCCGCTGCCGCGCGACCGGCTGCCGCTGGAAGCGCTGGCCGAAACGACGAGCCTGTTGCTGCGGTCCGGCGCCGACATCGTCGAGTTGAACACCGTGCGCAAGCACCTGTCGGCGATCGCGGGCGGCCAACTCGCGCGCGCCGCCGCGCCCGCGCGCGTCGCGACGCTCGCGATCTCGGACGTCGTCGGGTCGCGGCCGGACGCGGTGGCCTCGGGCCCAACCGTACCGGATCCCACGACGTTCGCAGACGCGCTTGCGGTACTCGACCGGTACGGCGTCACCGCGCGCATCCCCGGC
>DATEGA010000238.1:0-5344 GCA_035280345.1 bacterium | reverse complement strand
GCGCGTCTGCGGGGAGGCGCGGATCCTCCGCGGAGGGCGCCTCGGCCCCGCGCTCCCGCTGGGCGGCCTCGACGCCGCGGCGGTCGACGGGTGGTATCGCGCGCGATGAGGGCGGCGGCCGCGCTCATCTGGAAGGACGTTCTCGCCGAACTCCGGACGCGCGAGCTCGTGACCTCGATAACCCTCGTGGCCTTCCTCGCCCTGGTTGTGCAGGGGCTCGCGGTCGGCAGCGGCCCGGCGCCCGCGGTCACCGCGGCGATCCTCTGGATCACCGTCGTGTTCGCGGCGACGCTCGGTTTCGCGCGGGCGCAGGCGCTCGAACAGGACCGGCAGGCGTTTTCGGGGGTGCTGCTGACTCCGGTCGGCCGCGGCACGCTCTTTCTGGCCAAGACCGCCGCGAATCTGCTGCTCACGCTCTTGGTCATGGCCGTGATCGTGGTCGCCGAGACGGTCCTCGTCGCCCCCGATCTCGGGCGGAGGATCGCGGCCGTGGCGGTGCCGCTCGCGCTCGGCGGGGTGGGGTTCGCGGCGACGGGCACGCTGCTTGGCGCGATGGCCGCCGCGACGCGGCTGCGCGAGGTGCTGCTGCCAATCTTGCTCGTGCCGGTCACGCTGCCGGCGATCGTCGTATCGCTGAGCGGCGTGACGGCCGCGCTCTCGGGCGCCCCGTTCGCGTCGGTGTGGCGGCCGGCCGGCTTCCTCGCCGCCTTCGACGTGATCGTGCTGGTGCTCGGCGTCTGGCTGTTCGAGTATGTCGTCGATGAGTGACGGCCCGCGGTTTCATTGAAAGGCCGCGCGCGGTTCTGCTATCATTTTTGTCGTGCGTCGTTCCTTCGACGGATGGCTCGCGTGGCTGATGGGCGGACTGATGCTCGCCGCCCTCTACGGGGCCTTCGTGTACGCGCCTCGCGAGCAGATCATGGGGGACGTCCAGCGGATCTTCTACGTCCACCTGCCGCTCGCGTGGGTCGGATTCGTCGCCTTCGGCCACTCTGCGTGGGCGGCGGTGCAGTACCTCCGCACCGGCCGCCGGGGCTGGGACGTCGCGAGCGCATCCGCGGCCGAGATCGGCGTGCTATTTGCGACCCTTGTGATCATCACCGGATCGCTCTGGGCGCGGCCGGTGTGGAACACGTGGTGGACGTGGGATCCGCAACTCGTCACCTATCTGATCCTCTGGTTCATCTACGCCGGATATCTGCTGCTGCGCGCGGCGGCGGGTGACGACGAGCGGCAACGGCGGATCGCCGCCGTCTTCGCGATCGTCGGCTTCGTCGACGTGCCGCTCGTGTGGCTCTCGGCCCGCTACCTCCGCGCCCTCTCGCCGGTGATCTTCACCTCGCGCAGCATCGGGCTCGCGCCCCAGATGGCCTGGGCCCTCGCCGTGGGCTTGGCCGCGTGGAGCCTCGTCTACGTTCTGCTCGCGCGGCTCCGCATCCGCGTCGGCACCATGGAAGCGGACGTCGCCGCCATCGCCGACGCCCGCGTCGATGACGCGGTGGCCGGCCGCGGGTCCGGCGCAGGATGACGTACCTGTTCTGGTCGTTTGCCGTCGTGTGGATCGCGCTTTTCGTCTACGTGCGCGCGCTCGTGCGGCGGACGCGCGCGCTCGAGGAGGAAGTGCGGCGGCTGGCCGGTGGCGGCTCGTGAGCGCCGCCCGGGGGCGACGGACGCTCGTCTTCGTCGGCGGGACGGTGCTCATCGTTCTGGCACTCGCGTATCTCGTATACGGCGGCATCCAGCAGGGCGCGACATATTGGGTGACCGTCGGCGAGCTGCGCCAGCGGGAGCCGTCGCTGCCGGCGCGGGTGCGCCTCGGCGGGACGGTCGCGGCGGGCACCGTGCGCTGGGACGACGCCCACCGGCACCTGTCGTTTGTCATCACGGACGGGACGTCGACGATGCCGGTCCGGTACAGCGGCGTCGTCCCGGACATCTTCGCGGAGGGCCGGCAGGTGGTCGTGGAGGGCGGCGTCGCCCGCGACGGCACTTTCGACGCGACCACGCTGCTCGCGAAGTGCCCGACGAAGTACAACCCGGCCGATCCCAAGTCCCAGTGATGACGCATGGCTAGCCTCGGCCGCTTCGCGCTGCTCGGCGCGCTCGTGCTCGTGTTCTATGCCGTCGCAGCGGCGGTGCTCGGTGCGCGCACGCGCCGCGCGGCGGTTATTGCGAGCGCGGTCCGCGCGCTCGGCGGGTCGGCCGCGCTGCTCGCCGCCGCCGCCCTGGTGCTGTTCGTGGCCCTCGGGACGCGCGACTACGGCTTTCTATACGTCGCCGCCCACGTCAACGACACGCAGCCGCTCGTCTACGATCTCACCGCCTTCTGGGGCGGTATGGAAGGGTCGCTCTTGCTGTGGGCGCTCGTCCTGGCCGGCTACACGCTGCTCGCCGTCCGCGCGGTGGGCCGGACCCAGCCCGCCCTGGTCCCGGGCGTCGTTGCCGTGCTCGGCGGCGTGGCGGCGTTCTTCCTCCTGTTGCTCACCACGGTGACGTCCCCGTTTGCGACGGCGCCGTTTCCGCCGGCCGACGGGGCGGGCATGAACCCGTTGCTCCTCAATCCCTGGATGGCGATCCATCCGCCGACCCTGTACCTCGGCTACGTCGGACTAACGGTGCCGTTTGCGATCGTGATCGCGGCGCTCGTCTCGGGGCACGCCGCGGACGGGGGCGTGCTGCTGGCCCGGCGGTGGATGGTGTGGGCGTGGTACTGCCTCAGCATGGGGCTGTGGTTCGGCGCCAAGTGGTCGTACGTCGTGCTGGGGTGGGGCGGGTACTGGGCGTGGGACCCCGTCGAGAACGCGGCGCTCATGCCGTGGCTGGTCGCGACCGCGTTTATTCATTCTGTGATGATCCAGGAACGCCGCGAGATGCTGGGCCGTTGGAACGTCGTGCTCGTGATCGTGGCGTTCGGCCTGTCGATCTTCGGCACGTTCCTCACGCGCAGCGGGGTGCTGAGCAGCGTGCACTCGTTCACGCAGTCCTCGCTCGGTACGCTCTTCCTCGTCTTTCTCGCCGCCGCCATGTTGGCGGCATTCGCGATCGCCGCGTGGCGGTGGGACTCGCTGCGTGGGCGTCACGAACTGGATGCCGCGCTGTCGCGGGAGAGCGCGTTCGTGCTCAACAACGTGCTGTTTCTGGCGATCGCGCTCGCGGTGTTCCTCGGCACCGTTTTTCCTGTCATCTCGGAGGTCCTGACCGGCCGGCGCATCAACGTCGGGCCGCCGTTCTTCAACCACGTCGTCCCGCCGCTCGCCGTTGGCCTCCTGGTCCTGATGGGGGTGGGGCCGCTGCTCGCGTGGCGCCGGTCCTCGGCCGAGCACCTGCGCCGCAGCTTTCTCGCCCCGGGCGCGGCCGGTGTCGCCGTCGCCGCCCTCGTGCTCGCGGGCGGGATGCGGGCGTCCGGCCCGATCCTCGTCTTTGCGCTCGCCGGCTTCGTGGCCGCAACGATCGTCCTCGAATTCATCGGCGGCATCCGCGTCCGGCAGTTGCTGCGCGGTGAGCCGGCGCCGCGGGCGCTCGTGGCGCTCGTCGCACGCAACCGTCGGCGTTACGGCGGCTACATCGTGCACTTCGGGATGCTGCTGCTCCTCTGCGGTGTGACGGGCTCGTCCGTCTTCGCCACGCAGCGCCTGGCGACGCTTGCGCCGGGCGAGAGTGCGGCGGTCGGCGCCTATCGCGTGCGCTACGACGGCCTCGGGCAGTCGACGGCGCACGGCGCGCTCGTGGTTGGCGCGCGTCTAAGGGTCTTCGAGGGCGCGCGGGATCTCGGCCCGCTTACGGCCGGGCGCAACCTGTATCTCAACGGGCGGGACTCGACGAGCGACGTGGCCCTACGCAGCACACCGCGCGATGACCTCTACATCACCCTGGTCGGCTGGGCGCAGGACGGGCGGGCAACGCTGCGACTCCTCGTTAATCCGCTCGTCATGTGGATGTGGGCCGGCGCCCTGGTGCTGACCGCCGGGGCGTTCATCGCGATGGCGCCGGAGGCGCGTCCGCGTGCGGCGGCGGTCGCGGCGCCGGTGCGCGTTATGGGAACCGCCGGCCGGTGACCGCGGTCATCGCGGTTGGGCTGGCGGCGGTGGCAGCGTGGTACGTGCTCGCGCCGCTCCGGGGTGGGAGGCGGGGCGCCGCCGGCGGGGCGTCCGCGGAGCGCGCCGGACTCGTGCGTGAGCGGGAGACGGCGCTGCACTCGCTGCGCGATCTCGCGTTGGATCACGCCACCGGCAAAATGAGCGACGCCGACTACGACGCGCTGCGGAGCCGGCAGGAGATTGTGGCGATTGATGCCCTGCGGCGCCTCGACGCGCTGGATCAGCTCGCCTCGCGCCCGGCAACGCGCGAGGCTCGCGCGGAGTAGCGCATGCCCCGGCCGGGCCGGCGAGCGGCGGTGTATATCGCCGTCTTGGCGGCCGTGATCGTGTCCGGGGCAGCCGCCTGCGGTCCGGGACGCCTCTCTGCGGTAGAGGCCGCACCGCCGACGGCGGGCGAGATGAGCGGGGTCATCCGCGGGAGGGTCATCGACCGCACCTCGCCCGCGCACCCGGTGGCCGGGCAGCCGGTACGCCTGGAGATTGTGGAACGCGGGAGTTCGTCCGAGCGGCAGACCCGGACCGACGCGGGCGGCGCGTTCGCCTTCTCCGGCCTGCCGGTCGGAGGTTTGCGGGTGTTCCTGCTCGCCGCCGACTATCAAGGCGCCACGTACGAAGGGGCCCAGCGAATCGTGTTGACCTCCGAGACGCCGGTGCGCGATCTCTCGCTGATCGTCTACGACGCGGGCGGCGACCGCCGGGCACTTCGCGGCGCGTTGTTGTTCGGTGTCGTGGATATCGTGCCCGGCGCGCTGCGTGTGACGACCGTCGAGCAGCTGCTGAATCCGACCGACCGCGCGGTCGTGACGACGTCCGCGGACCCGCTGGCGTTTCCGCTGCCGGGCGGCGCCGTCGCGGTGCAGCCGCTCGACGGCTGGCACGACCCCCACGCGGAGGAGGGCCGGATCACCGACGCCCGCGCGATCACCCCCGGTCCGGTCCAGGTCACCTACGCCTACGAGGAACGCCCCCCGCATGGGGATGCGGCGCTTGCGTGGATGCTGCCGTTTGGCGCCGCGCGCGTGGAGATTCTGGTCTCGGATCTGGACGTCCGTGTCGCGACAGACGGACTTCGGTTCGGAGACCCGGTGACGGCCTCCGGACGGCGTTATCGGCACTGGTCGGGCGGCTCGGTCAGCGCCGGCGGTGTCGTGTCGCTGCGCCTTGAAGGCCTGCCGGCCGCCGGCGACCGCTGGCCTGGAGCCGTTGCGGGGGCGCTTGCCGCCGCGCTGGCCGTGGGGCTCTTCGCG
>DATEGA010000237.1:0-2483 GCA_035280345.1 bacterium | reverse complement strand
CCTCGGAGCGGGCGCCGGCGACGACGCGCTCAGCCGGAGGCGGCGCGGCGGCAGCGCGGTTCAGGTTCGACTGCGCCTCGCGCATCGGCTCGAGCGGGCCGGTCGCGGTCCAGTACCGTGTGCCGGCGACGAGCAGCTGCTCGGCCGGAAAACGGGTGATGACCTCGCAGCCGTCCTTGGTCACGACGAGCTGCTCCTCGATCCTCGCCGCGGACCAGCCGTCGGCCGCCGGCCAGAAGGTCTCGAGCGCGAAGACCATGCCCTCTTCAATCACCTCGGGGTGATCGAGCGAGACGAGGCGGCTGAAGATCGGCTTTTCCCAGATCGAGAGGCCGACGCCGTGGCCGTACTGCAGCGCGAACGCCGCCTCCTCGTTCGCAAACCCAAACTCCTCGGCCTTCGGCCACACCCGGA
Source organism: bacterium (assembly GCA_035280345.1). Lineage (GTDB taxonomy): Bacteria > Sysuimicrobiota > Sysuimicrobiia > Sysuimicrobiales > Segetimicrobiaceae > DASSJF01. The sequence continues at coordinate 2,069 of DATEGA010000237.1, read as the reverse complement.
CGACGTCGGCGGTCGTCACCCCCGGACGGATCAAGGCGAGCGCCGCGTCGAGATAGTCGCGGCAGCGGCGGTAGGCGTCGACCATCGCGTGCGAGGCGCTGCCGACGCAGAACGTCCGATAATAACAGGTGCGGTAGCCGTTGTAGGCGTGGAGGATGTCGAAGTACGCCGGGTCGCCGGGGCGCAGCACGCGGTCCGTGTAGACGTGGGGGTGCGGGCTGCATCGCTCCCCGGAGATCGCGTTCACGCCCTCGACGTGCTCGGAGCCAAGGTCGTACAGCACCTTCGCGACGAGGCCCACGCATTCGTTCTCGCGCATCCCGGGCTTCATCGCCTGGTACAGCTCTTCGTACGCCGCGTCGACCATCATCACGGCGGTCGTGATCAACGAGATCTCATCCACCGTCTTGATCTTGCGGACGTCCTGCATCAGCGTCTGCCCGTCGACGATGCGCAGCCCCTCCGCCTGCAGCGCAAAAAGCACCTGGGGTTCGATGATGTCGACGGCCAGCGGCCGCTCGTGGAGGCCGCGCGATTCGAGCTCGATCCGGATCTTCTTCGCGACGTCGCGCGCGCTCTCGGGGTACGCGCCGCGGAGCGTCGAGATCCCGGCCCGCGACCGCTCGCCGAGCCACGGGCAGTACAGCTGATGGTGCCGCGCCGCGGAACCAAAATCCCAGAGGATCGGCTCGTCCCCGCGCGGCAGCAGCGTAAACCGCACCAGCTTGTCGATCGCCCAGGTGCCGATGTGGGTGGCCGTGATGTAGCGGATGTTGTTCATGTCGAAGCACAGCAACGCCCCGAACTCGGACGCGTCGAGGAACCGCTTGACTCGGGCGAGCCGCTCGGTGCGGAGACGTTCGTAGTTGACGCGTTCTTCCCAGTCGACCGTCTGCAGGCCGAACGTCTTAATTCCCATCGCCGCCCTCCCCGCGTCGCTCGGACGCCGCGCGCCGTTCGGGGCCGCGCGGACGCGCCTCCACCCCGGCCACTCCCGCCAGCACGTCGAACATCGCGGCGAAGTCCCGCTCCGCCAGCCCCATCGCCCGCGCCGCGGTCAGCCATTCGTTGGCGACCGCCGTCGTGGGAAGCGGCACCCCGAGCGCACGCCCCATCTCCACCGCCAGCACCAGGTCCTTCTGCATCATCGTGCAGTCGAACCACGCCTCGTCGGGCATCTCGAGCACGAAGGGCCCGCGGTACTTCAGCATCGGCGAGGCGATCGCACTGTTGAGCAGCACGTGGACCGCGATCTTCCGGTCGATCCCGCCCTTCTCCGCGAGCAACACCGCCTCGCAGAACGCGAGCACCTGCGCGCCGAGATTGAGATTCGTGGCCACCTTCATCAGCGCCGCCTGCCCGTTGTCGCCGACGTGCGTCACCACCGGGCCGATCGCGAGCAGGATCGGCCGCACCCGGTCGACCACCTCCCGGTCGCCGCCGACCATGATCGAGAGGCGCCCCTCCTCGAGCGTGACAAGGCTGCCCGAGACCGGCGCGTCGAGCATCACCGCGCCGCGCTCGCGCACGCGAGCCGCGAGGTCGCGGCTGATCCGCGGGCTGACGGTGCTCATATCGACGTAGACGCGGCCGGGACCGAGTCCGGCCAGGATGCCGTCGTGTCCCTCGGTGACGGCGCGAAGCGCAGCGGTGTCGGTCACCATCGTGAAGGTCACCTCGGCCGCCTGCGCCACGGCGCGCGGTGTCGGGGCCGGCCGCAGCCCGGCCTCCTCGAGCCACCGCGCCTTGGCAGCCGTGCGATTGTAACCCGTGACCTGATGGCCCGCGTCCAACAGGCGCTTCGCGATGCGGCCGCCCATGGCGCCAAGCCCGACGAATCCGAGGTGTGCCACCCGCGCCTCCTCCGCGAACGCGACAGGCGGAGTCCGGCGCCGCGGCGTGGTATTCCCTTACTCGTTGAACGCGCTCTTACCTCTCATCGCGGGACTTCTCGGCAGTGCCGCGCTTGCGCTGCGTCCGCCGGCCACCGTCGCCTCGCTCGCGATCACACTCGCGGCCGGGGCGGTCGGCGGCGTAACGCCGGTGCCCGCGTCGCCGCGCGAGGATCG
>DATEGA010000236.1:0-5645 GCA_035280345.1 bacterium | reverse complement strand
ACGGCAGCCGCCTGTGACGGCGCCTGCACGAGCACCATGCCGTTCCAGCAGTGCGCCGCGACACCCGTGATCCGACCCGCGTCGAGCGCGGCTACGTACGTCGCCTGCATCGGCTTCCCGCGGTCGGTGAGGCCCGCGCTGCGAGCGTTGGCCCGCAAGAACATGGACGTCTCGGCGTGCGTCGCGAGAAATGCGTCGAGGGCGGCTTCGTCGCCGGGGTGGAGCACGCGCACGTCGGACACCGGTCAGTCGTAGACGCAGAAGAAATGCGTCGTGGTCGGCGGCAACCCCGCCATCAGCCGCCAGGCCTCGAGCCAAGACGAGCGCGCCTTGGCCGACCGACGGTCAAGCCCGAGGCCCGCGCGATACTGGGCGATGGCGTTGCGGCGCGCCTGGGGCGCCTCCGGCGCGTAGGCGGTGGTATCGGCGTACTCGTCGCCCTCGCCGGCGGCGAGCGCCACGATATCGGCGTATCCGTCACCGATCAGGAAGTGGAGCTCGGCTTGGAGCCCGGGGTTCTTGGCACCTGCCAACAGTGCCTCGCCCTCCGCGATCACGTTCCGGAACGCGTCCCCGCCGCCGCCGCACATCCCGTTGAGGTTGAATCCCCTGTGTACCTTGTAGAGACGCACCATTTCGCCGATCGGCCCGTCGGGGTCGAGCCGCAAGGCCTGCTCGATCAGATTGTGCGTGTAGTTGTACCCGCCGTCGAGCTCGGAATAGATGAATTCGAGCCCGAGCGCTTGAAACGGCGCGAGGGCCGCGCTGTCCTTCCTCTCAAAGCCCACGGGGGCCGCGGCGTCGGCGACGAAGAGGGCGGCCGCGTGATGCGCGCTGTCCAACCCCCGGGCGGCGGCGAACCACGTCCGGAGGGCCGCGAGACGTGCCGAGTCGGGAGCGTGAGAGTTCGGCAGCGCCAGGATGGCGGCGGTGGCGCCCCCGTCGAGGCCGGCGCGGCGGGCGGCGGCGCTGAGGCTGGTATCGGCAGCACCGTCTCCCTCGAGGTCAGCCCCGACCTCCGGCGGCGTTGCAAAGCCTGACTGGGGGAAAAACGCAATGCCGAGGATCCGGCGTGGCGCCGTGGGCCCGAGGCCGGCGTCGAAGGCGCTTACGATAGTCGCCGAGTCGGCTTCCCACCGACCGATGGTCCGCCAGCCCGCGGAGCCGAAGAACGAGGCTCCCAGTTGCAGACTCTCGAACCCATCGAACCGCGCGAGCCGCCGCTTCTGGGAATCGCTCAGCGAGCGGCCGTAGAAGGAGTCTGGTCCGGCCCGCACCCGGCCGTACACACGGCCCAGCGCGGCACGAAGCGCCTCGGCCCTCGCGCGGCCCACCGTCGTGTCGGCGACGGGGGACTCGATCCAGATCGCCGCCAACAGGCATTTCCGCCGGATGAGATCCGGGTCGGCAGACTCGGCCGGCAGCTCGAGCGACGGTGGGGGTGCCGGCGGGTAGTAGTACGCGTGGCGGACGACCGGCACGCCGCCCGGGAGAGTATCTCGAGCGCTCGCGCGCGCGCACCACGGTCGATTGGTGTCCCTGTCACGCGCCGGCGCGAAGATCGCGAACGAATCGGCGGGGTGGGTGCGCAACCAGTCGGCCAGCGTCCCGCCGCTCTGTAGCGCACCGAGCTCCTTTACCACGCGGACCTCGAGCGCTCCGGCCTTCGCGTCTGTACCCCGATCGGCGCAAGCGCCTGTGATTGCGCAGAGCACCAAGACGAGCGAGTAGCGACCTCGTGCCATCGGCAGCCGATCAGCCGGACTCGGGCCGCCGGAGCCTGAGAATCTTGAGCGACAGGCTGCGTGCGAGGATCCCCAGCCCGCGGGGGTCGCCCGCACGGCGCGGCACCGCCCGGTAGATGAGGATCACGAGGATCCACGTGATCCAGCTCGAGCGCTCGCTCCATGAGAGGCTCTCGAACATCAGCCAGGGCTGTGTGTACGCGGCCGTCCACGCTTCCCAGTCGCCTTGGACGAGTGCGATGGGCCGGGCGATCACGCGATTCGATCGATAGCCGTGCGTGCTCGGGCTCGAGAGGTTCCACACGCAGGTGACCTTGCCCCAGCCGTGATTGTCACTCGCGCCCACCACGAGCAGATCGCGCGCCGCGGCGAGGCGCAGCACCTGCGCGCGGGCCTCGGCCGGGAAACCAATCGCCTTGGGTGCGCAGTTGACGATCTCGAAACCGTCGACCCCGGCGCTCACGAAGGCGTCGAGGTCGCCCCAGTGATTGCGCCAGTACTCGGGGAGGGAGGCGATGCCGATCGCCCCGTGCCGGTGCAGCTCGGCGAAGAGGCGCAGCATCGCCCTGGTGTCGCGGCTGAACGCCGCGCGATCGATGAGCGTCACCGTACCGAGCGCCACGATGTGCTGATCGTAGACGCTCCATTCCACGCCGGGTAGGAGCGGGATCGGCCCGGCGAAGTCCTCGGTGAACAGGACGTTGTGATCGGTTACGTACGACGCGCCGAATCCCTGCGCGGCGTGCCATTCAGCAAGATCCTTGAGCGTCCAACCCCGGCGGCCGTCGTGCGAGCGATCGGTGTGGGCGTGATAGTCGAGCACGGTGACGGCGGAATCCGCGACGGCGAGCCTCGGAACCGGTCGCGGAAGCAGGACCGCCCCGACGCCGAGCGCCGGGATGGCGAGCGCGCCGAGCACGGCCGTGAGGGCGCGCCGCCGGCGCGAGCCGGGGCGCAGCCATCCCCACAGCCCGAGGACCGGAACCCACGCGAAGAGCAGGGCCTTCGCCCGATCGACCGTCAGGAACGTCAGCGCATCGAGCACGTTCGAGAGAGGTGCGAGCGCGGTGTACGCCGTAGGGCGGACGAGATCCGCGTCGAGCGGCGGTACCCCGCCGACGGCATCCACCACGGGGGGAAGCGGGGAGAGAGCCGAGACGAGGAGCAGCGCGATGAGTCCGAGGGCAATCGGGTGGCGGCGGAGGAGATTCACTCGTACAATCTTGAGTATGTACGCGACCGGCGCCACGGCGGCGTGTCTCCTCGCCACTCTCTCCGCCGGGCTCGCCTGCAAGCGATCCGAGCGGTCCAGCGCGTCCCAGCCTCCCCCCGCGTCCCAGCCTCTCCCCGACGCCGGAACGGTCGTGACCGTTTACGTCCCGTCCAAGATGGCCGACCGACTGATGGGCCGGCTGCAAGGGATCGCTGCGCAACACCAGTGGGTACTCTCGGTCCGCACCGACAGCGCGGCAATGACGGAGGCGGACCTGGTGATCTTCGACAGCGCCGGAAGGCCGGTGAGTCGGGTGCGGCCCGGGGCCGGCGCCGCCAGGCAGGCCCAACAGATGGCGGACGCGGCAGTGCGATGAGCCGGGTCGATTTTGCCGCGATTCCCGAGGTGGTACTCGGCCCGCTCGCCGGGCGGCCCGAGGCCGACTGGTACAAGGCCACGCCCGGGAAATGGTGCGCCGCCCAGATCGTGCATCACGTGGCGATCGGGATCGATAGGAGCGGCCGCACGTTTCAGGAGAGGCGCGGCAAGCCCCCGATGCGGCGCAGGCGCCGCACGGCGCTGCAGCTGCTCGGCGATCTCGTCATGCTGAAGATCGGCTGGATCCCCTCGGGCTTCCGGTCTCCCGACGCCACCCGGCCGGCGGACCGACCTGAGGCGGCCGAGGTGGAGCGGATGCTTCGCGAAGGGGTGGCGCGGTTCCTGACGCTCGAGCGCGAGCTCCTGCCCGCCCGAGCGACCGATCTGTTCGTCAAGCACCCCCGGCTAGGCGATCTCACCTTGCCGGAATGGCTACGGTTCCACGAGCGGCACTGCGCGCATCACGCGACGCAGATCCGGTCGCGGCTCGCGTCGTGAGCGGAAAGGACAAACGCAAGCTCACGATCCGGGTGCCAAATCCGGACGCGCCCGTGAAAGGGCGTCTCAAGACGCCCTCACACAAGGTGCACAAGTCCGCGAAGCACTATCAGCGACGGCCGAAGCACCCGCGCCGACCGGCGGACGACGACTAATCCACTGGCGCGCTCGCAGCGTATTTCCTTACGGACCAGGACTGATACTCGATGCCCGACTACACATATCTGATCGTCGGCGGCGGCATGACCGCCGACGCCGCAGCCCACGCCATCCACGAAGTTGATCCTGCCGGTTCGATCGGCATCATTGGCGCCGAGCCCCACCCCCCCTACGACCGGCCGCCTCTCTCCAAGGCCCTATGGAAGGGCGAGTCGGAAGAGAAGATCTGGCGCAAGACGGCCGAGACGAACGCGACCCTGCACATGGGTCGGCGCGTGACGGCGATCGATCCGCGGGGCCACGGCGCCACGGACGATCGCGGGACGACCTATCACTTCAAGAAGCTGCTGCTCGCGACCGGTGGCACGCCCCGACGGCTGCCGCTCAAGACCGATCAGATCATCTACTTCCGCACGCTCGATGACTACCATCGATTGCGCGCGCTCGCGGCGCACGATGTGCGCTTCGCCGTCATGGGCGGGGGATTCATCGGGAGCGAGGTTGCGGCGGCGCTGCGGATGCAGGGGCGAAACGTCACGATGCTCGTCCCGGAAACCGGCGTGGGCGCCCGCGTGTTTCCGGCGGACCTCGCCGCCTTTCTCGTCGCCTATTACCGGGAGAAAGGGGTGACGATGCGGATGGGCGAGGGGATGGCCGGGCTCGACACGCGCGCGGGCTCCTGCGTCGTGCACACCACCACGGGTGGCGACCTCACCGCCGAAGTCGTGGTCGCCGGGCTTGGCATCGTTCCGGGCGTCGAGCTCGCCGAACAAGCTGGGCTAGGCGTGGACAACGGGATCGTAGTCGACGAGTTCTGTCGCACGAGTCACCCGGACATCTACGCCGCGGGGGACGTGGCCAACTTTGCGAACCCGGCGTTGGGCTCGCGGCTTCGAGTGGAGCATGAAGACAACGCCAACACCATGGGACGCATCGCGGGCCAAAACATGGCGGGCCGGGCCACTCCCTATCACCATCTCCCGTTCTTCTACTCGGACTTATTCGATCTCGGCTACGAAGCCGTGGGCGACGTCGACGCGCGCCTCGAAACCGTGGCGGATTGGAAGGAACCGTTTCGGGAGGGTGTGGTCTACTACCTGAAGGCCGGCCGCGTGCGCGGCGTACTCCTGTGGAACACGTGGGGGCAGGTAGACCACGCGCGGGCATTGATCGCGGAGCCCGGCCCGTTCTCAACGAAAGATCTGAAGGGCCGCCTTCCGGCCTAACCGATCCCTTACACACTACTGCAACCATCCGGCTGGTCGAGGACGTCATCTCTGCAAGCAGCACCAGCCTGTCACGCTCATCTCTTGCCCGTGCGCTCGCAGGAGGACGGCCATGCAAGGTCTTACCCCCGCGCGTGGCAGGCCGACCGCTCGCCGACCCACATGTACCGGACTGCGCCACTGGCTGGCTTGTGGTCGCACCAGAAGAGCGGCTTCTACCACGACGGTCGCTTCGCGACCTTGCTCGATGTCGTAAACCACTATGACGACTTGCTCAAGCTGGGCCTGAGCGAACAGGAGAAGCGCGACCTCGTAGAGTACTTGAAGTCGCTGTAACGGCTCAAAGCCGGTAGCCTACCGCGAGATTCAGGTGGTTGGCGGTGAACTTCCCGCTCGGGTACGTGGTCTCGAGTCTCCGGAACTCGA
>DATEGA010000235.1:0-2906 GCA_035280345.1 bacterium | reverse complement strand
GTGCGTCGCCCCCGTCATCTGGCGGCGGCTAGAGAGCGCTCCATCCCGCCTTCCGGGCGTCGAAACCGCCGGAAGGGGAGCCGCGCGACGGCGTGGAAGGAAAATTCCCCGCGCACATTTCGCTACAAGCGGCCGTGCGTTGTTCACGTCCTGGCATGGAGGAGAGCGAATCCGCATGTCCACCGGGTCCTGGGGACGGCGTGCCACCTCGGCGTTGGCGGTTTTGACGGCCGCGCTGGTCGCCGCCGGGTGCCAGGGACGGGTCGGGATGACGGGCGCCACGGTCGACCTGCGTCTTCCCCCGGCGCAGGACGTCGAGATCCCGCTCGTTACGGATGAGAACGAACAGCCCATCGTCCCGGACGCGATCGAAGGGAAGAAAGTGTTCGACGCCAACTGCGCGGTCTGCCATGGCCCCAACGGCGACGGCAACGGCCCGATGGCGGCGACGCTGACGGCGCCGGACAAGGACGTCCTGACGGCGCTGCTCGGCGTCTTCCGCATCGAGCTGCACCGGCCGCCGCTGCCGAGCAAGCCGATCAATTTCCACAACCGCGATCTCGAGGCGGTGATCACGCCGGCGATCATGTACGAGACGGTGACCGGCGGGCGGCCCCACACCGCGATGCCGGCGTTCGGGCCCGAGGCCTCGTTCGGCGCGAACAAGGCGCAGGACCTGACCAACGCCGAGCGCTGGGACGCGAACGTGTACGAGATGATGTTCCGTACGACGCCGGCGGAGCTGAGCGCGGCGAAGCAGCTCTACGGCCAGCAGTGCGCGGCGTGTCACGGGCTGAACGGCGACGGGCAGGGGCCGCGCAGCGGCGAGATGGCGGGCCAGCTGTGGTCGTGGGCGCGGCACGAGGGGTCCGGCATCTTCACGGACGCGAACTACATGGTGCAGCGGGACCCGAGCCAGATCAGCAACGCGATCCTCGACGGCCATGGACTGATGCCATCGTTTCGCGGGAAGCTCACGAAGGAACAACTGGACGGGTTGGTAGACTATGTTTACACGTTCTTCTACAAACATCCGCCCATCAAGTGACCCTGCGGCTCGAGAACGGGAACCGGTGCAGTATGATGACGTTGGGGGGCACTAGGAGGCGAGTGAGACGATGAAGTTCGATCGGCGGCGGCTGCTGAAGACGCTCACGGCGATCCCGATCGTCGGGGGCATCCTGGTGATCCTGTCGCCGTTGCTGCGTTTCCTGAAACCCAACGACGGTCCGTTTCAGATCGACATGACGACCGGCGACACGCCGTCCGGCGGTGCGCAGGTGGTTGGCTCCACGGCGTCGCTCGTGAAGCCGTGGGACTACTTCTACTTCACGTACATCCAGTCGTATCCGCAGTATGACGTGGACGGCTCGAAGAAGGCCAACGTGGCCGGGGTGGCGCTCAAGCTGCCCCAAAAGGTCAAGTTCGTGAACGCGACCGGGTACGTGGGGTACGACGGCGAGACCGACATCGTGCTGTTCCAGCGGATCTGCCCGCACCTCGGCTGCATCTTCAACTTCATTCCCGACTGGCACGAAGTCACGGCCGGCTACGGCGGCTTCGTGCCGCCGAAGTGGGAGCAGCACTCGCTGATGGCCTGTCCGTGCCACCTCAGCATCTACGACCCGCTGTACCCGAACGATCCGGGCAACGTGATCTCTGGCCCGGCGCCGCGCGGCGCCCGCTACTTCAAGTTCGACATCAAGGGTCAGGACATCATCGTCAGCGGCATGGAGATCGGCGGCATCGCGCAGTGTCCTGCGCCCCGCCGAGCCGAGGGCTAGCCCGTGGACGCGGTACTGGCGAACCTCCGCGAGTGGCTGCACGACCGCAAGCAGCACCTCGACCTGTTCGACGAGACGAAGACGGCGCACCAGGACAACCCGCTGTACATCGTCGGCGGCCTGGTGTGGCTCTCGTGGATGGTCGTGATCGTCTCCGGCATCGTGCTCATGGTCTGGTACATCCCGACCACGACCGGCGCCTACCGCTCGATTCTGCACCTCACCGAAGACATTCCGTTCGGGTGGCTGGTCCGCGGCATGCACAAGTACGGCGCGGACACGCTGGTGATCACAATCACGATCCGCATCTACCGCATGTACTTCGCCGGTGAGTACAAGAAGCCGGGCGAGCTGTCGTGGATGATCCTGTTCGCCTCGCTCGTCCTCGCGATGATCTCCGGGATCACCGGCTACGCGCTGATCTGGAACCAGCGGGCGTTTTGGGCGGCCAAAACCGTCCTCACGGTGCCGACCTACTACGACGAGATTCCGGGTCTCGGTAAGCTTGGCATCGGCCACGCGATCGCGTACATCTTCCTCGGCGGGCCGGCGCTCGGACAGCCGACGCTCACCCGGTTTTACTCGATCCATTACGGCATCTCGATCGTCTTCGCGATCCTGGCGGAGATCTTCTTCTACCGGACGCGCCGCCGGCGCCTCAACCTGTCGTTCTTCACGATCGGGCTCGTGCTGGCGTTCCTGGCGTTCGTCAGCTTCGATCAGTTGGCGGCGATGGGGCGGTGGGCCAACCCGAACCGGACGCCGCTGCCGATCCTCTCGGACTGGTACTTTCTGGCTCTGTACCAGGTTGTGAAGTACATGCCGCCGCTGTGGGCCGGGATCGCGCCCGGTCTGCTCATTGGGTACGGCATGATCGTGCCGTTTCTCGACCGTACGAAGGAGACGCGGCCGCTCGAGCGGCCGTTCTTCTTCGTGGTCGGCGCGTACGCGCTGGCGATGTTCATCGGCTTCACGGCGCTCATCATGCTCAACATCGCGGTGATCAGCCGCGATCCGCCGATCATCTTCGCGATTACGGTCGTCATCATCACGGCGGCCTTTGTCTGGGAGATGGCGTACCGGCGCCGCAAGGCGGCCGCGGCGGCCGCCCGTCCGGCGCCC
>DATEGA010000234.1:0-9584 GCA_035280345.1 bacterium | reverse complement strand
GATCCGGCCGCCGTGCCGGCGCGCGGCCGCCGCCAGCCGGGGCGAGTGGGCCGCGGCCAGCAGCGCGTGGCGGAAGAGCGAGGCCTGGGGCATTACCGGCCGAACGTCGGCGGTTTGAGGTCGACGCCGTCCGGATCTTTGAGGTAGCCCGCCTTTCGCCCGGCCACGCCCGTGACCCCATACTGCCAGAGGATCCGCTTGGTGTGCCTGCTCAGGACAATGACGCGATTGTTGTCGTCGTCGTTCAGGAGAATGTTGCCGTTCGGCAGCTCGATCGCCAGCGACGGATGGTTCAGCACGTCCGGGCCAGATTTCGGAGCGTACGCCCATAGTAACTTACCCGTTTTCGAGACGACGGTGACCTTGCCGGGGTGCACGTAATCCACGGTCAGGTACTCGCCGGCGCGGGTGAGCTGCGTGTCCGATGCGTAGACGACGGGCAGCGGGATTCGGTGGACGATCTGCCCGGTCGCCAGGTCGAGTTCAGACGCGCTGTGCCGGCCGATCTCGGTGACGAGGAGATGACCGTTCGGCAGCGGCGTGTCGCCATTCGGGGACATGAAGTGCCCCGGCCGGGCGTCGCACCGGCCGGTCTCGCCGAACTGGCGCCGGATCCGATGGGCGGGGGGAGGATCGAAGAGCAGCACCCGGCAGTTCTTGATATCCGCGACCACGATCCGGCCGTCCGGGAGCTGGTAGGCGTCGTCCGGTGTGTTGAGATAACCGGGTGCGCTGCCGGGGTGGCCGGCATGGCCGTACTCCCAGACGATCTTACGCGTCGCGTAGTCGATGATGGCGATCGTGTGATTTTCTTCTTGATTGGTGATCACCGTGCGGCCGCCCGGCGTATAGAACGCGTCGTCAGGGCCGAGGAAGGTCTGGCCGGGGGCCAAGTCGCCGGGGCGCGGGAATTCCCACACGATCTGTTTGTCGGGCGTCACCTCGATGATCCGGTCGTTGTCGGCGTCGGCGATCAAGACGTTCCCGGTGAGTCCGACGTCCTCATCGGCCGGACCCGCATGTACCGGGCCGCGGAACAGGCCGGCGCTGGGCAGCGCGGCCAGGACGGCGATGAGGACGGCATGAATCCACGATGCACGCCGAAGCACGATGCGTCCCTCCACATTCGAGCCGGCCCGCTGTCCGCGGGCATCTCGTTCACTCTAACGCGGCCGTCTGGGCGAGAACATCGGGTCGAGGTTTGATGCAGGCATCAGGTGCCGCGGAAGGTGGAGCGGTAGGAGCCGTGCGCGGGCCGGTAAAGACGCCACATGGCCGCGGGCGTTTCGACCCCAGTCGCGGCGTCCGCGCCTGCCGGTTCGTAGCCGCGACCCCGCGCCGCCGCGGTCGGTAGCTCAGTCGCCGAACGTGATGCCCTGCGCGAGCGGGAGTTCGCGGGACCAGTTGATGACGTTGGATTGCCGCCGCATGTAGGCCTTCCACGCATCGGAGCCCGCCTCGCGCCCGCCCCCGGTCTGTTTCTCGCCGCCGAAACCGAGCCCGATCTCCGCGCCGCTCGTGCCGACGTTGACGTTGGCCATGCCGCAGTCCGAGCCCGTGGTAGAGAGGAACCGCTCGGCGGTCGGTAGGCTGGTCGTGAAGATCGCGCTCGACAGCCCCTGCGTGACGTCGTTGTGGATGGCGACCGCCTCGTCCAGGGTCTCGTATTCCATGAGGTAGAGAATCGGCGCGAACGTTTCTTCCCGGACGATCGGCGTTTGCCGCGGCATCCGCACCACCGTCGGCGCGGCGAAACAGCGGCCCTTTTCCGGCAGGCGGCGGCCGCCGGTCAGGATCTCTCCACCTTCAGCCTTGACGGTCTCGAGAGCGGCCATCATCGCGTCCACCGCGGCCTCGTTGACGAGCGGTCCCATCAGCACACCGTCCTCCAGCGGGTCGCCGATCGTCACCTGTTCGTACGCGCGCACCAGCCGGCGCGCGAGGGCGGGGGCGATGCTGCGGTGGGCGATGATCCGGCGCGTGGTCGTGCACCGCTGGCCGGCGGTGCCGACGGCGCCGAACACGATGGCACGCGCCGCGAGGTCGAGATCCGCGTCTTCGGTCACGATGATGCCGTTGTTACCGCCCAACTCGAGGATCGACCGGCCGAGGCGCCGGGCCACACGCTCCGCGGCCTGCCGGCCCATCCGCACCGAGCCGGTAAACGAAATGAGCGGCAGCCGCGCGTCGTCGAGCATGCGCGCGCCGACGGTGTCGCCGCTGCCGACGGCCAGGTTGAATACCCCGCGCACGCCGTGGTCGGCCGAGACCCGGTTGGTGATCTGCTGGACGGCGAGGGCGGTGAGCGGGACTGCGGAGGCGGGCTTCCAGACCATCGTGTCGCCGCAAACCGCCGCGATGGCGGAGTTCCACGACCACACGGCGGCCGGGAAATTGAACGCGGTGATGATGCCGACGACGCCGAGCGGGTGCCACTGCTCGTACATCCGGTGGCCCGGGCGTTCCGACTGTGTGGTGACCCCGTAAAGCTGCCGGGACAGGCCGGAGGCGAAGTCACAGATGTCGATCATCTCCTGCACTTCGCCCATGCCTTCGACCTTGATCTTGCCGTTCTCGAGGGTGACAAGCTCGCCGAGCGGTTCCTTGAGTTCCCGCAGAGCCATCCCGAGATCGTGGACGACCTGGCCTCGCTTCGGCGCGGGGACCGTGCGCCAGGTTTGGAACGCCGCGCCGGCGGCCTCGACGACCACGTCGTAGGTGGCGGCCGTCGCCTGGACCACGCGCGCGATCGGCTCGCCGGTGGCCGGATTGTACGAGACCAGGGTTTCCCCGCGCGGATCGGAGAGCCAGCCGTCCGGGCCGGTGCAGACGCCTGGATTGACGTCACGAAGCTGGAGTTTTTCGAGCAACCCTTTCATGTTATGTCGACCGCCGGCGGTGCGGTATGTGATCGCACGTGTATTCCCCCGCGAGTCTGGTTTCCACTTCGCTCCACCGCCGGCCCTCAAATCGAGGATCGAACGCCATGTCATACGCGAATTGCCGTGCAGGCGACGGCATGCTGCCACCTCCGGCGCCGGCCGGCCGCCGGCCGGCTTCAGACTCAACCGTTGCCGTCTCATCGTAGATCAAATTACGGCACGGTGGTGTGCGGCGCCCAGGATCACAAGTGACGGCCTGGGAAGAGTTACTCCGATCGGACATTATCCGGTTCTGGTACTCTCGGATTGACATCCCAAAGGAGTGAGCCGATCCTCGGCGCCTCACGGCCGCGCGCTAAGTCTTCCCCCTTCACGCCGGGCGCGGCCGTCCCAGGGCATACCCTGAGGGGAGGGACGGTTTGGCGACGAAGCGAACCGAGCGGAACCCGGGCATGAGCAGACGACCGCATGTCTCGACCGGCTGAACCGCAGCCGCATCCCGTCGCGCTGCTCCCCCGACGTACGCCGGTCCTGGCGGCGATTGCCCTCGCACTGCTTGTCTCGCTTGCGACGAGCCTTGTCGTCCTCCTGTTGCACGAATCGTATCCGTCGCAGGCCTTCGCGTTTCTCTACCTGCCGGTGGTTGCCGTTGTCGCCTTCCTGGGCGGACGCGGCCCCGGCCTGCTCAGCGTGGTGATCAGCCTGCTCGTCGGCTGGTATGTCCTGCTCGGTCCGGGCCGCGCGACCGGCCTCGACACGGGCCGGGTGCTCTTCGGTCTGTTGTTCGCCGCCAGTACGATTGGGTTGAGCGAGGCGATGGCGCGCCTCCGGCGCCAGACACAGGCCTCGCAGGCGCTTGCCGCGATCGTCGAGTCGTCGGACGACGCCATCTTCGCCAAGTCACTAGACGCCGTCATCCTGACCTGGAACGCCGGCGCGGTGCGCATGTACGGGTACTCCGCGGTGGAAGCGATCGGCCGGCCGGCCGAGATGCTGGTGCCGGCCGATCGACCGGGCGAGATCCCGGCGATCATGGCGCGCCTCGCGCGGGGAGAGCGTATCGAGCACTATGAAACTGTCCGGGCCAAAAAGGACGGCACGATCCTCGACGTGTCGCTGACGATGTCCCCGATCCGCAACGCCGTCGGCCGGGTCGTCGGGGCGGCCACGATCGCGCGAGACATCACCGACCGCCGGCGTGTCGAGCGGCAGCAGCAGTTTTTGATCGAGGCGGGCGATCTCTTCGCCGCCTCTCTTTCGGTCGAGAGCCTGCTGCAGGGCATCGCCGCGCTGATCGTCCCGCGGCTCGCCGACTGGTGCGCCATCGACCTCGTCGACGACGCGGGCGAACTGCAGAGCGTGACGGTGATGCACCGCGATCCCGCCAAGGTGGCGCTCGCCCGGCGGCTTCAAGAGCAAACCGCTGCGGATCCGCGGGCCCGGCAGGGCCGGTGGCGGGTCATCAACACCGGGCGCGCGGAGTTGCTCGAGGAGATTCGGGACGAACTGCTCATGCAGGCGGTGTCGGACCCGGGCGCGCTGGCCACCCTCCGCGGGCTGGGCCTCCGGTCCTCGATCGCGGTGCCGCTCGGCGCCGGCGGCCGCATCATCGGACAGCTGAGCCTGATCACCGCGGAATCGGGGCGGCGGTACGGATCCGAAGATCAGGGGTTTGCCGAGCAGATCGCCCACCGGGCCGCCCTCGCCGTGGGCAACGCCCGCCTGCATGAGGCCGAGGCCGCGGCCCGGCGCACGGCGGAGCAGGTCGCGCGCCGGATCGGACGGCTGCAGGCGTTCACCGGGGCGCTCTCCGAGGCGCTCACGCCCGAGCAGGTGGGCGACCTCACGCTGCGGCAGATCGCGGACGAATTCGGCGCGTTGGCGGCCGCGCTGTGCCTCGCCGAGGACGAGGCAGAGAAGCTCGTCGCCGTCGCCGTGCGCGGTTACTCGCCCGAACTCAACGAGCGCTGGTGGCGCGAGCCCGAACGAATCCTTCCGCTCCTCGATGCGATGCGCAGTGAGCGCGTTGTCTGGTTTGCGTCGTGGGAGGTCTTTCGGACCCGGTACCACGAGGCCGAGCCGCCGGTCGATCCGATGCGGCGGGGCGCGCGCGCCGCGATCCCGCTGATGCTGCACGGCCGGGCGATCGGCGCGATGTACGCGAACTGGGTTGAGGAGCGGCGGTTTTCGCCCGAGGAGTTGGAGTTCATGCTCAGCTTGGGCGTGCAGTGCGCCCAGGCCGTCGAGCGGGCGCGCCTCTACGCGCGCGAGCACCAGGTCGCGACCACGCTGCAGCGCGCGCTCCTGCCGGCCGACGTGCCGCAGGTGCCCGGCATCCGTGTCGACGCGGCGTACCTGGCAGCGACGCGGGCGTCGGACGTCGGCGGCGACTGGTACGACGTTTTCCGGCTGAGCGACGGCCGGTTGTGCGTCGCCATCGGCGACGTGGTCGGCCACGGCCTTCAAGCCGCGGTGATCATGGGCCAAGTCCGCCAGGCGATCAGGACCGCCGCGTTGGAGGGCCACGAGCCCACCAAGGTGTTGTCGCTCGCCAACCACGTCCTGGCCCTGAACCGCCAGGAAGGCATGACGACGGCGATCGTGGGGATCTACGATCCGTTGGTCATGACGTTCATGTACGCCGCGGCGGGCCATCCCGGTCCGATCGTCGCCGATGGCTCGCGTGTCGTCACGCTGAGTTCCGGCGGGCTGCCGCTCGGATTCCTCGGCGCCGGCGCGCCGGCGACGTGGACCGTGCAGCTGGCGCCCGGGTCGCTGCTCGTGCTCTACACCGATGGTCTAATCGAGTTCGGCCGGGACGCCGCGGCCGGACACGCGGCGCTGGTCACGGCGGTGCAGGCGGAGCAGCCTGCCGGGTCATCCGATCCCGCGCATCGTATTCTCGATCGCATGCTGTCGGGGAGCCAAGCCCGTGACGACGTGGCCATCGTCGCGCTCGCGCTCGAGCCGGGCCCGGTGGACCGGCTCGACGTTACGCTGCCGGCCGAGCCGTCGAGCCTGCGTCTTGTGCGGCAGGCGGTGACGCAGCTCTCCACCGGCGTGGGCCTCGACCAGCGCCGGTCGTTCGATCTCAACGTGGCCGTCGGCGAAGCCGTGAACAACGTCGTCGAGCACGCGTATGGGGCGGCTACCGGCACCGTCCACCTTCGTGCCTTCCGCGAGGACTCGGTGCTGCGGATCGAGGTCGAAGACACGGGCCGCTGGCGGCCCGACCGTCCCGACAATCCCGGCGGCCGCGGGTTCAACTTGATGCGGGCCCTAACCGACGGCATGCACGTCGTCACCGGCGAGAACGGCACGATCGTCCGCCTCACCATACGCCTGCAGCCGGCGCACGCGGTCAAGATCGAATCGGCCCCGCCCGTAGCCGGTTCGCCGGCACCGGCGGGCTCCGGGAGGCCGGAGCGACCGACGAAGCCGGCTGCCGCGCCCGGGGAGGATGCCGTCGCCCGCGTCGCGCCGCTTATTGAGGTACACGAGAGCGGGGGACCGGCGCCGCAGGCCGAAGCCCTCGGCGCGGCACGGATCGACGTCCGGACGGAAGACGGCACCCCGGTCGTGACGCCGAGCGGAGACCTGGATCTCTCCAACGCCGTGCGGTTTCTGGAGGCGCTGGAACGCGTCGCCGCGGACGCTCAGGGGCTCATTGTTGTTGTGCTCGACGGCGTCTCGTACTTCGACAGCCAGGGCGTGCGCGCGTTGCTGCGCGCCCAGCAGCGGCTCGCGGCTTCGCGGGTCCGGCTCGCCGCCGTTGCGCCGGCCGGTTCGATGGTTCGCCGCCTAATCGAGGTCGCCGGGCTCGGAACGGCGATCCCGCTGTTCGACACCGTGTCGGACGCGCTCGCGCGGCGGAGCGCCTGAGATAGGTGGCGCAATACTCCGCTACGTTGCAGTAGCCCGCCAGCGCGGCGGTGTTCTGGTCCCAAATAGTGGAGCCCGCGGCCTGTCGGGCACCGCGGGCCCCTGCGGTCGCAACGACCGCGATGGTTCGTTACTGAATAATCAGGTGACCAGTTGCCCACATCGCCAGTCCGGCGAGCAGAAGCAGCGCAACAAGCATTTTCGTTACCTCCTCTCGCTTGCTCCCCCACCCGCTCCTATTTTTCCCGTCGGAAACCTTCATATTGTGCGGTTGTTGTGAAGAGTGGGACCCCGAACATGTGTTTCGTGTCCCTTGCGCGAAGCCGACGATGTGCTGCACCTCTTAGACGGTCCCGCGCGCGGTTCCGGGATGCCGCTCAACCGGACCGAGCCACCGTGCCAGCAGGTAGGCACCCAGGCTCAAGGCGGGCACGAAGAAACTGACGGGCAATGATGTGAGTACCGCGCAGACGGTTCCGCCCAGCGTGGCGCCCACCGCGATCAGCGTACTGTACACCGTGACACGGACGGGGTTCAGAGTAAGGCGCTGGGCGGTCCCGGCCGGCGCGATCAGCAGCGTCAGGACCAACAGGACGCCGATGACCTGCACGGTGACGGTGACGGCGAGCGCAAGCACGAGTAGGAACAGGGTGGAGAGCAGCCGGACCGGAACGCCGCGCGCGTCGGCGACCTCGGGGTCGATGCTCGCAAAGCGCAGCGGCCGGCCGATCACCGCGAGCGCCGCGAGCGCAATTATTCCTACCACGGCCGTGCGGGTTACGTCGTCGGTGCTGACGGCGAGGATCGAGCCGAAGAGGATGTTGAAGGCCTCGGTCGCGTAGGCTTTGTACAGGGTGAGGAACAGGACGCCGCAGCCGGTTCCAAATGCCAGCACGCTGCCGATCGCGAGGTCGCGTTCGCGCAGCCTGACCCCGAGCATGCCAAAGCCGATCGCCCCGAGGAAGCTCGCTCCGAGGACGCCGACCGGGGCCGGCAGCCGGAAGAGCAGCGCGCCGGCCGCTCCCGCGAACGACATTTCCGCGAGGCCGTGTACGGCGAACCCCTGGTTGCGCATCGTCACGAACGGGGCGACGATGCCGGCTACCGTCGCGGTGATCGCGCCGACGAGCAGGGCGTTATGGACGAAGGCGTAACCCCAAATCGAGCTCGGCGTCATCTCTTGTCACCGACGCCAGCGTACTCGTGCGGCGCTTCGTGGGCGCCCAGGTCGGCTCCGAGGATCACCAGCCGGCCGGCATGGCGCAGCACCTCGACCGGCGCGTCGTAGAGCCGGCTGAGTGTGTCCGCGGATAGCACGTCGTCGACACTGCCCAGCGCCCACCGATGTGGCGCCAGGAGCAGGACGCGGTTGGAGAACGGTAGCACCGGGTTGATGTCGTGCGTGACGAAGACGACGGTCGCCCCGCGGCGGCGGTTCCAGTCCGAAATCAGCTCGGTGACGACCCGCTGGTAGTAGAGGTCGAGACTCTGCAGCGGCTCATCGCACAGCAGCAATCCCGGTCCTGACACGAGCGCCTGCGCCACCCGCAGCCGCTGCTGCTCCCCTCCGGAGAGCCGGCCGACCGGGGCGTCCGCGTAGGATCGCGCCCCGACGAGGTCGAGCGCTTCGTTGATGCGCGCCTTCGCGTCGACGCTTCTGAACGCGGGCCCCCAGCGGTGCCCGTCGAGGCCAAAGCCGACGAGGTCGCGGCCCAACACCGGCAGATCGGGGTCGATCGCTCGGTGTTGGGCCACGTAGCCCACGTTCGGATCGCCGCGGCGCGGCGCGCGCCCGTCGACGCGCACCATCCCGGATGTTAGCCGCTGAAGGCCGAGCAGGACGCGAAGCAGCGATGTCTTGCCGGCGCCGTTTGGGCCGAGCACGACGAGAAATTCGCCGCGCGGTACGGTGAACGTGAGACGTTCCCAGAGCCGGCGCGGGCCCAGCGCCAGCGTCGCCGTTTCCGCGGCCACCGCCGCGCCGTTGCCTCCCGCCGGCCCGCCTGGCATTCCTACTTGTTGACCGCCGCTTCGACTTCGTTCAATTGTTTGCGCATCCAATGCTGGTAGTCGAGCCCGGGCGGCAGCGTCTCGGAAACGCCCACCACCGGTACGCCGGCCGCCGCGGCGTCCTTTCGAATCCGCTCGGTGACGGGGCTGATCGTCTGGACGTTGTAGATCAGCACCTTGATCTGGCGCTTGTGAATTTGGTCCTGCATCTCGGCGATCGCCCGGGCCGGCGGATCCCCGCCGTCCTCGATGGCTTTCATAAACACCGAAGACGTCGCGATCTTCCAGTTGAGCGCGGCGGCCATGTTGATGAAGATCGGCTCGGTCGAGCCGACAACCGTGCCCGGATGCGTCGCGCGCATTTCCGCGACCTTGGCCGAAAGCGGCTTATAGGAAGTGTCGAAGAGCCGCAGCCGGTTTTGGTACGACTTCGCGTTCGGCGGGTCGATCTTCACAAGAAACGCGGCGACGATGTGCGCGAACGCCTGCATCATCGTGGGGTCGTACCACAGGTGCCAGTTGAGTTGTTGCCTGCCGGTGACCTCCGACACAACCATGACCACGCGGTCCGGGTTCGGCGTCGCTTTGATCAGTTTCGACATGAAGCCGTCGTACCCGAGGCCGTTGATCACGACGAGGCGCGCCCGGCCGATCGCCGCCATGTCCCGCGTGCTGCTTTCGTACGTGTGCGGATCGGCGTTCGGATCGCTGATGATGCTCGTGATCGACACATGATCGCCCGCGATCTGGCCGATCACGTCACCGTAAAAGTTTTCGGTCGCCACGATCGTAATCTTGGCCGGGGCGGCC
>DATEGA010000233.1:0-42780 GCA_035280345.1 bacterium | reverse complement strand
AGACCGCCGCCGCGGTGACGGCGGCCGGCGGACGGGCCCTCGCGGTCGCCGCGAACGTTGCGGATCAGGCCGCGGTCCGCGCCATGGCCGCCGCTGCGCTCCGCGAG
The DNA here is from genome assembly GCA_035280345.1 of bacterium. Lineage (GTDB taxonomy): Bacteria > Sysuimicrobiota > Sysuimicrobiia > Sysuimicrobiales > Segetimicrobiaceae > DASSJF01. The sequence continues at coordinate 42,673 of DATEGA010000233.1, read as the reverse complement.
TTCGGAAGGGTGGACGTGCTGGTGTCCAACGCCGGCATCGGATTCCCGGATCCGGTGCTGGAGATTACGGAAGAACGCTGGGACCGCGTGCTCGACGTCAATCTCAAGGGCGCCTTATGGTGCGCGCAGGCGTTGCTGCCCTCGATGCTGTCGCGGCGCGACGGGGCGCTCGTCTTCGTCTCGTCGATCGCCGGCCGCCGGCTGAGCCTCATCAACGGCGTCCACTACACTTGCTCGAAGTACGGACTGATCGGAATGACGCGCCACCTCGCCTCGGAACTGGCGGGGACCGGCGTCCGCGTCAACTGCGTCTGTCCGGGTCCGACGGAGACCGATCTCCTCGATCGGTACACCGACGAGGCGAAGCGCCGCGAGATGGTCGACCGTACCCCACTTCGCCGGATCGCCCGGCCGGAGGACATCGCGGAGGTGATCGCTTTCGCGGCTTCGGACCGCGCCCGCCACGTCCACGGGGCGATCCTGGATGTGAACGGCGGCCTCTATTAGCAAAATACGCGGCGCCGTCCAGCCTCCACAAGCGTGGACCAGACAGCGCCGTCGTGGCGAACCCGCCGCGTCGGCGGCCGGCGAGTTGGCGGTCTCGGGGAGTGCTACTGGCCTTTTGTGAAGATCGAGCCGTAGCGCCCCGGTGGGAAGACGTACATCAGCGACACCCGCTGGTCCAGCGCGCCGCCGTTGTCCACGACAAACGCGATTCCGATTTTGTCATAGACGTACGTGCTGTCGTCCTGGTGTTCGTCGACCGAGTCTTCCTTCCCGTACGCGGCACGCAGCGAGTTGATGTCGGCGCCGACCGTGATGCCGCGATCCGTCTTGTAGCTGTCGTCGAGCGACACGACGAGCGCAACGATCCTCTTGGTGTCTTTCTCGGCGATGAGGCCGATCCGTCTGAGCGGCCAATAGTAGCCGGTCAGGGTGCCGGACGGTAAGTCGTCGGACGAATGCAGCGGGCCGAGGGTGGTAACCAGCGGATCCAGCGTCTGTCCGAGTTGGTAGTCGCCGATCGCTTTCCCCGGGATGACGGCCGAGCCCTGTGCCGCGGCGGCCGTGACCATCGCGACAACGGCGGCCAGCGCGAGCACATAGCTCGTGAGACGGCGCATTGCAGCTACCCCCTCGTTCGATTGGCATTTCATGGATCGTGCCGCGTATTTACCCCGGACAGGATGATAACCCTCATAAACTACACTCGGGTGAGGCAGAACGGGGGGCAGGACTGCCTCTTTGATCCCTCGAACGGCGTGAGCCATTCACAATTGCCGGCGCAGCGCACGACGCCTCGACGCCGCCGTCCGCGCGACGGCCCCGGCATAGTAATATGGAAGCGCACCGCACCGAGACCGGAGCCGTCAGTGCCTTCAAAGGAGTGACGACGCTGTCGCAGAGTCCCCCACATGTCTCCCGCGCGGAGCGCCGCGCCGCCCGCCGATCCGGCGACGCCGAGAGCCCGGCGGCGTCCGCGCGGTCCGGACGGTCCTCCGTCTGGTGGATCGCGGCGATCGTCCTGGTCCTTGCGGCGGGCGGCGTCTGGTGGGCGCTCGCGTCGAAGCACGCGCAGGCACCGGCCGGCCCGATGCTCGGCCAACAACTGCCCGACGAGGGCTTCGACCACGTCGCCGTGGGGACGGTAGTCAAGTACAGGGCCGACCCGCCCGCGTCCGGTCCGCACTATCCGTTCCCGGCACCGGCCGGGTTCTACCCGAACGGCCTGCAGACCGGCTTCTGGGTGCACAGCCTCGAGCACGGCTACATCGCGCTGCTGTACAAGCCGCCCGCGACGCCAGAGCAGGTCGCCGAGTTCGACAAGATGCTCAAAGACTTTCCGAAGAGCAAGTACGGCAACGTCAAACTCGTGATCGTGCCGTACCCCAACATGCCGCACCCCTACGCGGTGCTGGCGTGGGACTGGCGGCTGCAGATGGATGCGTTCGATCGGGCGACGATACTCCAGTTCTACAAGGAACGCGTGGATCACGGCCGGGAAGACATCCCGTAGCGCGCACTGAGCGGCGCGTCAGAGGAGGACTGCCATGAAGATGTACGTCGGCACGGAATGGATCGACAAGCGGCAGACCGTCCCCGTCATCAACCCGTTTGACGGCTCGACGGTCGACACGGTGCCGAAAGGGGACGCGGACGACGTCGAGCGCGCGCTGCAGACCGCGGTGCGCGGGGCGAAGGCGATGCGGGCGCTCAGCGGCTACCAACGGGCGCAGATCCTCAAGAAGGCCGCGGAGCTCCTGACCGCGCGCACAGACGACTTCGCCAAGACGATCACGCTCGAGGAAGGCAAGATTCTCGCCGAATCCCGTGTCGAGGTTGCGCGCGCGACGGAGATCCTGGTGCTTTCCGCGGAGGAGGCCAAGCGGCTCGGCAGCGAGGTCGTGCCCCTCGACGGGGCGCCCGGCGTGACCAACGCCACGCAGATGGGCTTCACGCTGCGCGTGCCCTGCGGCGTGGTGGTCGGCATCAGCCCGTTCAACTTCCCGCTGCACCTGGTCTCGCACAAGGTCGGGCCGGCGATCGCCGGCGGCAACGCGGTGATCCTCAAACCCGCGACCGACACGCCGCTCTCCGCGCTCAAGCTGACTCAGGTCTTGCTCGACGCCGGCATGCCGGCCGAGGGCATTCAGTGCCTGACCGGCAGCGGCGGCGAGATCGGGGACAAGCTGTGCGCCGATCCGCGGGTGCGCAAGATCACGTTCACCGGCAGCCGTGACGTCGGCGAGCGGATCTGCAAGACCGCCGGTCTCAAGAAAGTGACGATGGAGCTCGGCAGCAACGCGCCGGCGATCATCATGCCCGACGCCGATCTCGAGAAGGTCGCCGCGGCGATCGCCGCGACCGGTTACGCAAACGCCGGGCAGGTCTGCATCAGCACGCAGCGCGTCATCCCGCTCAAGCCGATCTACGGCGACTTCATCAACGCGCTGAAAGCAAAGGTGTCCGCGATCAGCACCGGCAATCCGCTGCAGGAAGGCGTCAAGATGGGCCCGATGGTCCGCGAGTCGGACGCCCAGCGGGTCGAGTCGTGGGTCAAGGAGGCGGTCGCGGCGGGCGCGCGCCTCGTGACCGGCGGGGAGCGCCGGGGGGCCGTCTATGCGCCGACGATCCTTGCCGATGTGAAGCCGGAGATGAAGATCTCCCGCAGCGAGCTGTTCGGTCCGGCGGTCGGCGTGACCCCGGCGGAGACGATCGACGACGCGATCGCGATGGCGAACGACAGCAACTACGGACTCTCGGCCGGCGTCTTTACCCAGAACGTCAACTGGGCGATGAAGTTCGCCCGCGAGGTCGAATCGGGCAACATCCACATCAACTGGGGACCGCAATGGCGCGTCGATCTGATGCCGTACGGCGGCCTCAAGGAGAGTGGCTTCGGGAAGGAAGGCCCCAAGTACGCCGTGCAGGAGATGACGGAGACGAAGATGGTCGTGTTCCACCTGTCCTAGCCCGACGCGCCGATGCCGTGAGCGAGGAGCGACGCCGATGAACGCCGTCCGCGTGCACCAACAGGGGGGGCCCGAAGTCCTCCGGGTCGAGGAACTGTCCACGCCGGCCCCCGGTCCCGCGGAGGCGCTCGTGCGCGTCGAGGCTGCGGGCGTCAATTTCGTTGACATCTATCAACGCTCAGGTGCCTACAAGATGCAGGTGCCGTTTACAGTCGGCAGCGAGGGCGCGGGGGTGGTCGAGGCTGTCGGCCGCGAGGTCACCGACCTGAAACCGGGCGACCGCGTCGCGTATGCCAACGTGTCCGGCGCCTACGCGACGTACGCCGTCGGGCCGGCGGCGCGCCTCGTGAAAATTCCGGAGGACGTCGACTCCAAGACCGCCGCGGCGGCGATGCTTCAGGGCATGACCGCCCACTACCTCACGCACGTGACGTACCCGCTCGGACGGGCGGATACGGCGCTCCTCCACGCCGCGGCCGGCGGAGTGGGCCTGCTGCTGACGCAGATCGCCAAGATGCGCGGTGCCAAGATCATCGGCACGGTGTCGACCGAGGCGAAGGCCGCGCTGGCGCGTCAAGCCGGCGCCGACGAGGTCATCTTGTACTCGCGGCAGGACTTCGAGGCGGAGACGAAGCGCCTCACGGGCGGGCGCGGCGTGCAGGTTGTGTACGACTCGGTCGGCAAGGACACGTTCGACAAGAGCATGAACTGCCTCGCTCCCCGCGGCTACCTCGTGCTCTTCGGGCAGTCGAGCGGAGCCGTCGCCCCGGTCGACCCCCAACTCCTCAACCAAAAGGGCTCGCTGTTCCTGACCCGGCCCACCATGCGCGACTACATCGCGACGCGGGAAGACTTGACGAAGCGCGCAGGCGACGTGCTGGGATGGGTCGCGGCCGGCCGGCTCAAGGTCCGGATTGACCGGACCTATCGGCTGACCCAGGCGGCCGAGGCGCAAACGGCCCTCGCGAGCCGTGCCACCGCGGGGAAGGTGCTGTTGATTCCGTAGCCAGAGACGGCGATCCGACTCGCGGGTGGGAGGGTCGATGCGGCGTGCGGTGGTATCGGTTGTGGTGGTGGCCGCGCTTGTGGGATCGGCCGCGCCCAACTCACTCGGCGCGGCGGACCCCCCGAATCCGGCGGTGTTTCTGCTCGCGACGATCGCCACCTCGACGGGCACCCTTGTCACCATGGGTACGGCGTTCTTTACCGCGGGGGACGGTACCGCGCTGACCAATAGTCACGTCGTGCACCGCGCCCGAAGCGATGCCGCGCATTACCAGTTGATTGCTCTGTACGGCCGGGAGTTCTACAGCGCGTCCGTCGTGTGCGCGAGCAATCTGTCCGTGTCGTCCACATCGGACGGGAAGCCGGCCGAGACCGTCCCCGGCCGCGACGTCGCCCAAGTCAAGGTCGCACCGTCGAGGATCGCCGGGGCGCGCAAGGTGCTCCGGTTTTCCGGTGGCCCCGAGTTTACCGAGCACCTCGGCCGGCTTCCGGTCTTTCCGGTCTTACCGTTGGGGTCGGATCCCTTCCCGGGGGAGCTGGTGCACGTCCCCGGCTACGGTTTAATTCAGGATCGGGTACAGCTCACGCCGTGGGAACAGTGGACGGCGCACGGCGTCGTCAAGGGGCTGGCAACGGCATCGGACGGCACGCCGTTGTTGACAATTTCGTCGATGTATTCGCCGCGTCCCGGCAGCAGCGGCTCGCCCGTGCTCAACGGGGCGAACGCCGTCGTCGGCATGATCGCCTGGGCGTCGGACGTAGACTTCTCGTTCAGCGCGGGCATCGCAGGTTCCGCGCTCAAGGAACCGTGCCGTCCCTGAGGGGGGTGGATTCTCCATGAAGCGCTGCAACAGCGCGGTTCTGGTCTGGCTTGTCATCGCGGCGGTCGTCGCGCTGATCGCGCAGCCCGCCGTCTCCCAGCAGCCGCCGCGCGGCGGGTCGGTCACGATTGCGCTCTACCAGGAGCCGGAGCTGCTCAACCCGCTGATCGCGTCGCAGACCGCGGCCTTCGAGGTCACGATCCTCACGGTTGAAGGCCTCCTCCGCGTCGGACCGGACGGAAAGTACATCCCTCAGCTGGCCGCCGAGGTTCCCGATCAGAAGAACGGCGGGGTCTCGCCGGACGGGAAGACGATCACCTATCATCTGCGGCTCGGCGTGCAGTGGTCTGACGGCCAGGCGATGACCTGCGACGACGTCAAGTTCACGTGGCAGGTACTCACAACGCCGAAAAGCGGCGCCATCTACACCAGCGGGTACGATCAGATCCAAAGCGTCGACTGTCCCAACCCGCAGACCGTGGTGGTGCGCTACAAGCAGCTATACGCGCCGTTTCTCTCGCGTTTCGGCGCCATTCTTCCACGGCACGCCACCGGCGACCCGGCCAACATGACGAAGTGGGCGTACAATCGCAAACCCGTCGGGACCGGGCCGTTCATGGTCATGGAATGGGCCTCCGGCGACCACATCACGCTGGTTCGGAATCCGCACTACCGAGGAAAGGATCAGCCCTATCTCGATCGCGTGATCATCCGCATCGTGCCGAGCCGCGAAGTCGGCAAGCAGCTGATCAAGACCGGCGACGTCGACGTGGTATGGGACCTCATCGAGTCCGATGTCCCGGAGCTTAAGGGCGCCTCCGGGGTCAAGATCTCGTCCGCCCCGGGGCCGGGGGCCGAGCGTCTCGTCGTGAATTTCGCCGATCCGTCCCTCGACGGCCCCGACGCGGCGGCGGTGAAGGAACACCCGCACCCGATCCTGGGCGACCCCCGCGTGCGCGAGGCGATCGAGCTGGGCATCAACAAGCGGGAGATCACGAGCAAGCTGCTGTACGGCCTGGCGGCCGTCGGCACGAACGAGCTGCACATCGGGTGGGCGGAGTGCGACACGCCGGTCAGTACGTACAACCCGTCGCGGGCGCGGGCGCTGCTTCAAGAGGCCGGGTGGATGCCGGGGGCCGATGGCATCCGCGTCGCGAAGGGCGCGCGGTACGCCAAGGACGGCACGCGGCTTCGCCTGAAACTGCAAACCACGACCGGCAATAAACTGCGTGAAGAGGCGGAGCAGTTGATTATCCAATACATGAAAGCGATCGGCCTCGAGTTCTACATTGAGAACGTGCCGTCGCCCGTGCTCTTCGGGTCGTGGGCGAGCGGCGCATTCCGGAAGCACGGGCATTTCGACGTTGTGATGTACACGACCAATCCGGACATCGACCCGCAGTCGCAGGTCGAGGGGTACTTCGCGTCGTGGAAGATGCCGACCGCGCAGAACGGCGGCGACGGATTCAACTACGCGCGCTACGCCAGCCCCCAAGTGGACGCGGACGTCAAGAAGGCGGCCTCGTCGCCGGACATCAGCGTGCGGAAGGCCGCCTATTGCGACGCGATGCGCCAGCTCGTGGCCGATCGCCCGCACATCTATCTCTACAGCCGCAGCACGATGGCCGCCTACCGCGATCGGCTGCAGGGCTGGGTCACGAACGTCTGGGAGGGCCTGGCCTGGAACGCGCAGACGTGGTCCGTGCCGCGCTGAGCCGCGGTCACGGGTGCGCCGGGTGGCGGCGAGACCGTTGACCGCGTAGGCCGGTGATCCGGTACCTGGCCCGGCGCCTGCTGCAGGCGGTGCCGCTGCTGCTGCTCGTCAGCGTGGCGGTTTTCTTCCTGATCAACATCGTGCCGGGCGGGCCGACCGCGGCGTACGAAAACAACCCGCGCCTTACATCGGAGGACATCGCCCGGATCGAGGCGGAGCTCGGCCTCAACCAGCCGATCTACGTGCGGTATTTGCGATGGCTCGGCGCGGTCGTCCACGGCGACTGGGGCTACTCGCTCGTCACGAAGCGGCCGGTGCTGGTGGAGATCGGCGAGCGGTTTCCGAACACCGTCTACCTGATCGGGATCCAGTACCTCGTCACGCTGGCGATCGCGGTGCCGGCCGGGACGCTGTCCGCGGTGCGGCGGTATTCGGTCTTCGACCACGCGACGACGACGGTCGCGTTCATGGGCCAGTCGATTCCGATCTTCTGGTTCGGGCTGATCCTGATCATCGTCTTTCACGTCACGCTGCGGAACCCGCTGACGCACCTGCCGCTGCTGCCGGCAGGCGGCATGTACACGATCGGCGAGCCGTTCTCGGCCGGCGACCGGATCACGCACCTCATCCTGCCGGTCGCGATGCTGACGCTCGCCAACTGCGCGGCGATCGTGCGCTACGTCCGCGCCAGCATGATCGAGGTGCTGCACGCCGACTACATTCGCACGGCGCGTTCGAAAGGCGCGAGCGGCCGGCGCGTAATCTGGGGGCACGCGCTCAAGAACGCCGCCCTGCCCGTCGTCACAATCATTGCGCTCGATCTGCCGGTGCTGTTCGGCGGGGCGCTGTTTACCGAAACGATCTTCAGCTGGCCGGGGATGGGCCGGCTCTTCTACGACTCCGCGCTGCGGTTCGACTACGCGCTGTTGATGAGCATCGTGATGATCACCGCGGCGCTCATCGTGCTCTCGAATCTGGCGGCGGATGTCGGCTACGCGTATCTCGACCCACGCATCAGGTACGGATGAGCGGGGGACCGCTTCCCGCCGTGACCCTGGACGGTGCCGCGTCGCCCGCCGCAGCGGATCTCGGGCGGCGCCGGCACCGCAGCGCCGCCCGGATGGCGTGGGACCGCTTCCGGCGCCATCGGATGGCGCTGGCCGGCTTTACCGTGATCACTGCCTTCGCGCTGGCGTCGGCGGCGCCCCGGCTGGCATCGCCGTACGATCCACAGGCCTCGGACCTCGACCACCGGTTGGCCGCACCGACGTGGACGCATCCGATGGGGACGGACGACCTCGGCCGGGACCTGCTCACCCGCATCCTGTACGGCGGCCGCGTGTCGCTCACCATCGGCGTCGCGGCGATGGCGCTCGCGGTGACGCTCGGCACAGCGGTCGGCGCGGCCGCCGGCTTTTACGGCGGTTGGGTCGACAACGTGCTGATGCGGTTGACCGACCTCGTGCTGTCGTTCCCGCAGCTGTTCGTCTTGATCGTGCTGGCGCTCGTCTTGCGCAACCTCTCGCTGCCGCTGCTCCGCGGCGCCGGGGTGCTGCCGATCGTGCTGGTGATCGCCGTAACCTCGTGGATGCCGGTCGCGCGGCTGGTACGGGCGACGTTCCTGTCCCTGCGGGAAGCGACATTCGTCGAGGCGGCGCGCGGGCTCGGCGTCCGCAACGGGCGGATCATCGCCCGGCACGTGCTGCCGAATAGTCTCGGGCCGATTATCGTCGCCGCGACGCTGCGGGTGGCCAGCTCGATCATCACGGAGTCGGGCCTGAGCTTCCTCGGATTTGGGGTGCAGCCGCCGACGCCGACCTGGGGCAACATGCTGAACGCCGCGCAGGACCAGATGACGAGCGCGCCGTGGACCGCCGTGTATCCGGGCCTCATGATTTTTCTGACGGTGATCGCCATCAACTACGTGGGCGACGGCCTGCGGGACGCGGTGGATCCACATCACGTGCAGTAACGGGCGATCCGCGCCCGCATCCGCGCCGCAGAACGAGGAGCCCGGCCGACGCCCAAGATTCTAATCGCGGAGTGTATGCAGGAGATCTCATCGTTCAACCCGGTGCCGAGCGAGTACGACGACTTCAGCGTCCGCCACGGGCGCGAGATCTTCGAGCAGAGCGGCCGCAACACCGCGGTCGGCGGCGCGCTCGCGGTCTTCGCCGGGCGGCCGGACGTTGAGGCCGTGCCCGTCTATAGCGCGCGCGCCGGCAGCGCCGGTCTCTTGTCCCGGCGCGGATGGGCGCGGCTCTCGAACGAATTCGTCACGGAGGTTGTCGCGCGGATCCCGGAGGCCGACGCCGTCTACGTGTCGATGCACGGAGCGATGGGCGCGAACGGCGAGCTCGATCCGGAGGGCTTTCTCCTCGAGCGCGTGCGCGAGGCCGCGGGGCCGGACGTGCCGATCGTGATCTCGCTCGACCTGCACGGCGTGCTCACGGCGCGCATGCTGCGGCAGATCGACGGGTTGACGGCGTACCACACGTACCCGCACGTCGACTTCGCCGGTACCGGCGCGCGCGCCGCCCGGCTGCTGCTCCGGGTCCTGGACGAACGCCTCCGGCCCGTGATCGCGCGGGTGGCGATTCCCGCGCTCGTGCGTGGCGAAGAGCTGCTCACGAAGACCGGCTGCTACGGCGATGTCATCCGCGAGGCGCAGCGGCTCGAGGGCGAGGGCCGGGCACTCGCGGCCGCGGTGATGATCGGCAACCCGTTCACCGACGTGCCGGAGCTGTGCAGCCAGACCGTCGTGGTCGCGGATGACGATGGGGCGTTGGCCTCCGCGGAGGCGGTGCGCCTCGCGCAGGCGTTTTGGCTCAACCGTTTCCGGATGCAGGCCAAGCTCATTCCGCTCGACCGCGCCATCGCCGAGGCACGGCAGATGGCGGGCCCCGTGATCTTCACCGACGCGGCCGACGCGACGTCCTCCGGGGCGACAGGCGACAGCAACGTGATTCTCGCGGCGCTGCTCGGGGCCGGGTACGAGCGGCCGGTGCTCGTGCCGATCGTCGACCCACAGGCCGCGGCCGAGGCGCACCGCGCGGGCGTCGGACGGACGATCCGGGTGCGGTTGGGCGGCGCGCTGGACAAGCGCTTCGTCCCGGTGGAGGTGACCGCGACCGTCGACCTGCTTTCGTCGGGCCGCGCGAAGCTGGAGACGAGCGGTAGTGCGCTGGACGCCGGGCCGAGCGCCGTGCTGCTGGCGGGCAACATCACGATCGTCGTGCTGAGCCGGTCGGTCAGTCTGTTCGACCGGGCGATGTTTTTCGCGCACGGCCGCGACCCGCGGGCCTACCACCTCATCGTGGTCAAGTCACCGTACTGCGAGTGGCACATGTTTGACCAATGGGCGGAGAAGGACTTCAATGTCGACGCGCCCGGCTCAACGAGCGCGGACCTCCGGTCGCTTGGCCACAAGGTCTGCCGGCGGCCGATGTTTCCGCTTGACGACGAGGTGCCGTTCGCGCCGGCGATCGAAGTGTACCGCCCGCGGCCCGGATAGCCGCCGCGGCAGGATATCGCGGCCGGTCCCGAAATAGGGTGGCGCGAGTTTCCCACCATGGCATCTCCTTGGAGGACGGACGTCATGCCGCTCGCTCGAATCCGCTCGGCCGTCGCCGCGGCCGTCCTTGCCGCGCTGCTGTACCCCGGCGGCTCCGCGGTCTCGGCGGCCGCGCCGGCGGTTCTCCGCATTGGTGCGATCTCGCCGCGGCTCGCCAGCCTCCCGGAGTTCATGGCCGGCGAGATGCTGAGCCGGGCCGGCTACCGGGTCGAGTGGCATCACTTCCAGTCGGACGGGGCGATCATCCAGGCGATGGCCGGGCGCGCGCTCGACTTCGCGATTGCGACCCCCGTCGGCGCCGCGCACGCGACAGAGCAGGGCGCGCCCACCCGGATGTTCGCCGTCGCGTGGGCCACGCTCGACTGGGTGCTGATCGCGCGGCAGGGCGTCAACACAATCAACGACCTGTCCGGCCGCACGGTCGCGATCTCATCACCGGGCTCGCCGACCGACATCCTCTTTCGGCGCCTGCTCGAGACCCGCAACACCACACCCGAACGCCTCCGCGTCACGATGGCGCGCGTCGGCGCGACCGGTGCCCGCGCCGCGGCGCTGGAGTCGGGGCGGGCCGACGCCGCATGGCTCGGCTACGACTACGCGTATGAACTGATCAAGAAGGGCGGGTTTCACGTCCTCGAAAACATCTCGGTCGCGAAGGCGGTGCCCGGGTTCCTCGTGGCCGTCTGGATGGCCGACCAGTCATATATCGCGGCGCACCGTGACGCTGTGCTCGCCGCCGCCGAGGCGCAGATCGAAGCCAACCGCTGGGCGCATAATAAGATTCCCTTCATCGACGAGGCCCTCCGTGCGCGGTGGCCGGGGTTGGAGCCGCTGCCGCGTGATGTGATCGAGTGGGCCTACGACCGCTACATTCAAGACGAGATCTTCCCGATCAACGGCGGCCTCACGCCGGCGGCCCTCAACTCGACCTTCGAGATCGCGAAGGCGACCGGCGATCTGACGAAGATTCCGGCGCCGGGCGAAGTGGCGGCGTTCGACATTCAGGACGCCGCGCTCGCGAAGGTCGGGCGCCGGTAGCCGGGGCCGAGCATGGACGGGCTGCGCGTCGAGCGGGTCTCAAAGGCGTTTCGGAGGTCGCCCGGGGGCCGCGCAAACGGCGGCGGATCCGGCGGTCTACATGTGCTTCAGGAGATCAGCTTCGACGTCGCGCCCGAGCGGATCGTCGGCATCATCGGCCCGAGCGGCTGCGGCAAGACCACGCTGCTGAAGATCCTGGCCGGGCTCGACTCCCCGGACGACGGCGCAGCGGTCCTGAACGGTTCGCCGGTGACCCGGCCGCGGCCCGACATCGGCATCGTCTTCCAGCTGTTCAACCTGTTCCCGTGGCGGACCGTGCTCGCCAACGTGGAGTTCGGCCTCCAGATGCAGCGCGTGCCCGCGCCGGAACGCCGCGCGCGGGCGGAACGGCTCATCACCATGGTCGGCCTCGCCGGCTTCGAGCGGTACTTCCCGCACCAGCTGTCCGGCGGGATGCAGCAGCGCGTCGGCCTCGCGCGCGCGCTCGCCATCAACCCGACGCTGCTGCTCCTCGACGAGCCGTTCGGCGCCCTTGACTATCAGACCGCGGAACGCCTGCGCGAGGAGCTGCTGCGGATCCAGGCCCAGACGCCCAAGATGATGGTGCTCGTCACGCATAATATCGACGAGGCGCTCTACCTCTGCGACCGGGTGCTCGTGTTCTCGCCGCGGCCGGGCCGCGTGACGCTCGAGGTGGAGCCGCGGCTCCCATCGCCGCGCTGGGCGCACGACGTCTACGCCACTTCGGAGTTCACGCGGCTGCGCGCCGAGATCAAGGCGCTCGTCATGGGAGCGGCGACGTGAACGACGCGACCCAAACGCCAAGCGCTGCGACCGCGGCCGCTTCCGAACCACCGCGGTGGGCCGCCGGCGCGGGGCGGCCCGCGGTACGGGTGCCGATCTCCGCCGCGGTCTGGCTGCCGACGGCGGGCTCGATCGCCGTCTTTCTGGCCGTCTGGCAGGTGCTGTCGCGCTTCTATCCGCCGCTCCTGCTGCCCGGCCCCGCCGCCGTCTTCGGGGCCTTCTGGGACCTGTTCGCGCGCGACAATCTGGCGAACGCGTTCGCGACCAGCATCCAGTCGCTGCTGATCGGCCTCGGCCTCGCCATTCCCACCGGCATCGTGCTCGGCTTCCTGGCCGGCGTCTCGCGGCCGGTCGAGCGCGCGATCGGGCCGTTCCTCGACGCGCTCTACGTCACGCCGAAGATCATGCTGATTCCGCTCTTCATCATTTGGTTCGGGGTGGGCACCGAGGCGAGGATCGCGTACATCTTCGTCGTGTCGTACTTCCCGCTGGTTGTGAACACGTTCGCCGGTGTGCGGTCGATGCGCGACGAGTACACGGAGACCGCGCGGGCGTTTCTGGCCGGCCCGCTGGAAATGTTCCGTGACGTTTACCTGCCGGGTTCGATCCCGTTCATCATCGCCGGCATCCGGCTTGCGCTCGGGCACGCGATCGTCGGCATGATTACCGCGGAGATGTTCCTGGCGATCGTGGGCCTCGGCTACATGGTGGTGAATTTCGGCAACCGGCTGGCCACGGCCAAGGTATTGGCGCTCGCGATCTTCGTCTCGCTCTTCGGCGTTGCGGTGACCGAGTTCGTGAAATGGTCCGAGCACCGGCTGGCGCCCTGGACGCGGCGCGACACCTCATCCTGATCAACGCGCCGGCCGCGCGCCCCCCGGGCGCGCGGCCGGTGAGCCGAAATCTTGAAACCGCGGGTTGGCCTAGCGCTTCGCGGCCGCGCCTTCCCGCACCGACGCCTCGAGCGCGTCGACGACCCGGCGCATCAGCTCCGGATGCGCCTGCGTTCCGAGATGGCCGACGCGGATCACCTTGCCGGACAGCTTCGCAAGGCCGCCGGAGATCGCAAGTCCCCGCGTACGCATGTTGCGGATGACGGCGTTGGCGTCCACCCCGGCCGGCGGGTAGGCGACGGTCACCGTCGGCGACGCCCACTTCGCCTCGACGGCCGGCGTGAACCCGATCCGCTCGAGCCCTTCGCGGAGCGCGGCCTGGGCACGCCGGTGCCGCTCGAAGCGCTTCTCGAGCCCTTCGTCGAGGATGAGTTGGAGCGCCCGATCGAGCGCGCGGATCAGGTTGCTCGGGATCGTCACGGGGTACGGGTGGTGCGCGCCCCACTCGCGCTCGAACCGCCGCCACGTGCGGAGGTTGAGATACCAGCCGCGGGAGTTGGGCTGACGGTCGATGACCTCCCATCCCAACCTGGTGATCGCGACCGGCGCCAGCCCCGGCGGACTCTCGAGGCACTTCTGCGACGCGGTGGAGACCGCGGCGAGCCCCCACTTGTCGGTCTCCACCGGCGCCCCGCCGAGCGACGAGACGGCGTCGACGGCGACGGCCGCCCCCTCCGGCCGCACCGCCGCGGCGATCTCCTGGACGGGGTTCAGCACACCGGTCGCCGTGTCGCTGTGGACCACCGCGATCAACGGCAGCTTGTGCGTCCGTGCCCACCGGCGTACGTCGTCCGGATCGGCCGCCCGGTCCCAGGGGACCTCCAGGACCTCGACGTTGGAGGAGTATGCGCGAGCGATTTCCACGACACGGTCGCCGAAGAAGCCGTTCGTGATGACGCCGATCTTGCCGTCCACCCCTACGAGACTGCCGATCACCGCGTCGAGGCCGCCACTGCCTGAGGCGGGTATCGGATAGACCGTTCCGGCGCTCGCGAACACCCGGCGCAGCCGCGCGATGAACGTCTCATAGAACGGCATCCAATCCGGGCCGTAATGCTGCTCGACCTGGTGGCTCATAACTTCGAGGACCTGCTTGGAGACCGGGATCGGGCCAGGAATCAGCAGTTCGACATCGCGGGTGTCCATTGCGCGCGCCGACCTCCTTCGGCGGGCCCGGCAGGTGTCTCGTGGATGTGCGGAGGCCGAGCGCGCCCGATTAATCGCCTTCGGGGACGGGCGGAAACGCTCCTCCGTTTTGTGTATTACGCGTGTTCCTATGGACGGTCTGAAACGGTGTCTACGGGACGCGCGCGTGATCGCATCGAACGGATCGTCCAGTCGTGGTGTGGGGGTGCGCTGTTGGAGCTCGACATGCCTCGAGTGTTCGACTACCTCGCCGCCGCGCGCCGGCATCTGCTCGAATGGGTGCGCGACCTCGAGCGGGAGCAGCGCGGCGTCTACGCGCAGTCCTTTCCGATCGGCCTCGGCTCCATGCGCGCAACGCTGCTTCACATCGCGGCCGCCGAGTGGGCGTACGTGGAGCGCCTGGCCGGCCGCGATTTCCCGCTCGGCGACAGTCCGTTCACGCCGGAGCGGATCCCCGAGCTCGAGCCGCTCGAACGCGCGTGGCAGGCGCAGACGACCCGCACCGCCGCGGCGATCAGGTCGATCGGCGATCCGGCGCGGACGGTCGAATTCATTTCGCAGTTCGGTCCGGCCCGCGTCCGCACGACGGCCGCCGAGATCACCCTCCACATGGCGTTGCACGAGGTGCACCACCGAGCGCAGGTCATGGCGATGCTGCGCCAGTGCGGCGTGCGGGCCGAGAACATCGACTACTCGTTCCTCGCGTTCGACCGGATACCGATTACGCGATAAGGGGGGTGGGGCGTGGAGCGCCGCAATTATTCGTCGGGCACGCCGTGGGAACCGGTGGTCGGGTACTCCCGCGCCGTCCGGATCGGGCAGTCGGTGTACGTGGCGGGGACCACAGCGACGGACGCCGGCGGTAAGATCGTCGGGGCGGGGGATGCGGGCGCGCAGGCCGTCCAGATCTTGAAGAACATCGGGACGGCGCTGCGCGGGCTCGGGTGCGGCTACGAGCACGTGGTCCGGACGCGAATCTTTATCACCAACGCCGCCGATTGGGAAGCGGTCGGCCGGGCCCACGGCGAGGTGTTCCGCGACATCCGGCCGGCGAGTACCCTCGTCGTCGTGAGCCGCTTGGTCGACCCCGCGATGCTGGTCGAGATCGAGGCGGACGCGGTCGTACCGGCTTGATCGACGGCGTCGCCCGCTGCGCGGACATGTTTGCCGCGATCGGCACCGAACCGCGTCTGCGCATCGTCCGGCTGCTCCTGGCGGCCCATCCGGACGGGATCCAGGCGGAGCTCGACATCCCCGCCTCCACGCTCTCGCACCATTTCGAGAAGCTGCGCAACGAGGGCCTCGTGACGGTGCGGCGGGAGGGACGTTCCTCCGCTACGCGGCGGGGACGGAGACGCTGAAAGAGCTGCTGGGCTTCCTGTCCGCGGAGTGCTGCACGCGCAGCGCCGCAGTGGATCCGAAAGCGATCGTATGGCTAGGACGTCGCGGACCGCGGTCGCGTGAAATGCTCGCGACGATGACCCGCACGGCGGCTTAGGCCGCCGCGCCCGACCGCGCGCCGGCGGTGAGCGACCGGAACGCGATCAGGATTCCGGCGATGATCAGCGCGGAGGCGCCGATCTGCACGAGCGCGATCCGCTCATGCAACACGGTGGCGCCGAGCACCATTCCAAAGACCGGCAGCAGGTTGTTGAACAGCATCGCATAGTCCGCCCCGAGGTCCCGCACCGCGGCGCTCCAGCAGGCGTAGGCGACGGCGGACGGGCCGACCGCCAGATAGACCAGCACCGGCAGGTGCGCCACGACCGCGGCCCACAGATGCGGCGGGTGCTCGAGCGCCACCACCCCGATCAGGAACGGCGAGCCGGCCAGCATCGCCCCCGACGTGACCACGAGCGGTGACAGCGTGAGGCTCAAGCGCTGCACGCCGAGGTTATAGAAGCCCCAGGTCACCATCGTGGCGATCACGAGCAGCGCGCCGGGGTCGGCCTCGAGCCGGGCGCCGCCCGTGGCGCCGAACGCCGTCACGAGAAAGGCGCCGGCCACCGAGATCGCGAGGCCGCGGAAAAGCCCCGGCGAGAACGGGGCCGCGCCGACGAGGACCGCGATCGTCGCGGTGACGAGCGGACTCGCGGCGTTGAGGATGATCACGTTGGTCGCGAGGCTCCAATGCAGGGCCAGGTACGTCATGTACTGGCTCGTGACGATGCCGAGCAGACCGAGGCCCACCATCGGTCCGATCTGGCGGCGGCCCTCCGCCGGCCATCCGCGCCTCGCGAGGATCCAGACGCCCATCGGGACGCCGGCCACCAGCGCGCGGAACGCGGCGATCGTGCCGGGCGTGAGCGCGTCGCGCAGTTCCCGGCCGATGATGAAGTTCGTGCTCCAGATTACGATCGCGGCGAGCGCGTAGACCTGGCCGCGACGGATGTGGCGTTCGGGGACGGTCACAGTCCACCAGTGTATAATGCAGCCGTGATCCGCACCATCTCCCCCGGCCCCGAGACCGGGGTGATCGTCGCCAGCCACCTTACCAAGCGCTTCGGCGGCTCCGTTGTCGTCGATGACATCTCGTTTGCCGTGCCGGCGGGCGCGATCGTTGGGTTCCTGGGCCCAAACGGCGCCGGCAAGACGACGACGATCGGCATGCTGCTCGGGCTGTTGCGGCCGACGCGCGGGGAGGTCGAGATTCTCGGTCTTCCGATGCCGGCGGCGCGTCAGGCGATTCTCGCGCGCGTCAACTTCACATCCCCCTACGTCTCGCTGCCGGGGAATCTGACGGTCGGCGAGAACTTGGCCGTCTTTTCGCGGCTCTACGGCGTGCGCAAGCCGCGCGCCGAACTGGAACGGCTGCTTGAGCGAATGGGCCTCGCCGGCATGTGGAAACGGCGCACCGGCCAGCTCTCGTCGGGCGAAGGCACTCGGTTCGGGCTCGTCAAGGCGCTGCTCAACGATCCAGAGGTGCTCTTCCTCGACGAGCCCACGGCCAGCCTCGACCCGGACGGGGCCGACCGCGTGCGCGAGGCGCTGCGGGCGATCCGGGCCGAGCGCCGGATGACGATCTTCTACACTTCGCACAACATGCAGGAGGTCGAGCGGCTGAGCGACCGCATCCTGTTCCTGCACCACGGGCGGATCATCGCCGACGGCCCGCCTGGTGAGGTACTCCGGCAATTCGACGAGGAGACGCTCGAGCAGATGTTCCTCGATCTCGCGCGCGAGGGGGCGCCGGCGTGAGCGCTGTCGCCGCGGTCAGGCGGCCGCCTCGGGTGGCCAGCTTCAACATTGGCCGCATGTCGGGCCTGCTGCTGCGGCAGCTGTACCTCTACCGCCGCAGCGCCATCCGGTCGCTCGAGATCGTGTATTGGCCGGTGCTTGATCTGCTGCTGTGGGGTTTCCTGAGTGTGTACGTGGCCCGTCTCCGCGGCGGCGGGGCGCTGGCGATCGCCTACCTGCTCGGCGCGCTGATCCTGTGGGACATCTTTTTCCGGGTGCAGCAGGCGATCTCGGTCTCGTTCCTCGAGGACATCTGGACGCGCAACCTCGTGAACGTGTTCGTCAGCCCGGTGAGCACCGCGGAGTTTCTCGGCGCGACGATGATCCTTGGGATGATGAAGGTTGCCGTGATCGCCCTGTTGATGTCGGCGATCGCGTGGGCGCTCTACGCGTTCAACATCTTCCCGTTCGCGCTCGGCCTGCTGCCGTTCGCCGCCAACTTGATTCTGTCGGCGTGGGGAATGGGAATCATCACGACCGCGCTGATCCTCCGGTACGGGCAGGGCGCCGAGGTGCTGGCGTGGGCCGTCGCGTTTCTCTTTCAGCCGTTTTCCGCGGTCTTCTATCCGGTGACGATCCTGCCCGCGGCGTTACAGCGGATCGCGTGGGCGCTGCCGACGACCTACGCCTTCGAGGGGATGCGCGCGGTGCTGAGCGGCCGCCCGGTGCCCTGGGGCGACGTCGCCGGCGCCCTCGGTCTCAACGCGGTGCTGTTCGGGATCGCCGCGGGGGTATTCGCCCGTGTGATGTGGGTCGCGCGCGAACTCGGCCTCTTGATGCGCACGGAGGGTTGAGCCGGATGGCGTCGCCGCCGCGGGCGCAGCCGGTCCGGATGATGGCCGGCACCTCCGGGTTCGGGTTCAAGGAATGGAAGGGCGGGTTCTACCCCGCCGACCTGGCGGCCGACCGCTTTCTCTCGTTCTACGCGACCCGTCTCCCGACCGTCGAGATCAACGCCTCGTTCTACCGTATGCCGGCCGCGGAGACGTTCGAGGCGTGGAAGGACCAGACGCCGGAGTCGTTCCGGTTCACGATCAAGGCGCACCGCAGCATCACGCACATGAGGCGCCTTCGCGACGTCGACGACAACGTGCGCTGGCTGTACGAGCGCGTGAGCCTCCTCGGGCCCCGCCTCGGACCGGTGCTGTTTCAGTTTCCGCCGACGTTCAAGCGCGATCTACCGCTGCTCCAGCAGTTTCTCGCGGGTCTGCCGCCGCTGCCGTACGTGGTGTTCGAGTTCCGGCACGAGACGTGGCGCGATAACGCGGTGTACGACACGCTGCGGACGTACCGGGCCGCGCTCTGTATCGCCGAGGACGACGACTCGTCCGATCCGCTCGTGCACACCGCCGCCTGGGGCTACTACCGGCTGCACCGGCTGCGGTACACGGATGAGCAGTTGGCGACGTGGGCGGACCACCTCGCCGCCGTGCCCGATCTCAGCCCGGTCTTCTGCTACTTCACCCACGACACGGGCCCGGAGGCCGTCGGGTACGCCGAACGGCTGATGGCTCTTGTGGCGGCGCGCGGGTGACCCTCGAGGCGTACCGCCGGAAGCGGCGCTTCGACCAGACGCCGGAGCCGAGCGGCAACGAGCGCGCCGGGCGCCCTCGGAAGAGCGCGGGCGGCGAGGTTCGTCCCCGGTTCGTCGTTCAGGAGCACCACGCGACGCGCCTGCACTGGGACCTGCGGCTCGAGATGGCCGGCGTGCTGCGCTCCTGGGCGGTGCCGAAAGGGCCGTCGCTCGACCCGGCCGAGAAGCGGCTCGCCGTCCTTGTCGAGGATCATCCTATAGAATACGGCGGCTTCGAGGGCGTGATCCCGCCCGGCAACTACGGCGCCGGCACCGTCCTGTTGTGGGACCGTGGAACGTACTCCTGCCGCGAAGGCGACCCCGTTGCCGCGTTCGAGGCCGGCAAGCTGACGCTCGATATGGACGGCGAGCGGCTGCGGGGCGAGTTCCACTTCGTTCGGACGAAGCGCAACGACGGCAAGGACTGGCTGCTGTTCAAGGGCAGGGACCAATACGCGCAGCCTGGCTTCGTCCCCGCCGGCCGGCCGTCCGTCGCGAGCGGGCGGATGATCGAAGAGATCGCCGGCGACCGCGGCGCCCGCTGGACATCCGGGCCTCCGCAGTCGCGGGCCCGCGGCATCGGCACCGCGACGGCGGATCTTTTGCCCGCGTTCCCGAAAGGCGGCGGCGGCGAGAAGACGCGCGTGGGGGCAAAGGGGCGCGCCAAGCCCGGCACGGACCCGCTGCCGAAGCCGTTCAAGCCGATGCTGGCAGAGCCGGCGAAGAGGCCGTTCGACCGGCGGGGATGGCTGTTCGAGGTGAAGTGGGACGGCGTGCGGGCGCTCGCGTTTCTCCGTCGCGAAGGGGCCGCCCAGGAAATCGTGCTGTACGGCCGCAGCCTCCGCCGGGTCAACGCGCAGTTCCCTGAGATCGTAGACGCGCTCGCGGATCTCGACGTGCACAGCGCGATCCTTGACGGTGAGATCTTCGCGCCCGACGACGAGGGCCGGCCCAGCTTTCACCGGCTGCAGCAGCGGCTGCACCTCGACGCCGCCTCAGGCGAGCGCCCGCAGTCTGGCGACGTCCACGTGGCTTACGCCCTGTTCGATTGCCTCTTTCTCGACGGACGCGACCTCCGCGGCCGCCCGTTTTCGGAGCGGCGCGCCGCGCTCGACGGGCTCACGCTGCCCGCGGGCCTCATCAAGGCCGACGTGGTCGAGGAGCGTGGACTGGCGCTGTTCGAAGCCGCGGGCCGCCTCGGGTTCGAAGGCATCATGGCCAAGAAGGCCTCGAGTCCGTACCGGCCGGGCGTTCGGAGCGCCGACTGGGTCAAGGTGAAGATCCGTCGCACCCTTGAGGCTGTCGTGGGCGGATTGACCAAAGGGCGCGGCGGCCGTGCGACGTCGTTCGGCGCACTCGTGTTGGGGCAGTTTAGTGAAGCAGGGCAGCTCGTGCACATCGGGCAGGCCGGCGGCGGCTTCTCGGAAGCCGATCTCGACCAGTTTCGGCGGCTGCTCGCGCCCCTCGAAACGCAGGCGCCTCCGTTCGCGACGCGGCCGCAGATCCCGGACCGGATCACGTGGGTCCGCCCTGAGGTTGTCGTTGAGGTGGAGTACGCTGAGTGGACGCCGGAGGGGATGCTGCGGTTCCCCGTCTTTTTGCGCGTCCGGGATGACATCGCGGCGAAGGACGCGCGCCTCGATCGCCCGGATGCGCGAGACGTGGCGAACGGCGTTCCGCCGCCGCGCGAGACCGTTGCCGCGCCGCGCAGCGCCGCGCGCCGAGCCGCGGCCGAGATCGCTTTCACGAACCTCGACAAGGTGTTCTTCCCCGAAAAAGGCTACACGAAGGGTGACGTTATCGAGTACTATCGGCGCATCGCGCCGTACATCACGCCGCACCTCAGGGACCGGCCGCTCACGTTGCGCCGGTGGCCCAACGGCATCCACGGCGACGACTTCTTCCAGAAGGACATCCCCGACGTGCCGTCGTTCGTGCGGACGGAGCGTATCTGGTCCGACCAAGGCGATCGCGATATCCGGATGATCGTCGGCGCGGACGAACAGCTGTTGCTCTGGCTCGCGCAAATGGGTTGTATCGAGATGCACGCGTGGTTTTCGCGCGTGACGCCGCTCTCTGCCCGTGAGCCGGGCGGACGGAGCCCGCGGCGGCCAGCCGCGACCTTTGGCGGATCGGAAGCGGGGATCGGGGCGAGCGTGCTCAACTATCCAGACGTCGTCGTGTTTGACATCGACCCGTTTCTCTTTCCAAAGGGCCAAAAACCCGTGGTGCGACACGGCGAGAAGGATCCCGACTACAGCCGGTCCGGCTTCGCCGCGGCGCGGCGCGCGGGGCTCTGGGTGCGAGACGCGCTGGCCGGCCTCGGGCTCACGTCGTTCCTAAAGACCTCCGGCAAGACCGGCCTGCACGTGTTCGTGCCGATTCGGCGACGCTACCGGTACGCACAGACGCACGCATTCGCGAGGACGCTGGCCGAATGGTTGACGGGACAGCATCCCGGCGAGCTCACGACCGCGTGGGCCGTGGACCAGCGGGTGGGCAAAGTGTTTCTCGATTACAACCAGAATGTGCGCGGCAAGACGATCGCGGGCGTCTACAGCCTGCGGCCGATTCCGGAGGCGGCGGTCAGCGTGCCGGTGACGTGGGACGAGCTCGACGCCGGGTTCGATCCGCTGCAGTGGACGATCGAGACCGTGTTTGACCGCCTCGCAAAGGTCGGCGATCTGTGGGCGCATCTGCTCGACGAGGTGCAGGATCTCGATCTCGGCGGCGGGACCCTCGGCTGACGCGAAGGAGCGCGTGCGCCCATCCCGCAAAAGCGCTATAGTGGGAGAATCCGGAACAATTGGATGAGGTGAGTCGATGGGAGATCGGGCGGAGTTCGTGTGGTTTGACGGCAAGATCGTGCCTTGGGCGGACGCGACGGTCCACGTCTCGACGGCGACGGTGCTCCGCGGCGCCAACATCTTCGAGGGCGTCCGCGCGTACTGGAACAACGACGAGCGTGAACTCTACATCTTCCGGAACGCCGACCATATGGCGCGGCTGTGGAACTCGGCGAAGATCATGCGCATGCCGATTCCGTGGTCGGCCGACGAGCTGACCGAGGCCGAGATCGACGTCATCCGCGCGAACAAGTACCGGGGGACGGTATGGTTCCGCCTCACCCTGTACGTCGGCGAAGAGGAGCACAGCAGCTCCGCCAACGCGGGCAAGGAGCCGACCGGCGGGTTCATCGTTCCGCGGCTGGCCCCGCATTCGAAGGGCGTCACCGACGGGTGCGATTCGTGCATCAGCAGCTGGACCCGCATCTCGGACAACTCCGTGCCGCCGCGCGTCAAGTCCGGCGCGAACTACCATAACTCACGCTTCGCGTGGACGGAATCGCGCCTCAACGGTTTCAACGGCTCGCCGATCATGCTGAACGAGCGCGCCAAGGTGTCGGAGGGCCCGGGTTCGTGCTTCATGATGATCCGCGGCGGACGGCTCGTCACGCCGCCGATTACCGCGAACATCCTCGAGTCCATCACACGCACGACGGTGCTGGAGCTCGCGCGGGACGTGCTGCGGATTCCGGTGGAGGAGCGCGAGATCGACCGGACGGAGCTGTACATCGCGGACGAAGCGTTCTTCTGCGGCAGCGGCGCCGAAGTCACACCGGTCAACACAATCGACCACTATGCGATCGGGTCCGGCCGGCCGGGGCCGCTGACCCGCAAGCTCCAGGAAGTCTACTTCTCGGTTGCGGAAGGTCGCGTGCCGGAGTACCGGCACTGGCTCACGCCGGTGTACAAGACGGTGACCGCGCGGGCGTAGACGCCGCCGAGAGTCGCAGGCAGGAACACGAGGGGCCCGGGCCGGGGCCCCTCGTTCACTTCAACTTCCGGCGGTCACCCGTTCCTGGGCCGAGGACGGCGCCGCGTGCGGCTCGCCTACCTCGCGAATGACGTGCGGGTACGGTGTCCACTCGGCGACGAACTCCGCGCCGAACAGGAAGCAGCAGGCGAGGGCGTACACCCAGACGATCAGCACCATGATCGCTTCGACCTGGTGGTACAGGGTCGAGTAGTCCGACATGACCGTGAGGTACCAGCCGAGACCGAACGCGATCATATGCCACAGAATCGCCCCGACCAGCGCGCCGACCCACGCGTCGCGCCAGCGAATGCGGACGTTTCCCAGCATGCGGTAGCCGACCCAGAAGACGACGAACTGGGCCACCCCGGTCGTGATCGACAGTCCGCTCAGCGGGCCGCTGCGCGGCAGGCGCGGGTGGCCCAGCAGGGCGCCGACCTCGCTGACGCGCAGGAATCGCATGGTATTGAAGATGAGGAGCAGCATCCCGAGAAACACGAGCAGGGACGTCGCCATCATCACCACGCCGAGCAGGAATTGGAAGTGGAAGTGCCGCCCGGGTACCTCCCAGACGCGGTTGAGGGCGACCTGAACGGCGCTGAACACGCCGGCCGCCGCCGCGATCAGCGCAATGCCTCCGAACCATCCGAGCCGTGCGTGCTGAGTGTACGCGGTGCGAACGGTCTGCAGCAGGATGTCGGTGTCGGTGAGCCCGCCGAAGAGCCGGCCCATGCCCCTGCTGAGGTTTGCGTCCGGCACATTGAAGATGAGCTGAAGGCTGACGAGCAGCAGGATGGCCAGCGGCAGCATTGAGAAGATGGCGTAGTAGCTGATGGCCGCGGCGGGGAAAAAATCGCCGTGTCTGATGAACCGTTGGGCGGCGCGCAGGCACGTCCGGCCGACGCGGCCGAGCACGCCGGGCCTGGCGGGAAGCCGGCCCTCTCGCGACCCGGTGGGCATGCGCATCGCTCTCGCCAGACCTGACCTTTCCCCGCCGGCGGACCGTCCGGAGGTGCGTGTGGTGGCTAAGCGTTCACGATCGGTCCCTCGGTTCCTCGTACCCCTCGCCGCCCTTCTT
Organism: bacterium; assembly: GCA_035280345.1. Taxonomy (GTDB): domain Bacteria; phylum Sysuimicrobiota; class Sysuimicrobiia; order Sysuimicrobiales; family Segetimicrobiaceae; genus DASSJF01. The sequence continues at coordinate 18,501 of DATEGA010000233.1, read as the reverse complement.
CTGACCGCGTTCGGCGTCGTACCGCCGGCCGTCCCCGCCGCGCCGGATCTTCCGGCGGGCATTCAGACCTTTCACTACGACCAGGCGCGCACCGGATGGAATCCGGGCGAGCGCGTTCTCACACCGGAGGCCGTCCGCGCGCGGTCGCTGCGCCGCCTGTGGAGCGAACCCGTCGACGGCGACGTGTATGCGTCGCCGATCGTCGTCCCAGGTGTGACCGTCCGCGGAGAGTCGCGCACGGTCGTCTACATGGCGACGGAGCACGACGCCGTCTACGCCTTCGACGCCGCGAGCGGGGCCCGCATCTGGGGCCCGGTCTCGCTCGGCACCCCGGTGCCGCGGGCCAGCCTGCCGTGCGGCAACATCGATCCGGCCGGTATCACGGGTACGCCCGTCGTTGACCGTGCTTCTGGTGTGCTCTTCGCCGTCGCGCAGACGACGCCGGACGGCGGCCGCACGCGTTCGTACCGGATCGCCGCCCTCAGCCTCGATACCGGCGCCGTGCGGCAGGGCTGGCCGGTGACGATCGACCCGCCCGCGTCCAACGGCCTGAAGTTCGACGTCCGGCCGCAGCAGCAGCGCGGGGCGCTGACATTTCTGCACGGCGTCGTCTATGTGCCTTTCGGCGGCTACTGGGGCGACTGCGGCGACTATCACGGCTGGGTGGTCGGCGTTCCCGTCGCGTCGCCGGCCCGGCAAGAGGCGTACGCCACGCCCACCACACGGATGGCCGGCATCTGGGCGCACGGCGGGATTGCGGCCGACTCCGACGGCCGGTTGTACGCCGGCACCGGCAACAGCGATTCGGGCGGCAGAGTCGATTACGGCGAGGCCGTGCTGCGACTCGAGACCACGCCGTCGCTTCGATTCTCCGGCTCGTCGCGCGACTTCTTCATGCCGAGCAACTACGTGTCGCTGAACGACGGCGATACCGATCTCGGTTCGCTCACGCCGATCGTGCTGCCCGACCAGCCGGGGACCGCGACGCCGCACCTGGTAGTGGCCGCCGGCAAGCAGGGCGTCGTCTATCTCGTCAACCGCGACAACATGGGCGGTGTAGCCAAAGGAGACGGCGTGAGCGGCGAGGGCCTCTACAGCCGCTGCGTCTTCGGGGACTGCCGGCACGGCAACGGCCGGATCTTCTCCGCGGGCGCTTACTGGGACGGCGGCGCGGTCGGCCGCTTCGTCTACCTGCCCGGTACGGGCGGTGGCGCCCAACCGGAGCCGTGCAGGGGCACCGGCGGCGTCGTGGCGCTCAAACTCGGCGTGTCGGCGCAGACCCGTGCCTCAGTACTCGACGTCGCGTGGTGCAGCCCGTCGATGCGCGACCCCGGCGCGCCGGCCGTGACCGGATCGGCCGCAGACGGCATTGTGTGGGTGCTAGACACAGGGGCGGGAGTGCTGCACGCGCTCGACGCGAGGACGGGCGCGCCGCTCTACGCGTCGCCCGACGCCGACGCGCCGGGCCGGACGCACCGGTTCATCACGCCGGCCGTGTACGGCGGCCGCGTCTATGTCGGCGCGGCGCACACGCTCGTCGCCTACGGCCTCAAGTGAAGATCGGCGGGCGGGATAGCCTGTCTACGTCGCGGCCGGGGCGGACATGATCGCCGCGCGCTGGATGTCCTCGTAGCGAACCTTCGAGATGTCGAACTCGTCGATGTTGGAGACGAGTTTCTTGAACGTTTGATCGAAGCTCGGCAGCGTCTTGCGGGCGCGGGTGAGCGGCGTTGTGCGCGCGAGGACGAAGTTCTTGACGTAGGGGTGCCGGAGGCCGCGCTTCTTGAGGCGCTCCACCACGCCGGCGAGCGCCTCGTCGGCCTGCATCACGAGCGCCGCGCGCTCCTCGCGCTGGGCCAGCGTCTTCGGGAAGTTGCCCTTGAGAAACCCATCGACGCGGCGGAGGATCGGCGCGAACGCGCCGCCCGCGAACCGCTTGTTCTTCTCGTAGAGCAGCCCGAGCGTGATGTAGTACGCCGCCTCGAACTGGAACGCGTAGTCGTCTTCTCCATTCGAGGGCTCCTGCTCGACGAGGCCCCGGTACATCCGGATGACCTCGAGCGCCTTGTCCTTCAGATTGTGGGCCTTCTCCGTGTTGAGCGCCAGGATCTGGAAGGCCACGTCGGCCTCCGGCACGACGATCGCGGGAATCATCTCCGCTTTTAGCTTGCGCATGACTTCGCGCCGGTGATTGCCGTTCGGCGTCCAGTACGTGCCGGGCTCCGGAGACATGACCACGATGGGGTCGACCGCACGGTCGAGTTTCTTGACCACGGCTTGGAGGCGCTTCACGTGGGTCGGCGAGAGATCGCGCTGGTACGGCGTCGCCTCCACCTTGTCGGTCGGCAGCAGGCAGAAGATCTGCCAGTGCTCGCCGATGGGTTCGCGGTAGGCGCTGAGCACGTGGCCGCCGTCGCGCTCGATCTGCTCGGCGAGCGACTGCACCTTGGCCGGCGCGGCTCCTTCGGGGTATGTCGTCCAGCCGGGCATCACGTCCTCCTTTTGCGCCGCCGGTCCCGGCGAGGTTTCGCGCCTAGCGTACGTTGGCCGGCAACAGGCGCTCCACGATCACCACGTCGAGCCAGACGCCGTCGAGCTTGCCGTGCTTCTCGTAGCGCCCGACCTCGCGAAAGCCCACCGATTTCAGGAGCCGCAGGCTCGCGGTGTTCTGCGGAAACACCCGCGAGACGAGCTTCCAGAACCCCGCGCGCTCCGATTGGGCGATCAGCCCGTCCATGACCGCCCGCCCCGCACCGCGCCCGCGCGCCTCCCGCGCGACGTACACCGAGAACTCCGCGATCCCGGCGTAGCAGTCGCGCGGCCGGTACGTCGACGTCGCGCCGAACGCCAGCACCCGGCCGCCGTCTTCCGCGACGACGATGGGGTGCCGGCCGTCGAACCAGCCCCGCACGTCGTCCGCACTTCTCGGCCGGGTCTCGAAGGTCGCGATGCGGTCCTCGATGCCTTCATTATAGATACGCGCGATCGCCTCGGCGTCGGCCGGGGACGCACTTCGGATGTGCAGCATGCCTTAAAAGTAGTTGGACGTAATGCCGCCGTCCACCACCATGACGGCGCCGTTCACCCAGGCCGCCTCGTCCGACGCGAGGTAGAGCGCCATGTTGACGATGTCCTCGGGCCGCCCGAAGCGCCCGGCCGGGATGCGGTCGAGGCGCTTCTTCTTCTCAGCCGGGTTCGTGAGCAGCCACGACATCAGGAGCGGCGTCTCGATCGGGCCGGGGGCGATCGCGTTTGTCCGGACGTGCTTCGGGCCGAACTGCACGGCGAGCGACTTGGTGAGGGCGATCACGCCGCCTTTGCTCGCGGTGTATGCGTCCTGCGGCACGGTGCAGCCGACCAGTGCCACGAACGACGCGACGTTGACGACGGAGCCGCCCCCGCCGCGCAGCAACTCCGGGATCGCGTGCTTGCAGCAGAGGTAGATGCCTTTGAGGTTGACGGCCATGACGCGGTCCCACACGGCTTCCGCCACGTCGACGACGGAGCCGTCGTCGGCCGGGAAGATGCCGGCGTTGTTGTAGACGACGTCGAGCCGTCCGAACGCCTCGATGCCGCGGCGCACCACCGTTTGGACGTCCCGCTCCCGCGACACGTCGGCGGTGACGAAGACCGCCTTGCCGCCCGCGCGCTCGACGTCTGCGGCGGCCGCGTCGCCCGCCTCCGGCGACACGTCGGCAAGGACGACGCGCGCGCCCTCGCGCGCGAACACCTGGGCGGCGAGCCGCCCCATGCCGCTGCCGGCGCCGGTGATGAGCGCGACCTTGCCCTCGAGCCGCATCAGGTGCGCTCGAAGTTGCGGGCGAGTTCCCAGGTGGTCACGGCACGGTCGTAGGCCTCTTGCTCGAGGTGCGCGGTGTGCAGGTAGTGGTCGACCACCCGGTCGCCGAACGCCTCGCGTGCGATCTCGCTGCGCTCGAGGGCGGCCGCCGCGTCGCGCAGCGTGCGCGGGATGCGCGGCAGATCGGGCGCCCGGTAGGCGTCGCCTTGGAACATCGGCGGCGGCTCCAGCCGGCGCTCGATGCCCCATAGGCCGGCCGCGAGCGTCGCCGCGAACATCAGGTAGGCGTTCGCGTCGGCGCCGGGGACGCGGTTTTCGACGCGCAGGCTGTCTCCATGCCCCACCACGCGGAACCCGCAGGTTCGGTTATCGTGGCTCCAGACCACCGCGACCGGCGCAAATGTCCCGGCCATGTACCGCTTGTACGAGTTGATGTACGGTGCGTAGAAATACGCGAGCTCGCGCGCGCCGGCGAGCAATCCCCCGACAAAGTGGCGGAACAGCGTCGACATGCCGAGCGGTCGCGCCCCGTCTTCCCAGAAGAGATTCCGGCTCCCCCCGGCGTCCCAAAGGCTGGCGTGGAGGTGGCAGGACGACCCGGCAAGATCGGCGCGCCATTTGGCCATGAAGGTGATCGCCACCTCGTTGAGCGCCGCGATCTCCTTGGCGCCGTGCTTGAAGATCGTGTGGCGGTCGGCCATTTCGACGGGCTGCGAGTAGCGGAGGTTCAGCTCGTGCTGCCCCGGGCCCCATTCGCCCTTGCTGAACTCGACCGGCACGCCGGCGGCGTCGAGGCCGTTGCGGAGCTGGCGGACGAACCACTCTTCGTTCGTGCCCTGCTGGATGTGATAGTCCTCGATGTACCGACCGTACGGCTCGAGGTTGACGAACTGCTTGCGCTGCGCGCTCGCGTACGACTCGCGGAAGATGTAGAACTCGAGCTCCGAGGCGACCATCGCGAGGTACCCGCGGGCGCGCGCGCGCTCAACCTGACGGCGCAGGATCTGGCGCGGCGACTCCTCGACCGGGTCGCCGGTCTCGTGCGCGAGGTCGCACAGGACGAGCGCGGTGCGCTCGAGCCATGGGATGCGCCTGAGCGTGCCGAAGTCGGGCCGCATGTGCAGGTCGTGGTAGCCGCTCTCCCAGCTGGTCAGGCGGTAGCCAGGCAGGGGCTCCATCTCGACGTCCACGCCGAGGAGGTAGCTGCAGGCGTGGGCCCCGCTCTCGGCGACCTGGTCGAGAAAGAACCGGCCGGTCACGCGCTTGCCCATCAGCCGGCCCTGCATGTCGACCAACGCGGCGATGACCGTATCGATCTCGCCGGAGGCGACGAGCGATCGTAGTTCGTCGAGCGTGAGCAGGCCGCGAACGGCGCCGGTCATGGGAGCGTCCTCTTCCGCGCGGGGACAGCGAACCCTCCCGGCGCCCTTTTTGTGCGCGTCCGACGGTTCTCTTTAGTGGAAGAGTTAGGTGGAGGAGTTAGATGGAAGCGGCGCGGTCGTCTTGAACAAAAAGCGCATGGAGCCGCCGGGAGCGCCGCACGTGCTCAGCGCGATTGGCAACACCCCGCTCGTGGAGCTCACGCGCGTCGTGCCCGCGCGCGGGGGCCGCGTGGTGGCGAAAGTCGAGTCTGCCAATCCGACCGGCAGCATGAAGGACCGGATGGCGCGCGCGATCGTCGAGCGGGCCGCCGCGGACGGACGGCTGCCGGCCGGCGGGACGGTGGTCGAGTACACCGCGGGGACGACCGGCATCTCGATCGCGTTCGTGTGCGCGGCGCTCGGCTACAAGAGCCACTTCGTGTTCTCGGACGCGTTCAGTGACGAGAAGCGGTACACCATGCGGGCGTACGGCGCCGAGATCACCGACGTGCCGAGCGACCACGGCAAGATCAACGAGCAGCTGATCCGGACGATGATCGCGACGGCCGGTGAAATCAGCCGGCGGCCCGGCCACTGGTGGGCGGACCAGCTCCACAACGCGGACGGCGAGGCCGGCTACCACGCGCTCGGCGAGGAGTTGTGGGCGCAGACCGGCGGCCGCGTGGACGCGTTTGTGCACGCCGTCAGCACCGCCCACTCCATTCACGGCACCGCGCACGCGCTGCGCCGGCGAAATCCCGATGTGATGGTCACCGCGGTCGAGCCGGCGGAATCGGCCGTGCTCTCGGGGAGGCCGTCGGGCTCGCACAAGATCGAGGGCATCGGCATCGGATTCGTTCCGCCGCTGTGGAAGCCCGGCGAGGTGAACGAGATCCTGACGGTGAGCACGGATGACGCGAAGGCAATGGCGCGCCGCCTCGCCCGGGAGGAAGCGATTTTCGCCGGCACGTCCACCGGGGCGAACGTCGTGGCGTCGCTGCGGGTTGCGGAGCGGCTCGGTCCGGGCGCGACCGTCGCGACGATCATCGTCGACTCCGGTCTCCGGTACCTGAGCACGGACGTCTTCCGCCCGCAGGCGGACCGCCGCTGAGACCGCCGGCGTCATCCGGGCAGCGCGTCCAGGTCAACGGGCGAACGCTGTCGTGGCCAGCACGGCCGTCGGTGGTGGTCTGCTTCGACGGGTGCGATCCGTCCTACATCGAGGCCGCGCGGGCCGCGAAGATGATTCCGTCGATCGACCACATGGCGCGCGAGGGGTTCTCGGCCACCGCGGCGTCGGCGATGCCGTCGTTCACCAATCCCAACAACGTCTCCATTGTGTGCGGCGCGCCGCCCGCGGTGCACGGCGTCTCGGGCAACTACTACCTCGACCGGGACACCGGGCGCGACGTCATGATGACCGACGCGACGCCCCTGCGGGCGCCGACGATTCTCGCGCGGTTCTCCCAGGCCGGCGCGGCCGTGATCGCCGTCACCGCCAAGGACAAGCTCCGCAAGGCGCTCGGCAAGGACCTGCGCGGCATCGCGTTCTCCGCGGAGCGCGCGGCTTCGACGACCGAGGCGGAGCACGGGATCACCGGTGTGGTCGAGCTCGTGGGCCGGCCCGAACCGGACCCGTACAGCGCGGACCTGTCGCTGTTCGTTCTCGACGCGGGGATCGCGCTGCTGCGCACGCGACGGCCGGACCTGATGTACCTATCGCTCTCGGACTTCGTGCAGCACAAGTACGCGCCCGGCACCGGCGAAGCGAACGTGTTTATGCGCGAGGTGGATGTGCGCCTGGGGGCGTTTGTGACCCTCGGCGCGACGGTGGGCGTCGTCGCCGACCACGGGATGACCGACATGGCGCTGCCCGACGGACGGCCCAACGTCCTCTATCTCGGTGACAGCCTCGACGAGGCGTTCGGCGAGGGCGCGACGCGCGTGATCTGTCCGATCACGGATCCGTTCGTGCGGCACCACGGGGCCCTCGGCGGGTTCGTGCGGGTGCACCTGATGAGGGCGGGGGTCGCGCGGGACGCGGTGCTCCGTCACGTGCGGTCGCTGCCGGGGGTGGAGTTGGCCCTCGTCCGTGAGGAGGCCGCCGCACGGTTCGAGCTGCCCCTCGATCGCGAGGGGGACATCGCGCTCATCGGCGCCCGCGGCCGCGCGATCGGCGCGCGCGCGGCCGACCACGACCTCTCGCAGCTGGCCGGCGAGCGCCTCCGTTCCCACGGCAGCCTCCATGAACAGCCGGTGCCGTTCCTTGTTTCTCATCGCGTGACGAACGAGTACGCGGCGCGGTCTCGGGTGGTGCGCAACTTCGACATTTTCGAATACGTGCTCAACGGCACGTACTGACGTTCGTTCCTCTCGAAGTTTTCATGGCTCGTTAACCCGCTCGTTACGTTGGCATCACGCGCCTGCGCAGGTAGGGCGCGAGGCGGCGGTGAAATGGACGGCGCATCGCCCGTCGCTCAGCGGAGGTGTACCATGGCCGTCACCAAACCCTCTCCCGCCACCGAAGCCACCGCCCAACTCACCCGAGAGCACGTATTGATTCCATGGGAGGCACAGGGCGGTCCGGGGCCCCTTGCGATCGATCACGCGAAGGGCTGCTGGCTCTATACTGAGGATGGCGGCCGCATCCTCGATTTCTGTTCGGGCCTGATCAACGTGAACGCCGGACACAGCCACCCAAAGATCGTCGCCGGCATCCAGCGGCAGGCCGCGCGGCTTACGTTCGTCAATCCCAGTTTCTCGACGGAGCCGCGCGCGCGCCTCGCCGAGAAGCTCTCCGCGATTTCACCCGGCCGCGCCTTCCCGAAGGTATTCTTCACGAACGGCGGCGCCGACGCGAACGAGAACGCGGTTAAGATGGCCCGCCTGTACACCGGGCGGCAGAAGGTGCTCGTGTCCTATCGCGGTTACCACGGCGCGACCTACGGCGCGATCACGTTGAGCGGCGACCCGCGCCGGTGGCCGGTCGAACCCGGCATCCCCGGCGTGACGCGCTTCCTCACGCCGTACCCGTACCGCAGCCCGTTCATGGTTCCGCCCGAGCGCGAGACCGAGGCGGCGCTCGAGCATCTCGAGACCGTCCTGATGTACGAGGGACCGAACACGGTCGCCGCGATTCTGATCGAGGCGATGATCGGCGGGAGCGGCCTCGTGATCTACCCCGATCGCTACCTGGCCGGCGTGCGGGAGATCTGCGACCGTCACGGCATCGCGCTGATCTTCGACGAGGTGATGACCGGCTTTGGGCGCACCGGCCGGTGGTTCGTCTGCGAGCACGCCAGCGTGGCGCCGGACATGCTCGTGTTTGCGAAGGGCGTGACCTCGGGCTATGTACCGCTCGGCGGCGTGCTGGTCAACGAGAAGATCTCGCGCCACTTCGACGACAAGGTTCTCTGGGCCGGGCTCACATATTCCGGCCACCCGCTCGCCTGCGCGGCCGGCCTCGCCAACATCGAGGTCTTTGAGGAAGAGCGTCTCGTGGAGCGGGCGCGCCGAATGGGCGAGGTACTCGGGGCTAAGCTGCGTACGATGGCCGAGCGCCACCCGAAGGTCGGCGACGTGCGCGGCCTCGGTCTGTTCTGGGGCATCGAACTGGTGAAGGACCGGACGACAAAGGAGCCGCTCGAGCCGTTCACGGGCCGCGGCGCCGGCCCGAGCCCGATGAAGTCGCTCGTCGGCGCAGCGCGCAAGCGCGGCGCCTACATCATGGGCCGCTACAACGTCTTCCTCGCGGCGCCGCCGCTGGTGGTGACGGACGAGGAGATCGAGATCGGCGTGCAGGCGATCGACGGCGCACTGACGGAAATCGGCGCGTAAGGGGGTGCCGCGACAGCGGACCGAACGGACTCCTCGGGAGATGGCAGCGGACCGGAAACGGCAGGGCACTCGAGACGAAGGGGGGCGCGACGTAATGAGTGTCTTGAAGCGCGGAGTGATCACCGGTTTCGCCGTCCTGGCGGTGGCAGGGCTTCTCTTGGTGCCGATCAAGATGAGTTGGAGCGCGGCGAGTCCGATCGTGATCGGAGAGGTTGGACCGCTCTCGCCGCCCGGCGGCTACGAAGACGGCAAGCTGATGCTGGACGCGGCGCAGATGGCGATCGACGAGATCAACGCCAAAGGCGGCGTCCTCGGCCGGCCGATCAAACTGGTGGACGCGGATACCCGCGGGAAGCCCGAAGAGGGCACCGCCGCCGCGGAGCGGCTAACGGCGCAGGATCACGTCTCTGCGATCTTCGGCGAGTTCCACAGCGGCGTCTTCCTCGCCGAAATGGAAGTCGCCCACAAGACGGGCACGCCGATCGTCGCGGTCGACGTGTGGGCCAACAAGATCACGGCGAAGGGCTACCCGGAGGTCTTCCGGGTCGCGCCGTGCCAGGCGATCATCGCCAATCGCTATGCCGACTGGATGGCGGCGGCGGGCTTTAAGAACGTCCTCCTCCTGTACGAGAAGACGGACGGCGGCGAGGGCCACCGCGACGTTCTGGTGGCCGGTCTGCAAAAGCATGGCATTAAGGTCGACGTCGTCGGCGCGGACTTGAACCAGACCGAGTACACTGCGCAGTTGCAGCGGATGCTGGCGCACACGCCGCCTTACGATTTTCTCGCGGTCGCGATCAGCGAGGATGCCGGCGCATTCGCAGTGGTGAATCAAGCGAAGAGCCTCGGGTTTGCCCCGTCGGCGAAGACCGGCACATACAACTCCGGCGGCCCGGCGACCACCGAGGCGTTCTGGAAGAACGTTGGCGAGGCGGGCATCGGGCTCGTGACGGAGAACCCCGGCCTGCCGAAGGCCAAGTGGAACGCCAAGACCAAGGCGTTTGTGGCAGCCTTCGAGAGCCGCTTCAAGTCCGCCACCACGCCGCAGTCGATGGAATCCTACGACGCGGCGTACATCGTCGTCGATGCAATCAAGCGAGCGGGCAGCACTGACCCCAAGGCGATCATCCATGCGCTGGAGACCTCGAAGTGGAGCGGCACGCGCGGTGCGTACGCCTTCTCCACGAGCCACTCGCCGGACTGGGCGTACCATCAGTACGTGGATGCGCCACTCTACCTGCTGCAGTACGACAAGGTCGGGCAGAAGCCCGAGGACGCGCCGGTGATCTGGCCGCGGAGCCTCGCGACCGTGTCTTATACATACCAGAAGCCGAAGTAAGCCGGCACGCGGCAGAATAACGGAGCTGTTCAGGGGAAGGCCGTCAGGGTGTCCCAGGACGCGCCTTCCCCTATTTTCTAGTCTCGTGGCCTCCGCCGGACCATGATCGACTATTTCCTGATTCAGGCCACGAACGGCCTCGTCATCGGGATCATCTACTCGCTCGTGGCCGTCGGCGTGACGCTCATCTTCTCGATTCTGAAGATCGTCAATTTCGCGCACGGCGATCTGTACATGCTCGGGGGCTACACGGCGTACTATGCGATCACGCTCGCCGGGATCCCGCCGTTTCCTGCGATGTTCGTCGCGATGGCGGCCGTCTTCACCCTCGGCGTCATCCTGGAGCGGTTGTTCTTGACGCCGCTGTACAGCGAACGGACCGAGCGCAAAGACGAGTACGGGATCATCATCACGTTCGGCCTCGCGTTCTTCCTGCGCAACGCGGCGATCATTGCCTTTGGAGTGTTTCCGCTCAAGCCGCCGTCGTTCGTGGCGGGCGTGTACCGGATCGGGGCTTTGGTCGTCACGAATGACCGCCTGTTTGCCGGCGTGGTCGGGCTGCTCCTGATTTTCGCCCTGCTGTACTTTATGACCGGCACGATCTGGGGGCAGGCCCTCGACGCAGTCAGCCAGTCGCGCGATTCGGCATCGATCGTGGGCATCAACCCGCGCCGGTTCAACACGCTTGCGTACGCGGTCGGAGCGGCGCTTGCCGCCGCGGCCGGGGCACTGATCGGGCCGATCTTCGCGGTGGCGCCGGACATGGGTGTGCTGCCCAACATCCAGTCGTACGTCATCGTCATCCTGGGCGGCATGGGGTCCGTGGGGGGCAGCATCATCGCCGGCATCACGCTCGGCGAAGCGCAGGCCCTGTTCACCGCATTCCTGCCCGATATGACGCGCGCGCTGTCCTACTCGAACGCGTTTTCAGTCTTCGTGCTGATGGTGGTGCTGATGTTCCGGCCGACGGGCTTTTTCGGCCGGCGCCACCTGCGGATGGAGTAGGCCGGTGCGGGGACTGCACGCGGCCATCCTGGTCGCCGGCGCGGGGCTGCTGCTCGGTTACGGGCACCTCTTGAACTCGTACTGGATGCACGTCCTCATCATCGCGATGTTCTACGCGATCCTGTCGTCGAGCTGGTCGCTGCTCGCCGGGTACGCCGGGCTGTTTTCGCTCGGGCACGTGGCCTTCGCGTCGGTGGGCGGCTACACGTCCGCGCTGCTCGTCCAATTCACCGGGATTCCGGTCCCGCTCGGCATGGCGGCCGGCACCGCTGCCTGCTGCCTGATCGGCGCCGGGATCGGGTGGATCTGTCTGCGGCTCACCGGCCCCTACCTTGCGATCTTCACGCTCGCCTTTTCGGAGATCATTCGGATCATCGTCTCCACCGAGGATGAGGTGACCCGCGGGATGACCGGCCTGCACACCGTGCCGCTGTTCAACACGGTCTCAAGGCTGCCGTACTTCTATACCGTGTTCGGTCTGCTGGCCGGGTCGCTCGCCCTCATGGGCCTGCTGGTGCACTCGCGGTGGGGGTTGTTCCTCCGGGCGATCCGCGAGGACGAGCAGGCCGCCGCGGCGTCCGGCGTGGCGGTGGCGCGCTTCCGCATCCTGGGCTTTGCGATCGCCAGCGGCTTCGCCGGGCTGGCCGGCACGTTTTACGCGCACTACATCCCGGTGCTGACGCCCGACATCGGGGACCTCGACCGGATGGCGCTACTCGTCGTGATGACGGTGATCGGCGGTATGGAACGCATTCCCACCGCCGTGGGCGGCGCAATCGGCATCGAGTTCCTGCAGGAGTATCTGCGCGCGTTCGGGATCTGGCGGCTGGAGATCTTCGGCATCGTCCTCCTGCTCACGATGCGGTTCGCCCGCAACGGTCTGCTGACGCCGCTGTGGCTCCAGTTTGTGCGCCTCGGCGAGGTGCGCCGCCCCGCCGCCGGGGCGCCGGAGGGCATCGGGACCGAGGCCAGCCCGGGCGGATCGGCCGTATGAACCCGGCGGTGGACACCGTCCTCGGCCCGTCCCATGCGGCTGCCAACGGCGTGCTCATCGAAGGCGTCGGGCTGGCCAAGCACTTCGGCGGCATCGCGGCGGTCGACGGGGTCGACTTCACGGTCTCCGCGGGAGATCTGATCGGTCTGATCGGGCCGAACGGTTCCGGCAAGACGACGCTGATCAACATCCTGACCGGCCACTTGAGCCCGAATGCCGGCCGCGTGCTGGTGCACGGCCACCCGATGGCGGCGCGGCCGGCGCACGAGTTCGCGGGGCGCGGTGTCGCGCGCACGTTCCAGCTGACCCAACTCTTCGGCCGGATGACCGTCCTCGAGAACATGATGGTGCCCGGGCTGACGCGTCCCCGCTCCACGCGCGACGGCGCCGCGAAGCAGGCGCGGGCGTATCTCACTTTTTTGAACCTGATTCACCTCGAAGGACTGGACGCCAAGAATCTGTCGGGCGGCCAGCAGAAGTTGCTCGAGCTCGGCCGGGCGCTCATGCTGGAGCCGTCGGTCTTATTTCTCGACGAACCGTTCGCCGGCGTTCATCCGCGCCTCCGGGACGAGCTGATCAAGCGCATCCAGGAACTGCACGCGGCGGGACGGACGTTTGTCGTCGTCGACCATGATATGGAGTCAATTCTCAGAATCGCCAAGCGGCTGGTCGTGATGGCGCGTGGCCGCAAGATCGCCGACGGCCCGCCGGGCGCCGTGCGCGCGGACCAGAACGTGCTCGCGGCGTACTCGGGACTGTAGCATGGCGGCCGGCGCAGCCACCAACGGGGGACCGAACGGCGCGTGTCTTGTCGCGCGCGGCCTGGTCGCGGGCTACCTGCCGGGTATTAACATCCTGCGCGGCGTCTCGGTCGCCGCGTCCCGCGGGCGCATCGCCTGTGTACTGGGCCCGAACGGTACCGGGAAATCGACGCTGCTCAAGGTGCTCTTCGGATTCCTGCCGGCGTCGGAGGGCGATGTCACGCTCGAGGGCCGCTCGATCCGCGGGGTGATGCCGCACCGGATGGGCGACTTTGGGATTACCTATCTGCCGCAGCGGCCCAGCATCTTCCCCCACCTCACCGTCGAATGGAACCTGCGCCTCGGCGCGTGGCGGCACAAGCGGGAGCGGGCGCGTGTCGACGAGCTCGTGGAGCGGGCGATCGGGCAGTTTCCGATCTTGCAGGAGAAGCGCCGGCAGGCGGCCGGCACGCTGAGCGGCGGCCAGCAACGCCAGCTGGAGATGGCCCGCAGCCTGATGTACGATCCCACGGTGTTCTTCATCGACGAGCCAACCGCCGGCATCGAGCCGCGCGTCGCCGCCCAGATCTACGGCCTGATCAAAAACCTCGCGGGCGCCGGTAAAGCCGTACTGCTGGTCGATCAGAACATCAAACGGGCGCTCGAGATCGCGGACTATGTCTACGTGATGCGCACCGGTACCGTGCTGTCGGAAGGCTCGCGGGAGTCGTTTGGGGGAGACACCGATGCGCTGATCGCGCGCTGGCTGTACGAGAGCGGGCACCCGTAGCCGGCCGGCCGCGCCGGCGGCGTGTTATGCGGTCGAAGGAGCCTCGTTGGGCCCGGACGGGCGCCGGCTCATGTAGACGTGCCCGGCGACCGCGCCCATGATGATGATGCCGCCGATCCACGTCGTCACCGGCGGCACCTCGCGAAAGGCGAACCACACCCACAGCGGTCCGAGCGGCACTTCGACCGCCTGGATCAGCGCGGTCTCCGTCGCGGAGATAAGGCGCGCGCCGAGCGTCAGGAGCAGGAGACCGAACCCGAATTGCGTCACGCCAAAGAGGACGAGATTCAGCATGTTCGTGCCGGCGGCCGCGCCGGGGTGCGCGAGCGGCCACACGAACAGCGGGCAGAGCAGAGCGGAGAGGCAGGCGGCGGGCATCATCGGCGTCTCGCGGTGGCGGCGAATCAACAACATCATGCCTGCCATGCACATCGCCATTCCAAAGGCCAGCAGATCGCCCGCCAGATGGCCTTCGCGCACCGAGCCGCCGACCATCACGACCGTCCCGAGGAGGGCGACCCCGCTGGCGGTCAGCGTGCTCCAGCTCTCCCGCACCTTGAGCCACAGCCAGCCCGCGACGGCCGCGATGAACGGTGTCGTCGCATTCATGATCATGACGTCTGCGACCGAGGTGCGCCGGAACGCGTTGATGTACATGATCGTCGCGAACGTGGAGAGGCACGCCGCTACGATGCCCGGGACACCGATGCCGCGCACGATGTCGAGCGTCCTCGGACCGTACCGCCAGACGATAACGCCGGCGATGAAGATCCCGGCGAAGAGCCCGCGCCAGAACAAAATCGTCCACGGGTCGAGCGGGATGAGCCGCGTCCAGAACCCCGAAGTGCTGTAGGCGATGGCGGAGGTCAGGTTCAAGACAATCCCGAGCCAGTGATGCGCGCGGGCGTCGCCGCCGGTCCCCGGCGCGGACGGATCGACTCGGTCCCGCCCAGGGGTCGCCCCGGCTACGGCGACGGAGCCGGCCGCGGCGGACGGATTCGCGACGGAATTCTTCGCGAGCGTCATGCCGAAAGGACCTCCCGGGGGACGCCGAGCTCCGTAGCGAAGCCCCGCCGGCCTTTGTCGGTGATGACGATGATCCGGCCGCCGGGCTTGCGGACGACCCAGCCCCGTTCGAGAGTGCGGATCCACAGCGCCGCGCCGAGCGCGCCGCCGAGATGCGCCCGCCGCTCGCTCCAGTCGCCGCACGCGGTCGCGAACCGGCGGCGCTCGCGGTGCGCTTCGTCCATGTCGATGCCGAGCTCCCCGAAGACCTGCGGACCCGCCGGGCCCAGCTCAATCGGCCCGCGGTATCGGGCGGCCGGGTGCTCGATCGCGCGGCGGGCGACGAGCGTGTCGAAGATCGCCACACCGAGGCGCCCCGCGAGGTGGTCGTAGCAGGTGCGGGCGCGGGCAAGGGCGGGGGACATCTTCACCTTCGTCGGGCCGCGGCCGGCGATCGTGCCGAGCGACTCGACGAGCTGGCTCACCGCGGGGTCCCCGACCTCGTAGACGCGCTGCCGGCCGATCCGCGTCACGACGACCAGCCCGCGGTCGCGCAGTACGGCGAGATGGTTGGAGACGTTCGATTGGGCTTCGCCCGTCAGCAGGACCAGCTCGGACACGGCGGCCGGGCCGTCGGTCAGGCGCTCCAGAATCTTGAACCGGACGGAGTCGGCGAGCGCCTGGGCGATAGCGGCGGCGGTGGCGGTTGGCATACATCACCTTCACGTGATGCGTTTGAGTTCGACACATCATATAAGGATGTCTATAGAGGTCAAGACGAACGGGTGTGCCCGTCCGGCGGGGTCCCGGCCGGCGGGCCTACCCGGGGTGCTGGGTGAGCCAGGCGGCAGTCCGCTCCGCGTCCATGTTCGACGGGAAGACCGGATAGAAGACGTGTTCGACCCGTCCGTCCCGGATCACGAGTGTGAGCCGCTTGATGAGTTCGGCCGGCTGGTCGCCGAAGCTCCACGCGAACTCGAACGTCGGCAGGCGCAAGGCGCGCGTGAGCTTGACGTCCTTGTCGCTCAGCAGCGCAAAGGGCAAGTGCAGGCGCGTCACCGCCTCCTTCTGGTATTCGGTCGTCTGGGTACTGAGGCCGAACACGCGGGTCTTGAGGCGCTCGAACTCCGCGTAGTGATCGCGGAACGCGCACGACTGCGGAGTGCAGCCGCGCGCCCCGGGGATCTGGTCCCAGCCGTCGGGCACCGCCTGATCCGGCCGCCCCGTTCGCGGATAGCAGTAGACGACCGTCCGTCCCTTTAGCGACGAGAAGTCGACGGTGCCGCCGGCCGTCGACGGCAGCGGAATCGACGGCAGGCGCATGCCCGGCAGATGCGCCGCCGCACCGTCGTCCACCGGCACGGGCAGGTCGGGCGGTAGGTCGAGCGGGTTGTGCACCGACATTGGGACACCCTCCGTCTAGCGTTGTTGGCGTGCCACGTCCGCGAGGCAGTCGTCGAGAATCGCAAGCGCCCGGTCCAGTTCGTCGGTCGTGACCGTGAGCGGCGGCGTCAGGGTGATGATGCTGCCCATCGTGAGTTTGAAACTCAGCCCGCGTGAGAGGGCCGCGTACATGACGGCCTCGGCCGCCTCCGGCGCCGGCGTCCGCGAACCGCGGTCGGCGACGAGTTCCACGCCGGCGAGCAGGCCGATGGCGCGGACGTCGCCGACCCGCGGATGCCGCGTCTTCAACGCCTCGAGACCGCGGAGCAGGTACGCTCCCAGCTCGCGAGCCCGGGCCGGCAGCCCGTGTTCTTCAATATAATCCAGGGTCGCGAGGCCGGCGGCGCAGAGCACCGGGTTCTTCTCGTGGGTGTAGTGGCCGAGGGCGCGGTCTCCGGCGACGTCGAGGCCCTCCCGGGCGATCAGCGCGGCGAGCGGCAAGATCCCGCCGCCGAGCCCCTTGCCGATGACGAGCATGTCGGGCACGACCCCGAACTGCTCGCAGGCGAACATCGTGCCGGTCCGGCCGAGCGCGGTCGGGATCTCGTCGAGGATCAGGAGCGTGCCGTGGCGGTCGCATGCCCGCCTGACGGTGCGCCAGAAGTCGGGGTGCGGGATGACAGGCGTTGCGCGCACGGTCTCCGCGACGACGGCGGCGACATCGCCTTCGCGCTCCATCACGTACTCGACGTACGACGCGCACTTGAGGTCGCAGCCGCCCCGCGTATGGCAGTCCCACACGCACCGGTACGGGTCGGGCGGCGGCACGTGCTCGGCGCCGGGCAGCAGCGGCCCTGCGCCCTCCCGAAAGATCCGCTCGCCGCCGATGGAGATCGCGTCGAGCGAGGCGCCGTGGAAGGACTCCCACATCGAGATCGTCTTGTGCCGGCCGGTCGCGGCGCGCGCCAGTTTCAGCGCCATACCGATCGCCGCGGTGCCGCCGGGGCAGAACAGCACCTTGTTGAGGTCGCCCGGGGCCAGTTCGGCCAGCCGGCGCGCCAGCGCGACGGCAGTCCGGTTCGTGTAGCGCCGCGTGCAAAACGGCAGCGCGTCGAGCTGCGCTTTGATCGCGGCGACGACGGCGGGGTTATGGAATCCGATTTGGTGGACGGAGTTGCCGTGAAAGTCGAGATACCGCCGACCCTGGAGATCTTCGATCGCGGCCCCGTCGCAGGCGCGGATCGCGTTGAGGCAGGGCGTAGAGAGCGACTGGTGGAGGAAGTACTTCGCGTCTTCCTCGAGGAGACCGCGTGTCTCGGCGTCGAGGTGGTCGGCCTGCCAGCGGACGCGCCGGGGCGAGAGGTTGAGGTCGCCTTCCGATCCGAGGCGGGCAAGATCGTTCATCGTCGGCATCCCCTCCGCGCGCGAAGCCCTGCGGCACGTACTTCTGCGCGGTCCGGAGCCGCTCATGCCGGACAGGACCTCGCTCGACGCGGCGCCAAAAGTTGCCCGTGCCTGATTCACCTCCGCGGCGGGCCGGCCGTGCGCGCCTCGAGTCGGGACCGTTCGACGTCCTCGTCATCGGCGGCGGCATCACGGGCGCGGGGGTTGCGCTCGACGCCGCGGCACGCGGATTCTCGGTGGCGCTCGTGGAGCAGGGGGATTTCGCCTCCGGCACGAGCAGCCGGTCGACGAAGCTCGTGCACGGCGGACTGCGCTACCTCCCGCTTGGTGACGTCCGCCAGGTGCGAGAGGACCTCGCCGAACGGGCACGCCTCCTCCGGAACGCGCCGCATCTCGTGCGCCCGCTGCCGTTTGTGCTGCCGCTCTACGCCGGCGCGCGCCGGCCGCTCGGCGTCGCCCTGCCCGGCGTGCTCCGCGCCGCGGCTCCGATCGGTGTCTCGGCGGGATTGTGGGCGTACGACGCGCTGGCGGGCCGGCTCTCCGGCCATCCGCACCGCGCGCTTTCCGCAGGCGCCGCCCAAAGCGTCTTCCCGGCGCTGCGGCTCGACGGTCTCCGGCGCGCGTACCTCTACTACGACGCCGGTACCGATGACGCCCGGCTGGTGATCGCGGTGCTGCGCACGGCGGAGGCCCGGGGCGCCGTGGCGCTCAACTACGCGCGGGCCGTCGAGCTGCTTCGGCGCGACGGCCGGATCGCGGGCGCGCGGGTCGTCGACCTTCAGAGCGGGGACGCATTTTCCGTGCCGGCGCGCACGACCGTCAACGCGGCGGGCGTGTGGGCGGA
>DATEGA010000232.1:0-3040 GCA_035280345.1 bacterium | reverse complement strand
CGCGGCCGCCGCGACCGGACGCCGCCGGACGAGCGCGCGCACAAACGTCCCCATCAGCGCGCGGCCATCAGTAGCTGATGCGGGGGTCGAGCGCGGCGTACAGCAGGTCGACCCCGAGGTTCACGACGACGTAGACGAGCGCCACGAACAGCACCACGCCCTCGATCACCGGGTAGTCGCGGCGGCTGATCGACTGCACGATCAGGTTACCGATCCCGGGGAGTACGAAGACCGTCTCGACGACGACGGCACCGCCGAGCAGGTTGGCGAGGCTGGTGCCGACGACCGTGAGCGTCGGAATGAGCGCGTTGCGGAAGGCGTGGCGGGTCAGGACCCGCGGCTCCCGCACGCCCTTGCTGCGGGCGGTCCGGATGTAATCCTCGTCGAGGACGTCGATCGTCGCGTCGCGCGCCATGCGCGCCACCAATCCGGCCTGGGTGAATCCGAGCGCCACCGCCGGCAAGACGAGGCTGCCGAGCCACACGCCCAACCCCTGCGCGGCCGGAACGTAGCCCGCGACCGGAAACACCCGCACGGCGACCGCGAACAGCGCGATCAGGTTGAGGCCGGTCCAAAAGGACGGGATCGAGACGCCGAGCAGCACGAACATCATGAAGCCTTGATCGAAGCGAGTATGGCGCTTCCACGCGGCGAGAACGCCGGACGGGATGGCGATCGCCAGCGCGAGCAGCTCGGCCAGGACGGTCAGGCTGACGGTCGGTCCGAGGTGGTTCCAGATGGCGCGCGTGACCGGCTGCCGCAAAAAGATCGACTCGCCCAGGTCGCCCCGCAACACCCGCTCGAACCAGAGCACCAACTGCACGTAGACCGGGCGGTCCAGCCCGAGGGCGGTTCGAAGCTGGGCGACCTGCGCCTGGGAGGCCTCCGGGCCGAGGATCACCGAGGCCGGATCTCCAGGAATGAGATGGATCAGCAGGAAGACGGTGGCCCCGACGACTGCAAGCACCGGAACCAGCGCCAGCACCCGCCCGGCCGCGTACTTCGCCACCGCCGGCCGGTCTAGTTCGCGCTCAATGCGTGACCCACGTGTTCCAGAAGCGAACGTCGAAGAAGCTCGTGTAGCCGCGGAGATGCCCGTTGTTGTAGACCTCGAGACCGTAGATGTTACCGACCTTGGCCACCGGCACTTCGGTGTAGAAGAGCGTCTGGATCTGGTCCATCGTCTGCTTCCGCGCCTCCGTGCCGGGCGGCGTCCGGCTCCAGTCGGCCAGCAGCCGGTCCAGCGCCGCGCTCTTGTACCAGCCCGGCCAGGTCGCTCCGAAGAAGATCACGCCGGTCGGATCGATCGACGGCGAGAAACCGGTGATGAAGACGTCGTACAGCTCGGGCTTCGCCCGCCGACTTAGGAGCGTCGCCCAATCGTACACCTGCAGATCCACCGTGAAGCCGGCGGCCTGAAGCTCGGGCACGAGCACCTGCGCCGTGTCGTAGAGGTCCGTGTAGTCTTTGGTGGTCATCACCACAACCTTGTCGCCCTTGTAGCCGGCCTCGCGCAGGAGACCGCGCGCCTTGTCGAGGTTCGGATGATTGTAGACGTCCGCGCCCGCCGTGCTGTGCAGCTCCCGCTGTTCAGGGAAGAAGAGGCCGGGGTCGAGCTGCCAGAATTCCTTCGGCCCAGCGGCCGCGGCCATCAGATCGGAATCCTTCATCGCGTACTGCACGGCCTGCCGCAGCCGCACGTCGGTGAAGAGCCCGTGCGCCTTGTTGAACACGACGCCGATCCAGCTGAATACCTTGACGATGTCTGACGTCAGGCGCGCGTTCGGCTTGACTTTCGGATACAGATCGGCCGGCAGCGCGAGCGCGAAGTCGTACTGTCCGGTCGATACACCCGCCAGCCGCACCTGTGGATCCGTCACGGGAGTGAAGTCGATTTCGTCCGCGTAGGCGACCTTGCGCCCCGTGAGCCCGCCCCAGTTCTCCGTGCGCGAGGCGTACACGGGATTGCGGGCGAGCACAATCTCCTGCCCCCGGGTCCAGCGTTTGAAGATGTAGGGCCCTGTTCCGACGAGTTCGCTGAGGGGCTTGAGCCCCGCGCGCTCCGCGACCGCCTTCGGCATCACGATCGCGGACTGCTTCGGATCGCCGAGATTGGTGACGAGCGGCGTGAACGGCGCCGAGAGCGTGATCTCGATCGTCTGTGGGTCGGCCGCCCGCAGCGCGGTGATGTACTTGAACGTCACCTGGCCGCCGCCACTCAACTTGCCCCAGCGCTGGAGCGACGCGATCGCGTCCTCGGCGGTCACGGGCTGACCGTTGTGAAAGCGGAGCCCGGACCGGAGCTTGATCGTGTAGTGCAGTCCGTCTGGGCTCACCGCCGGCGGCCCGGCGGCCAGCAACGGCCGCACGGCGTAGTTCTGGTCGATCGCATACAGGCCCTCGAAAACGTGCCACGCGACGAGGCGCGTCGCGGTCGCCGTCGAGGACTGCCAGTCG
The DNA here is from genome assembly GCA_035280345.1 of bacterium. GTDB lineage: Bacteria > Sysuimicrobiota > Sysuimicrobiia > Sysuimicrobiales > Segetimicrobiaceae > DASSJF01. The sequence goes on along the minus strand of DATEGA010000232.1, from coordinate 583 downwards.
AATGTATTCGGCTCCGCGTCGGTCGCAACACGGACGACACCGCCCGACTGCGCCTGTCCGGAGGCGGGAACGCCGCCGCACGCGGTCCAGACGAGCGCGGCCACGATACCCGCGGCGAAAACCCGGAACACAGCGTTCGATCGCATGCCCGCCGTCACCACCCCGCGCGGGCGCCGCCTCTCCGGGGGCGCCCGGACTTCGTGGAGCCGCTATTCGCGCGGAGTGCCGGGCGGGCCTCCCCAAATGGCTACCCGACCCGGCGAAGAGCCGAGACGACGAGCAGCGCGCCCGACGCGGCGAGCAGCAGCAGGACGAGGCGGCGGAACGCCGTGTCGCTGAATCGCCGGTAGAGATAGGTGCCGGCAAGAGTCGGCACGAGCATCGCGGCGCCGACGGCCGGGAAGAGCCGCGCCGTCCCGGCGCTGATTGTGCCGCTCGCGAAGTACGCAGCCATCGTCACGGCCTGCATCGTGAAGTTGAACGATTGAAAAACCGCCCGCTGCGCGTCGCGGTCCCAACCGCGCAGCGCACTCCACAACGTCGGCGCGGGACCGGTGAGCCCGCCCAGCCCGCCCATGACTCC
>DATEGA010000231.1:0-2733 GCA_035280345.1 bacterium | reverse complement strand
TCGACGCCCTCCCGCCCGCCCTCGTGGCGGTCGATGACGGCAAGGATCTCGACGACCTTAGCTCCCGCCTCTTCGACCGTGCGCGCGGCGCGCACCGACTGCGCGCCGGTCGTGACGACGTCCTCGAGCACGACGGCGCGGTCGCCGGGCTCGACCCGTCCTTCAATCAACTTCGCGGTTCCGTACTCCTTCGCGCCCGGCCGCACGATCGCGAACGGCAGCCCCGTTTCTAGCGCGACCGCCGTCGCGAGCGGCACCCCGCCGAGCGCGGGGCCGATGAGGCGCGTCGTGTCGGGGGGCAGCATCATCGCGAGGAGGCGCGCGATCTCGCGCAGCAACTCAGGGTCGGTTTCGAACAGATACTTGTCGATGTAAAACGTGCTGCGGCGGCCGGAACTCAGCACGAAGTCGCCGCGAAGAAACGCCGCTCGGGCGAGGCGCTCCCAGGTTCGCTTGCGTGCGCCGGGATCGAGCGTGGCCGGCGACGCCTGCGCATCTCGCGGGCTCGTCCTCCTCGGCGGGTCGTTCGCCCTCACGAGGCCGCCGACGGCGTGGGCACGAGGCCGACGCTGTTCAGCAGCAGACGGGTCAACGGGGCGATCACGTCTTCGAGCGGCGCGGGCCGGCCGGTGTTCAGCCAGCGCACAACCACCTCGCCGATCGCCCCGATCCACACGTACGCAGCAAGTTCGGTGTCCTGCGGGTCGATGCGGCCGTCCTGGACCGCCCGGTCCAGATACCCGCGCAAGATCTCCACCAACATGCCTTTGAGCGCAATGCGCTTGCCCTGGAACTCGGCGCCGGCCATCGGCCAGTCAAGCAGCACGATGCGGGCCAGCGCGGGGTGACCCTGGAAACTGCGGACGAGCGTTGCGACCGCCGCTTCGACCTGTGCGACCAGACCACGCCCACGGTGGACGGCCAGATGCAACTCCTGGGCCAAGGTCGAGACATAGTCCTCAACCAGCGAAAAGAAGATCTGTTCTTTGCTCTCGAAGTAAAAATAAACGGCACCCTTGGAGGTGCCGGATGCTTTTACGATGTCGTCGACGACCGATCCGTGAAACCCCTTACTAGCGAACACCTGAGCGGCTGAATCGAGTATTTTCCGGCGAGTTTCTTCTCGTTGCTGTGTTTTACTCAATCGCTCAACCGCTGACACCATCTTTGCCCCCAGACTGACTGGTCAGTCTCTCAAGACGGGAGTATACACCCTCTCGCGCCTCTGTCAACTGCGCCTAGGCCCATTCTTCCATCTCGGCGTCGCTCAGGCCGAAGTGGTGGCCGACCTCATGGATTACGGTCTTACGGACTTCCTCGATGATCTCGGCGTCGCTGCGGCACACGGCTTCGATATTCTGCTGATAGATCACGACGATCTCCGGCAGCTCGTATGCCGCCATCGGCGACTGCTCGAGCTCGCTCGCGCCCTGGTAGAGGCCGAGGATGTCGCCGCCGAGTTCGGCGGCGATCTCGTGCGACGGCCGCGCTTCGACCATCACGGCCACGTTGCGCAGCCGCTCGGCGAAGCGCCGCGGCAGTCCGTCGAGGGCTTTCGCGACCAGGCGCTCGAACGCCGCGCGGCGCACGGTTCGGGTCAGGCGAGGTGCTGACGGATCAGCGACTCGGCGCGCGGCACGACCGCATCCCAGTCGGTGCCTTCGAGGCGGGTGACCGTAATGAAGTCGTTGAGAAAGAACACCTGCCGCACGCCGGCGATCCCGAGGAGTTCGCGCGCGAGCGGGATCGCCGCGGTCGCGGCATCGGTAAACGTCTGGCTGCGGCCCTCCGTAACGCGACGATTCAGAACGAACTTCAGCGCGTTCACATTAGGCGTCGGCTGCACCGTCACCGTCAGCGGAGCGTCCATACTCACCCCCCGTGCTCGTGATCGCTGGGCCCCTTCTTCTGGAGGCCCGGCGGTCCAAACGGGATGGGAAACGGCGGCGCGCCCTGGCTCACCAGCACGTCGACGCCCCCGTTCAACGGCAACTGCGCCCCCGGCAGCTGGAACTGGTAGATGATCCGGCCGGACGTCACCTGATCGTCGAAGGTGTAGCTGACCTGGCCGAGCCGGAGGCCAGCGCGCTCGAGCAGCGCTTCCGCCTGCTGAATCGTCTGCCCGCGCATGTCGGGGACGAGGCCCGATCCCTCGCTCACCGTCAGGTTGATGACGGTCCCCTTCGCCACATCGATGCCGGGCGCCGGGTCTTGCATCAGCACCACGCCGAACGGCGCCGTCGGATCCTGCCGCTTGCCCGTCACGAGCAGGCCCAGGCGGAGTTTCTGCGCGATGTCGCCGGCATCGGCCACAGTCCGGCCGATCAGACTCGGCGTGGAGACATGCGCGGCCATCCACGCGCTGCGGTAGGCCGCGGCCAAAACGGTCAGGCCGAGTGCGACGCAGATCGCCGCGACCGCGATGCGCGCGACGATCAGCCTCGAAGGGGCGCGTCGGGGAACCCTGAACGCCGCTGTGTCGGCGGTGGTGTCGGAGCGGCGCTCCGGGATCGCCGCGAGGGTCGAGGTCCCGGCGTGTCGCTCCGGGGCCGCCGGCGCGGCGGTGCCCCCGACCAGACGGGGGCCCCCGGCCGGGTCTGCGACTGCGCTGAATCGTGCGGTGCGCTCGAGGGATTGGGCCGCGGCGGCGTCCAGTTGCGTGGTGGCGTCGACGGGAGCGCCGGCCGCGTCCACTCGCGCGGTGCGCTCGATCGTCTCCAACTGGGTGGTGGC
>DATEGA010000230.1:0-4358 GCA_035280345.1 bacterium | reverse complement strand
TCGTCGACCGCGGGATGCCCCACGTGGACGACGTCCGCACCCGCGCGCCGGTACGCCTGCGCCTCGAAGGGCAGCACGGTGAGGAGCCGCACCGCGGCCCGGGCCATCCGCGCCGCCGAACGCCCGCGCCGCGCATACGTTTGCGGCGGCACGAAGTAGACCATCGGCCGCCGGCCGGAGAACCGCCGCACCAACTCGCGGTTCATGCCGGGAAAGTCGACTAACAGCAGCAGGTCGGGGCGCGTCCGCTCGATCAGCCGGACAAGCCGGAGATAACGGACGGCGAAGATCGGAAGCCGGACGTAGGCCTCCGCGTACCCGATCACACCCCACGCCGTACTGTCGACCAGTATTCGCGCGCCGGAAGCGGCCATGCGGCCGCCTCCGGCGCCCATGATTTCGAGATCCGGCCGCGCCCGCCGCAGCGCCGCAATCAGCCGCGCCGCCTGATGGTCTCCCGAGACTTCGCCCGCAACGACGAAGACGCGCCGTCCCACCCCGGTCAGGGCGGCGCGGCCCCGTTTGCGCGGAGGACGACGGCCACGACGGCGAGCCCCGCGTCGTCGGCGCGCGCGAGGAGCTGCGCGCGTTCGAGGAGCAGCGTGCGTTCCGCTTCCACCGCCAGAACAACCCCGCCCGCCGCGGCGAGCGCGGCGACCGTCTGCGGCCCGACGGCCGGCAGATCGTACCGCGGGTCCTGCCGCGGACGCCCGACCTTGACGACGACCGCGCCCCCACCGTGCGAACCGGCGCGCGCAATCATTGCGTCGGTGCCTTCGACGGCTTCCACGGCGATCACGATGCCGCGCCGGACGGCGACGGCCTGCCCGATGTCGAGACCCGCCACTGCCGAGGCGATCCGGGCGCCGAACGCGATGTCGCGCTGCTCCTCGCCGGTCGGCGCCGTTCGGCCGAGCACGCCCGGGGCGGCGACGAGATGCGGCGCGTACCGCGGCTGCGGCACGACGGCGAAGCCGGATTCTTCAAGGACCGCCACGAGCGCGGCGAGGATGCTCGCGTCGCCGAAGTCGGTGAGACGGCTTGCCACCGCGAGGCCGAGCGCGTCGAACGACACGGCGCCGGCCGCGGCGAGCTTGTCGACCTTGCCGGCCAGTACGATCTCGTGCACGCCGCGCGAGCGAAACGCCTCCACCATCGCGCCGAGGCGGCCGAGCGCGATCGTCTCGTACGCATCCGCGATTTCCCCGAGCCGCGGGTCCGCGTCGAAAACGTTGACGCAGACGACCCGGCGCCCCTCGCGGCGCGCGCCCTCCACGATCTCCAGCGGCAGGACGCCGCGTCCGGCGATGACGCCGACCGCGCCGCCTGGACTTGATTTCTTGGTGGCCGCCGAGTCCGCCGGGCGGTCCGGGATCACCGCCGGATGCCCATGCCGCGCTCTTGGCTGCCTCTCAAGAATTCGACCAGGTGATCCACCTCCGCGCCGCCGCCGCACTCCGCGGCGATGCGCTCGATGGCGTGCGAGAGGTCGAGCCCCGAACGGACCAGCAGCCGGTGCGCGCGCCGCAACTGCGCCTGCACTTCGTCCGTCACGCCCGCTCGCTCGAGCCCGATCCGGTTGATCGCGACCGTCCGGTACGGATTGCCGTTGACGAGCATGTAAGGCGGCACGTCCTTGTCGACGCGTGTGAAACCGCCCACCATCGCCAGTGTGCCGACGTACGCGAACTGGATCACGCCGGCCATCCCGCCGATGTTGGCCAGATCCTCGACGATCACGTGCCCGGCGAGCTGGCACCCGTTGGTGATGATCACACCACGACCGATGCGGCAGTTGTGGCCGGCGTGACTGTACGCGAGGATCTGCGTGTCGTCGCCGATCGTGCTGGCCGCGTCCTCGCCCGTCGCGCGGTTGATCGAGACGTACTCGCGCAACACGACCCGGTCGCCGATCCGCAGGTAGCTGCGCTCGCCACGGAAGTGCCTATCTTGGGGCGTGCCGCCGAGGATGGCTCCGGCGGCGACTCGGCAGTCGCTCCCGAGACTCGTCCATTCTTCGATCACCACGTGCGGGCCGATCCACGTGCCGGGACCGACCGTGACGTGGTCGGCGATCACCGTGTAGGCGCCGATCCGCACGCCGGGGCTCAAGACGGCCCCGGACGAAACGATCGCCGTGGGATGGACATCGGGCGACGTCGGGGCCGGCGGCGGACCTTCGTCCACCGGCCCCGACGCCCAGGCGCGCCGGGACGCGGAATGCGGGTCAGGCACGCGGGGCGCCTTCGTGCAGTGCCGGCTCCGCTCCGTCGGCGCCGGCGGGACCGCCCTCGCCCGGACCGCGGTCGAGTGGGGCCATGGAATAGGTGAACACGCCTTCCGCAACAACGGCGCCGTCGACGCGGCCTGTGGCCTGCATCTGGCCGATGCGGCCCCGTGTCTTCAAAACAACGGCCTCGGTGATCAGCTGGTCGCCAGGCCGGACCGGCCGGCGGAACCGGCACCGGTCGATCGCGGCGAAATAGGCAATCTGCCCCTCGGCGCCGGGCATGAGCGCCGCCAACACGCCGCCGACCTGCGCCATCGCCTCGACGACGAGCACGCCGGGCATGATGGGGTGACCCGGGAAATGCCCCTGGAAGAACGGCTCGTTCGCCGAGACGTTCTTGAGCCCGACGATCCGCCGTCCTAGCTCGATTTCGAGGATTCGGTCGACGAGCAGCAGCGGATAACGATGCGGAATGCGCGCCATGATTGCCTCGACGTCCAACGCCGCCGGGCCGGGTCTGTGGCCGCCCACCGTCATCCCTCCGTTCGCGTCGCGAGCGCCCGCGCGAGCGCCACGTGCAGCGTGTGGCCGGCGCGCACCGCGATCACGGCGGCCCTGAGTTCCGCGCCGAGCAGCGCGAGGTCGCCCAGGACGTCCAGCACTTTGTGGCGCGCCGGCTCGTTCGCGAACCGGGGCGCGTTGAGAAACCCCTGCCCGCCGATCGCGAGCGTGTTCTCGAGCGACGCGCCGAGCGCAAGCCCCCGCGCCCGCAGCGCCGCCGCGTCACGTTCGTATCCCCACGTTCGCGCCGGTGCAATCGTCTCCTCGTAGACGTCGTCCCTAGTGTCGAAACTGGCCGCCTGCTCCTGCGCCGCCGGCTCGCGCAGCGAAACCACGCAGGTGATGGACAGCCGGTCCGCCGGGAGCGCCACCGCCCAGCCCAACGCGCCGTCGCCCACCCACACCGGCGTGTCGACGCGCAGGACGCGCCGCGGCGCGTCCTGCGCACGCAGGCCGGCCTCCCGGAGGGCCCGGGCGAATAACAGCGCGCTCCCGTCCATGCCGGGGATCTCGGGCCCGTCCACCTCCACGCGCAGGTTGTCGACGCCGAGCGCCCGCGCCGCCGACAGTAGGTGCTCGACGGTCTGCACCCCGCCGTCCCCGCCGAGCGCGACACAGGACGCGGTTCCCGTCACGTGGTCGACGCGCGCGGGAATCTCGGGCCCGGGCCGGTCCATACGGTGGAAAGCGATGCCCGTTCCCGGCTCCGCGCCGCGCATCACGATCACGGTCTCGCGTCCCGTGTGCAGGCCGACGCCGCGCAGGGTGCGCGGTGACGCGATCGTCTGCTGGCGCGCCGTCACTTCCGTCGGCGGCGCGTGGGGTCGACGGCGCGGCCTTCGAGTCGATCGAGGCGCCGCCGCAGCTCCGCGAGCTCGCGCAACGCGGCCGGCAGTCGCTGCGCCGCGGCCGTAACGCGGTGGTATTCCATCCGGGGGCGCGCCGGGTGGCCGCCGACCACCGTGCGTGACGGCACGTCCCGGGTGACGCCGGTATCGCCGAGCACGACCGCGTCGTCGCCGACCGTCAGGTGGTCGGCGATGCCGCTCATCCCGCCCATCAGCACGCGGTGGCCTATCCGCACGCTGCCGGCGATAAGGCACCCCGCGGCCATGGCAACGTCCTCGCCGATCTCGACGTTGTGGCCGATGTGCACGTAGTTGTCGAGCTTGGTGCCCCGCCCGATGCGGGTCGCGCCGAGCGTGGCACGATCCACCGTTGAGTTCGCGCCGATTTCGACGTCGTCGCCGAGCACGACGGTTCCGATTTGGGGAATCGACACGTGCCGCCGCGCCGCGTCCTGCGCGTACCCGAATCCGTCGCTGCCGATCACCGCGCCCGACTGGATCACGACGCGTGCCCCGAGCGCGCACGCGCGCCGGATCGTCGCCCGCGCGTGGAGCACGGAGTCCGCGCCGATCTCGACGCCGTCCTCGACGATGCCGTGCGCGTGGATCTGCACGCGGTCGGCAACGCGCACGTCCGAGCCGACGACGACGTAGGGTCCGAGAAAGACCCCGTCGCCGAGCCGCACGCGTTCACCGAACACGCAGGTCGGGTGGACGCC
>DATEGA010000229.1:0-6108 GCA_035280345.1 bacterium | reverse complement strand
ACCAGGTGTTGTCCGCGGCCTGCGGCGCGACGTACGCCCAGCCCGGCTTCTGGACCTCGGACGCGATGGTCATGATGTCCTCCGCGGTCGCGCCGCGGCCGTGGAGGAGGATCATCGCGGCGCGCGCGCTGCGCAGGTCCTCACCGGCCTGCACGATGCGCTGACCGTGTGGGATCGACATCGCGGCCTAGTATGACCAGAGCCTGATGCCGGTCTTCACCTATGCGAACCCGCGCGTCATCCACTGGGGACCGGGCTCGGTGGCGCACCTTTCGGAGCTGAAGGCGGAGCGCGTCGCCACGGTCACCACACGCTCCCTGCGCGACCGGCTCGACCGCCTGCCGGTGCGGCCGGCCTGCGTCGTCCTGATCGGCCAGCACGCGCCGCTGGCGCAGATCGAGGCGGGCGTCGAGACCGTGCGCGGCGCGGACGCGATCGTCAGCTTCGGCGGCGGGAGCGCGATCGACGCCGCGAAGATCATCTCGGTGAGGCTCGGCGCCCTCCCCCACACCGCGGTGCCGACGACGCTGTCGGTGGCGGAGCTGGCGGCGGGCGCGGGCTTCACCAACGAGGCGGGCGACAAGGCGGGGATGCGCGACGCGCGCCTGCTGCCGGAGACGGTGATCTACGACCCGGAGATGACGCTGTGGACGCCGCTCGAGCTGTGGCTCTCGACCGGCGTCCGGGCGCTTGACCACGCGGTCGAGGGCTTCCTCGCCGAGGGCGAGCACCCGTTCAACGACGTCATGGCGTTGGAGGCGATCCGGCGCCTGTTCGACTCCCTGCCCCGGGCGAAGGCGGCGCCCTCAGACGCCGGCGTGCGGGGCGAGAACCAGCTGGCGGCCTGGTTCTCGTTCACGCTGCCGGGCGCGTCGGCGGCGGGACTGAGCCACACGATGGGCAAGCAGATCGGCGCGCGCCACGGCATCCCGCACGGCGTGACGTCGTGTCTCTTGTTGCCGCACGTGATGCGCTACCTCGCGCCGTCGACGCCGGAACGAATGGCGGCGCTGCCGTCGCCCGACGAGGTGCAGGAGCTAATCGCGTCGCTGGGACTGCCGCAGCACATCTCCGCCTACGGCATCGGGGGACACGAGCTGCGCCGCGCAGCGGAGGAGCTCGCGGGCAAGCACACGGCGGAAGATCTGCTGGAGATCTACCTGGCCGCCCTCTGAGAGGACCGCAAGGCGACCACGATGGCTGCGACACCGGCGAACATCGTGACGGCGTACTCGACTATCGCCATCGATTGCTGCGGCCCGTCCGGCGAGTGCCCTGGGGCCACCGCGGTGAGTGCGATGAAGACCCACGGCTGGTAGTTGTAGGCCGCGTGCAGGATGGCGCACGGCCACACGCTGCCTGACCGTATGCGCAGGTACCCGAGCAACGCCCCGAAGAGAACGGTGTAGAGGGCAAAAAGGGGAAAGCCTTCGGCGCCCTTGTTGTTGCCGAGAAGCAGATTGAAGGGCAGATGCCACACCGCCCATGTAGCGCCCGAGATCAGAAACGCCGGCACCGTGCCCACAGGCAGAAGGCGCGGAACGAGGTAATCCCTCCATCCGAGCTCTTCGCCGAGTTCGACAAGCGGAATCAAAGGCAGGAGGATGAAGCTGAGCAGGAGCCCGGCGAGCCCGAAGTTCGCCGTGACGGCCTGGACGATATGGTTCGGCGACGACAGGCCGCCATCGCCGTCCAACCGCACCAAGAACGCGCCGGCACTCACCCCCACCGCAGTCGATAGGAGAGCGGCGAACGGGACCAGGAACAGCGCGACGGCATAGGCGGCGATGGCCGCGCGGCCAGCGCCGAAACGGAAGAGACCGCTGTCCGCGAATCCTTCACGCCACATGAGACGGACGACAATCGCAGCGATTCCCGGACCCCACGACGCGGCGACGTATGTCCACCAGGGCAGGTCGAGCACGTACATCGCCGCCCCGATGAACCAGCTAAACCCGAAAGCGAAAACCAGAAAGACGGCGACCGACGCCCAGTTCACCCCCTGCCGGCCGGTCATCGATGCCAGAGTCTGCGGGATGAACCCCCTAGGCGTCTCCGTCCAACCCACCGGCGGAAACACGAGGGTCGCCGAGCGCCCCCAGCAGAAGCGCCGCATCGCGGCGCGCTTCTGCGCTGGAGCTGTCTAGCATCGCCACCAGCGGCGCGAACGCCTCCTTCGGTCGCTTTCGGCTCAGCTCTCGGACCGCGTTCCACCGCGCGCGCGGCTCCTCGCTTTCGAGCCGGGCCACCAGAGTGGCGGCGTCGGCGCTCAGGGGCGCCGGATAGAGGCCGGGCCCATCCACCGCGATCGCGTTGAGCAGCGCGGTCAGGCCTGGACTCACCTCTTCCGGATTCCCCGGATCCTCGCGCTCGACGAACAGCACGCGACCGCTTCCAGAATCGTCGACGACGTAGAGCAATCCGCCGGGGTTCTGCATGATGGGGAACCACGCAGGGTCGAAGATGCTCGAGGGCGCCAGCTCCGGTGGCGCGGCGAGCTCAGAGGCGAGCTGAAGCTCGAGATTCCTCGCCGCGATCGCCTCGTCCAGCGATAGGAGCCTCGCCGCCGGGAACAGATCGGCGGCGCCGCCGTCATGCCACGTGTAGATCGACACGAGCATCGGCGCCGGCGAAATGCCGGCGGCCGCGAACTTGTTGCGGGCCGCACTTGCGTCGAGTCCCGGTCTCGCATGCGCCAGGGCGGTCGGGTTGTGCTTGCGGAGCCGTGCTTCCAGCTCCGCAAACACGCGGCCGGCCGTTTCACTCACCGGCTAGTAGGGACCCTTGCCCGCGCCCTACATGATGGGGCCGGGGAACACCAGGAAGATGTCACCGTCCGGAATGTTGCAGCCATCGGGGCCAGTGCCGATGAATCTACCGAACGTGGTGCCCTGGGATCGGTTCGGACCGAGATCCAACAACTCAAGGTGGGCGCCTGAAGATCGACACTTTCTTCATCGGCGAGGACTTGAAGGACGATTCAAGACTGAAGAGGGCGGTCGGGCCGATGATGGAATCAGCCCGGGCAGGCATTCGGCCGAGGAGGTGCCGGGGATCTACCTCTCGGCCCTCTGAGATGCCGCCTCGGCACTCCAGGCGCGTCGAGCCATGTAGCCGCCGAGGATCACTCCAAGGGCGCCGAGAAAGCCGATGAACGCGGCGCTCTCAGCGAACGATGTGGTCGGAAGTCCGTCAGGATCGTCAACGGTAGGCGCGCCGGCAAGCTGTGTCACCTTGCCGTCCCATAGCGTCGCGGGCGCTCTGCCACCGGCTTTCAGAGTGTCACCGGATGGCTCGTTGTTGGTGGCGAAACTCGTACTTCGTGGCCTTGCTTTTGATCCGCGGCCCGCTGCGGGGTCCACAAGGGGATCGGGAGCTGAGGAACGAGGAAGAGCCACCCCCACGAGCTGCCGTAGGCGAGCGCCACGAACAGCATTGGACCCGTCCAGTCCATGCGCGGGCGCGCCATCGCCGACAAGTTAACGGCGAGGCAGGGCGGGCCGGTCCCTCTGACCTTCAGACGGCCACGCTCAGCTCTTCGCCCGGCGGCGAAGCTCCTGCTCGGCTTCCATCACCGCCTGCGCGAACGAGTCGAAGCGTCCGATTTCCGGCGAGTCCTTCGGCATTCCGGGCTCGCGAAGAAACTCGTCGATTCGCGTGAGACGAGTGCGGCCGCGCTCGACCAGGCCTCGCAAGGCAGCGTCATCGGCCCGCTCGATGAGATCGGAGCGCTCCTGATCGTCGCTCAAGCCCCAGATGACGACGAGCGGTAGCAGCTCGCGCAGTTCGGCCGGCAGTTTCTGCGCATTCAATGGCGCCTTCGTCTCAGCCTCTGCCGGCAAGATCCGGGCGAATGAAACGAGCCGATCGAAACGTGCCAGGAAGGAGTCCCCGTCCTCGGGGCGCATCACCGCGTCCAGGCCTCCGACAGTCACGGTTAGCAGTTCGTCATCGCCCAACGCGAGAGACTCGAGGCCCTCCACTGCCGCCCGGCTGTAGATCCACGGGAGCGGCGACGCGAGCCCGAGCTCGCTGACGTACACATCTCGCCCCGCCACCTGGCCGAGGAGCTGGCGGGTGTTCATTGTCACACTCTTCCTCGGAGTTGAGAACAGCACTCCGGAGTCGCAGCTCACCATCAGGCACAAGAGCGAATGATTTGCATACGCGTCGACGCGCAAACCGTCGACTTTGAACGTCGAGCGGCGGTCGAACCAGTCTGGTACGCCTTCGACGGCGAGGTTGGCCCCGCGCGTGCGGGCACCCGCGCGAGCAGCGAGCCTCGAGAGAACGCTGTACCCGTCTGGCTTCAGAGACACAGCGGGAGCTGCGTGTACACCTATTGCAGGATGGCTATGAGATCGAGCATGTCGGACGCGCTGTTGAGCGGATCGAGCACGCGTCCACCATAGCCAATGCCCCTGCTTGTCGCTGCCTCGCGGAAGGCATTGGTGATCTGCTGGTGGTAGGCGGCGTCGATCCCGCTGGTGGGACCGTCAGCTGGACCGCCCAGGAACTTCGGGACGATGTGGTGTGCCTCTCGCCGTCCTGCCTTGGCGCCGTACTGCTCGGCCGCCTTCGCGTAGCGCCCCGCTATGGCGGACTCAGAGCAGATGTCCTCGCGGATGGTCGTCCCCTCTTCCATCGACTCGCGCTCGATGAAGGCTTGCTGTCCAAGCGGATCGAGCCGGTCGACGGGTCGTTGTCGGCATACGGGTACCGGTTCGGAACCCCCACAGGGTCCTCGCTGATGAACCGTCCGGCGCGCGGGTCGTAGTAGCGCGCACGGAGGAAGTAGAGGCCGCTCTTCGGGTCGTATTCGCGTCCTGTGTATGTGAAGGGGTTCGTGATCGATCCGGCGGCGGACTGCAGACCGAACGCGTCGTACCTGTACGCCTGGACCACCACTCCAGACGAATCTGTGACGGCGACTACGCTGTTCTGGCCGTCTCGCTGGTAGTAGTACGTCTGCCCGCCGCGGACCATCTCCATCTGCGAGTCCTCGCCAATCGCCGATACGTACGCGGCGATGAGCGTGTTGCTGCCGTCATATTCGAGGGCGATGTTGTCGCCGTCATACACGTACCGCGATGTCCGCGATCACGCGGGCTTTAGTGCGATTGCTAGCCCGTTCTGAAGACGGTAGCTAGTGCCGGACGCGGCGGGAAGGCCGCGCATACACCCCGGCCTTGACGCGGAGGACGCGCTCGGCGTTGGTGCCAAGCGCGTCTCCTCTGATCGCCCAGACCCGCATGAAGTGCATGCCGGCGGCGCCGAAGCGAGTGAAGCGCATGGCCGGGCGGAAGCCCGCCGGGGCCAGCGCCTTCTCCGCCGGGATCGCCAGACTCCCGATCCACAGGCGCTTGACGCCGCTCTGGCGCGCGGCCTCCGAGATGCCCAACACCACGGAGCGGAAGATCCCCTTACGCCGGTGCCCGGCGAGCGTGACGCAGTTCCAGACGTAGCCCTCGGCCTTGCCCGGCCGGATCTCGAGCTGCAGCTCCCCGATCCACTCCGGCCCGGTCGACAGCCAGCCGTAGCCCGCCACCGCGCCCCCGAGAAGCACGGCGAAGCACCGGCATCCGCGGGCGAAACGGGGCTTCACGAGGTCCGCCTCGGGACCCATCGCCGCCTCGATCAGGGGCGCGCGGTCGCGGTGGATCTCCTCGACGGAAAAAGGCGGCGGCCCCGCGGGCGCGAGGTCCGCCGCCCAGAGAGTGCTGCGAAGGATCAGAAGCGGAAGTGCAGCTGCCGGATGTTCTTGATGACTTCCTCGTCCCCGCTGGCCGATCCGCCGGGGAAGCGCTGGAAGAACGTCAGCACCGCGTCGGCGGCGTTGTTGAAGTGGATCAGAGCGTCGCAGCCTTCGAAGTTGCCGCTCTCCGGCTCCGCCGACCACTTGCCGTCCTTGACGGTGGCGCGCCACTTGCCGCCCCACGGGCCGTCGACCTGGATGCCGTAGGTGTAGCTGTGGCCCGTGGCCGTTTTCTCGTCGACGGTGTACTGCCAGAAGACGAAGGCGAACGGCAGGATCAGGCCCGCGGTCGCCTCGTCGATGGTGGCGAGCTTGTTGCCCAGGCCGTACTCGATGTCGTACGGGTGGACGCC
>DATEGA010000228.1:0-22559 GCA_035280345.1 bacterium | reverse complement strand
GCTGCGGGCACCGGGTGCATGTCGTGGACGGGACCGGGCTCGGGATCGCGCCGGGCCGCGCGGACGTGATCGTCGCCAACATCGTGGCCGACACGATCGTGGCGCTGCTGCCGGCGGCCCGCGCGCATCTTGCCCCAGGCGGCGTCTTCGTCGGGTCCGGGGTCGTGTCGGGACGCGTCCGCGGCGTGCTGCGGGCCGCCGCTGCCGCGGGTTTTCAGCGACGGGCGGTACTGCGGGAGGGGGACTGGCGGGCGGTGGTGCTTAGTGTGACGCCCAGATCTGGCTGGCGAGCGTCAGCAGCACGAAAAAGCCGATCAACGCGACCGCGGTGAGGATGAACGCGCGGCGCTGCCGGCGCGCGCTGCCCGCGGATTCCGGCGCGTGGAGCTGCGACATCGTGCGGAGGGCGACGAGCCCGACGAGTGCCAGGGCGACCAGCACCGCGCTCAGGCCCCACACGCTGGCGACGATCGAGAGCCAGATTACGCCGAGCCCAAGTGCGGCGAACAGAAGTAGGCGCACCGCGGAGAACACCATGCGAACCGCGCCGCCCCGGGCCGCGGAGCGCCACGCCGCCGGCCGCCGGGGTGGGAGAGGGTTCATGGACGTATGTTCGGTCATCCGGCTTGCATTTCCTCGTTCCTTCGATAGAATGGAGTGAGTAGCGGACCATTAACGATCTCCGGGAGGGATCGATGGTGCGCAGGGAGATCATGCGCCGATCGGGGAGCCTCTTCCGGGCTCCCTTTCGTTATGCCCCGCGAACCGTCATGCGCGGCCGCCGGCCGGAAGGACCCCGGAGAACAGGAATTGTATTTTTATGCATATCGACGTATAATCATGCGGCCACGGAGCGCGGAGGGACGGGATGCAGGCGCGGCTGGTACTGGAAGACGGCACGGTCCTGACGGGGCGCGCCATCGGCGCGCGGGGCTGGGCCGGCGGCGAAGTGGTGTTCACGACCGCCATGACGGGGTACGAGGAAGTGCTGTCGGACCCGTCCTACAACGGTCAGATCGTCACGATGGCCTATCCGCTGATCGGTAACTACGGCGTGAGCGGCGAGGCCTGGGAGTCGTTCCGCCCGCATGTCGAGGGGTTCGTTGTCGGGGAGGCCGCCGATCTCCCGCACCACTGGCAGGCTGAGGGTACGCTCGCCGCGACGCTCGCGCGGTGGGAGATCCCCGGCGTCGCAGGCGTGGACACGCGGTTCCTGGTGCGCCATCTGCGCACGCACGGGCTCAAGCGGGGTGTGATCTCGACCGAGGAAGACGTGCCGGATCAAGCGCTGGTAGCGCGGGCCCGGGAGCTCGCGGACATCGGCACGCTCGATCTCGTCGGCGAGGTCAGCACGCCGGCGGTGCGGCACCTTCCGGGGCCGGGGCCCAAAGTCGCGCTGCTCGACTGCGGGGTGAAGGCCGGGATCATCGACGGGCTGCGCCGGCGCGGCTGCGACGTGTGGGTGCTCCCGCACCGGACGACCGCCGAGGAGATCCTGGACCTGGCGCCCGCGGGCCTCGTGCTCTCGCCCGGTCCGGGCGACCCGCAGATGCTGCCGCACCAGGTGGCACAGGTGCAGCGGCTGTGGAGCCGCGTGCCGATGTTCGGCATCTGTCTCGGCCACCAGATCATCGGCCGCGCCGCGGGCGCGGCAACGTTCAAGCTGCCCTACGGGCACCGCGGCAGCAACCATCCGGTGAAGGACCTCGTGAGCGGGCGCGTCTGTGTGACGACGCAAAACCACGGCTACGCGGTGGACGAGGCGTCGGTTGCCGGCACGGAGCTCGCCGTGACCCACCGCAACCTCAACGACGGGACGGTGGAAGGCCTGCGGCACCCGAAGCTGCCGATTATGACCGTGCAGTACCATCCCGAGGGCCGGCCGGGGCCGCTCGACTCGTCCTACTTGTTCGACGGCTGGATGGAGATGATCGGGGCCCCGACACCCGCGGAGTCCGCCCGCATCTGATGACCGGCACCGTCAGCAGAGTCCTCGTCATCGGGTCCGGGCCGATCACGATCGGCCAGGCCGCGGAGTTCGACTATTCCGGCAGCCAGGCGTGCCGGTCGCTGTCGGAAGAGGGCGTCGAGGTAATCCTCGTCAACAGCAATCCGGCGACGATCATGACGGACGTCGAGACGGCCGACCGCGTCTACATCGAGCCATTGACGGTGGATTTTCTTACCCGCGTGATCGCGCGCGAGCGGCCGCAGGGCCTCCTCGCCACGCTCGGCGGGCAGACCGGCCTCAATCTCGCCGTCGCGCTCGCGGAAAGCGGCGCGCTCGAGGAGTACGGCGTGCGGCTGCTCGGCACGCCCCTCGAAGCAATCCGCCAGGCCGAAGACCGCGAACTGTTCAAGGACGCGATGCGATCGTTCGGCGAGCCGGTCCCGGACAGCGTCGTCGCGCACACAGTCGAGGAGGCGCGCGCGTTCGCCGCACGGGTCGGCTTCCCCGTCGTCGTCCGCCCCGCGTACACCCTCGGCGGCACCGGCGGCGGGATCGCCGCGGATGCGCGCATGCTCGACGAGATCGCCTCCCGCGGCCTTGCCGTCAGCCGGATTCACCAGGTGCTGGTCGAGCGGTCGGTCGCGGGCTGGAAAGAGATCGAGTACGAGGTGATGCGCGACCGGCTCGACACCTGCATCACCGTCTGCAACATGGAGAACCTCGATCCGATGGGTGTGCACACCGGCGACAGCGTCGTCATCGCGCCGAGCCAGACGCTGAGCGACCGTGAGTACCAGATGCTGCGCACCGCCAGCCTGCGCATCATCCGCGGCCTCGGCATCGAGGGCGGCTGCAATATTCAGTTCGCGCTCGACCCGCGCAGCGCGCGCTACTATGTGATCGAGGTCAACCCCCGGGTCAGCCGCTCGAGCGCGCTCGCGAGCAAGGCGACGGGCTATCCGATCGCCCGCGTGGCGGCGAAGATCGCGCTGGGACGCACGCTCGACGAGATCCGCAACGCGGTCACCGGTGAGACGTTCGCGTGCTTCGAGCCGGCGCTCGACTACTGCGTCATCAAGATCCCGCGGTGGCCGTTCGACAAGTTTCCCTACGTCGACCGCCGTCTTGGGACGCAGATGCAGGCGACGGGCGAGGCGATGGCGATCGGCCGTACGGTCGAGGAAGCGCTGCTCAAGGCGCTGCGGTCGCTCGACCAGCGTGTCGACGGGCTGGACTACCCGGCGGCCGCGGGCTGGTCGCGCGAGGCCCTCCGCCAGCGGATCGCGGAGCCGTGCGACGAGCGGCTGTTCGCGATCGCGGAGGGGCTCCGCCGTGGCGCGCTGCCGCAGGAGATCGCGGATCTCTCGCACATGGATCTGTTCTTCATCAACAAGATCGCCAACATCGTCGGCATGCAGCAGGGGCTGCCCGAACGGCGCGATCCCGAGACCCTCCGGGCGGCGAAGCGGTTGGGCTTGCCGGACACGGCGATCGCCCGGGCGTGGGAGACGACCGAAGAGGCCGTCCGCGAGATCCGGCTCCGCGAGGGCATCCGGCCGGTGTACAAAGTCGTCGATACCTGCGCGGGTGAGTTCCCGGCCCGGACGCCGTACTTCTACTCGACCTACGGCCGCGAGGACGAGGTGCCGGACAGCCCGCGCCGCCGCATTGTGGTGCTCGGCTCCGGCCCGATCCGGATCGGGCAGGGGATCGAATTCGACTACTCGAGCGTCCACGCCGTGAAGGCGCTGCGCGACGGCGGCCTCGACGCGGTGCTGATCAACAACAATCCCGAGACCGTCAGCACCGACTTCGACGTCGCGAGCCGGCTGTACGTGGAGCCGCTGACGGTCGAGGACGTGCTCAACGTCATAGAGCGGGAGTGCGCCGACGGTGTAATCGTGCAGGTGGGGGGCCAGACCGGCCTCAACCTCGCGGGGCCGCTGGCCGCGCGCGCGGTGCAGGTGCTGGGGACGCCGGTCGAGGGACTTGATGCGTCGGAGGACCGCGGCAAGTTCGACGAGTTGCTGCGCCGCCTCGAGATCGCGCACCCGGCCGGCGGCGCGGTCCGGTCGGTGCCGGAAGGGCTCGCGCTCGTGGAGCGTCTTGGGTTCCCGCTGCTCGTCCGGCCGTCGTACGTCCTCGGCGGCCGGGGTATGGAGATCGTGATGACCACCGCGGAGCTGACCCGCTATCTGGAGTCGGCGTGCGCGGCCGACCCCGAACACCCGGTGCTGATCGACACCTATGTCGAGGGGACCGAGGTCGAGGTCGACGCGATCAGCGACGGCGACGCGGTGTTCCTGCCCGGCATTATGGAGCACATCGAGCGCGCGGGCGTGCACTCAGGCGACAGCATCGCGGTGTTCCCGGCCCAGCATCTCAGCCCCGACGAGACCGACCAGATCGTCGACGCTACGGTCGCGATCGCCCGCGCGCTCAACGTCCGCGGCTTCCTCAACATCCAGTTCGTCGTGAAGGACGGCCGGGTCTACGTGCTCGAGGCCAACCTCCGGTCCAGCCGGACGATTCCATTTGTCAGCAAGGCGGCCGGGGCGCCGCTGGTCCGGCTCGCCGTGCATGTCATGCTCGGCCGCACCCTGGCCGATCTAGGCTATCCAGGCGTGACGCGCCTGCCGGCCCCCGCGCGCGTATCGGTCAAAGCGCCCGTGTTCAGCAGCGAGAAGATGGCGCAGCTCGACGTACTGCTCGGGCCGGAGATGACATCGACCGGCGAGGTGATGGGGCAGAACAACAGCCTCCCGGGCGCGCTCTACCGTGCGCTGGTCGCGGCCGGGATCGAGATGCCCGAGCAGCGCGCGCTGCTCGCGAGCATCGCGGATCGGGACAAGGCGGGCGCGATCGGGCTCGTCCGGCGGTTTGTCGACCTCGGGTTTACCGTCTACGCGACCGACGACACGGCGAAGTATCTCGCAGAACACGGCGTGCACGCCATTCACGTGAGCAAGAACGGTGATCCTGAGACGGCGCTGCGGCTCGTGCACGAGCGCGCGGTCAGCCTGGTGCTCAACACGCCGACGCGCGGCCGCACGCCCGGGCGGGCGGGGTTCGCGCTGCGCCGGGCCGCGTTCGAGCGCCACCTGCCGTGCTTCACTTCGCTCGACACGGCCGAGGCGTTCCTCGACGTGCTGACCGCGATCCGGGCCGGCGAGATCCCGGCCCCGCACGCGGCGATGGAAGTCTCCCCGCTCTAGGTCGCGGCAGAGTCTTAGCCGCCCGCGCGCAGCCTCCGTTTGAGCCGCTCGGCCGCCGCAACCAACTCGCGGGCGATCGACGGCTCGAAGGCGACGTGGCCCGCGTCGGGGCAGAGAATATACTCCGCTTCGGGCCACGCCTCGTGCAGCCGCTGCGCCGTGTACGGCGGACAGTCGAGGTCCCACCGGCCCTGCACGATCGTCCCCGGAATCGAGCGGATCCGCCCGACGTCCCGGAGCAGCTGTCCAGGTTCGAGGAAGCAGTCGTGCACGAAGTAGTGGTTCTCGATGCGCGAAACGGGCAACGCCTTCGCGTCGATCTCGGATTCCGCTTCGGCCACCGGATCGGGCAGCAGCGTCGTGCACCGCGCCTCGTAGTGCGACCACACGCGGGCCGCCCGCAGATGCACCTCCGGGTTCGGGTCGTTCAGCAGCGCGTGGTAGCGCTGCAGCAGGCTCGACATGTCGCGGGGGCCGGGCCCGGACCCGTCGGCAAACTCGTGCCACGCCACCGGTGAGAAGAGCTTCATCCCGGTCATGAACCAGTCGAGCTCAGCCCGCTCGGCGAGGAAGATGCCCCGCACGATGAGGCCGAGGCAGCGTTGCGGGTGAGCCTCCCCGTACGCCAGGGTGAGCGTCGAGCCCCAGGATCCGCCAAACACGACCCACCGGTCGATCCCGCGCGACTCGCGCAGACGCTCCATGTCACCGATGAGATGCTGCGTCGTGTTGTCCTTGATCTCCGCGAGCGGCTTGGAGCGGCCCGAGCCGCGCTGGTCGAAGACGATGATGCGCCAGAAGTTCGGGTCGTAGAAGCGGCGATGCGACGGTCCGGCGCCCCCGCCGGGGCCGCCGTGGACGAAAACGATCGGGACGCCCTTCGGGTTGCCGCTTTCCTCCCAGTACATCTGGTGCAGGCCGTCGAGCGCCAGATGGCCGCTCGCGTGGGGCTCGATCGCGGGGAACAGATGACGTTCGGCGTCGGGGTTCATAGGGGAGCATTCGGCCCGGCGTGTCGGCGGCCCCTGCCGCCACGCCGGGCAGGGGTGCGTGAGGACATCCGCGGAACGATGCACGGAGAATCGGGGAGGTGGTGGTCGTGAGCGGCTTAAGCGATGCGGAACGGATCAAGGAGGGCGCGCGCATCCGGCGGCAGGTGCTCGGCGGCGGGCACGTGGACCGCGGCAAGGCCCAGGCGCAGACCGATCCGTTTTACCAGCACTTCGTCGAGTTCACGACGGAGCACTGTTGGGGCACGGTCTGGGTGCGTCCGGGTCTCGACTTCAAGACCCGCAGCATGCTCAATCTCGCGATGCTGAGCGCGATGGCCCGCTGGCACGAGTTCGAAGTCCACGTTCGCGGCGCGCTCAACAACGGCGTCACCGAGAACGAGATCGCCGAAATCTTGTTGCAGGCCGGGGTGTACGCCGGCGTGCCGATCGCCGCGGAGGGATTCCGGGTGGCGAAAAAGGTGCTCGACGAGCGCCGCGGCGGACAGGCCGGCTGACCCGACGGGCCCGGCCTCGCGCGCCTCCGCGGGCGGTTGCAACTTTATTCATAATTGTGTATGATTATTCCATGGCCGTTCGAGTGGGCGTCATCGGGGCGTCGGGGTACGGCGGGGCGGAGGCGGTGCGCCTCCTGGCCACGCATCCGCAGGCGCGGATCGTGCACGTGACCGCGGAGACGCAGAAGGGCCGGCGCCTGTCGGACCTCTACCCGAACCTGCGCGGCTTCGTCGACCTTGTGACCGAAGAGGCCGCCCCGGCGGCGCTCGCCGCCGATACGGACGTGGTTATCGTTTCGCTGCCGAGCGGCAAGGCGATGGCGCTCGTGCCGGAGCTGCTCGAGCGCGGCGTGCGGGTAATCGATGTCGCTGCGGACTTCCGGCTGCGCGACCCCGGCCAGTATCCGGTGTGGTACAAATTCGAGCACACGGCGCCGCGCTATCTCGCCGAGGCCGTGTACGGCCTTCCCGAGCTGCACCGGGAGCAGATCCGCACGGCGCGGCTCGTCGCCGACTGCGGGTGCTACCCGGCGGCGGCCCTGCTCGCGCTCGCGCCGTTCGTCAAGGACGGGCTTGTGGAACGTGACGGCATCATCGTCAACGCGGCGTCGGGCGTGTCCGGGGCGGGGCGGGGCGGCGCCTCGGGCGGCTTCGGGTACTCGGAGACGAACGAGGACCTGCGGCCGTATTCGGTGGCGACGCACAACCACACCGCGGAGATCGAGCAGGAGCTCTCCGGGCAGGCCGGCGGCGCGGTCCGGGTCACGTTCGTGCCGCACCTGGCGCCGATGACCCGGGGCATCCTGGTGACGGCCTACGCGCGGATGGCGCGCCCGGCGGACACGGCCGCGGTCCAGGCAATGCTGTCCGAGGCGTACGACCGCGAGCCGTTCGTCCGGGTGCTGCCGGACGGCGCCCTGCCGCAGACCAAGGCGACGCTCGGCAGCAACTACTGCGACGTCGCCGCGAAAGTCGACGGCCGCACGCAAACACTGATCGCGATGGCGGCGCTCGACAACTTGGGCAAGGGCGCCGCGGGCCTCGCGGTGCAGAACCTCAACGTGATGTGCGGGTTCCCGGAAGAGACGGGCCTCCGGACGCCGGCGCTGTACCCGTAGGGCGGCGCGTCCGGGGGACGTGTAAACAAGGAGGGGGCATGGCGGGCACCGTGTCGCGGTTGCTGCAGGGGGGCGTGACGTCCGCGCAGGGCTTCACTGCCTCGGGCGTGCACTGCGGGGTCAAGCCGCAGAAGAGGGACCTCGCGCTGGTGTTCTCGCGCGTGCCGGCGGCGGCCGCCGGTGTGTTCACGACGAACAAGGTCAAGGCGGCCCCGGTCCTGCTCGACATGGAGCGCATCCGCGCCGGGCGGGGGCAGGCCGTCCTGCTCAACAGCGGCAACGCCAACGCCTGTACCGCCGATCAGGGGCTGCGCGACGCGCGCGAGATGGCGGAGCTCGCGGCCCAGGGTCTGGGCATCGCGGAAGAACTGGTGTACGTCTGCAGCACGGGCGTCATCGGCCGGGTGCTGCCGATGGAGGCGATCCGCCGCGGCATCTCCGAAGCCGTGCGCCAGCTGAGCCCGGACGGCGCCGCCGCGGCGGAGGCGATCATGACCACCGATACGGTGCCGAAGGCGGCGGCCGTGCAGGTAACAATCGGCGGCCAGGCCGTCACGGTGGGCGGCATGACGAAAGGCGCGGCGATGATTCATCCGCAGATGGCGACCACGCTGACCGTCCTGACGACCGACGCCGCCGTCGCGGCGCCCCTGCTCCAGGCCGCCCTGCGGAAGGCCACGGAGATCTCGTACAACCGGATTACGATCGACGGCGACCAGAGCACCAACGACACGATTCTGTTGCTGGCCAACGGCGAGGCCGGGGCGCCCGAGATCACCGAACCGGGGGAGGCGCTCGAGGCCTTCCAGGCGGCGCTCACGGCGTGCGCGACGGACCTCGCCCGCATGATTCCGCGGGACGCCGAGGGCGGCACCAAGTTGATCGAGGTGACCGTCCGGGGCGCGCAGAGCGAGGAGGACGCCTACAAGGCCGCGCGCGCGGTCGCGTTGTCACCGCTCGTCAAGACCGCGGTCTACGGCCGCTCGCCGAACTGGGGGCGGATCTTTGTCGCCGTCGGTGGATCCGGCGCGGAGGTGCAGCCGGAGCGGATGTCGGTCCGCATCGGTCCCGTGCTGGTCGCGGACCGCGGCGGGCCGGCGGGCGAGCCGGAGAGCCTCACCGAGGTGGCGCGTTACATGGCGGGCGATACGATCACGGTGGTCGTCGATCTCGGCCTCGGCAAGGGCGAGGCGACGATGTGGACGTGCGACTTCACGGAGCAGTACGTGAAAGAGAACGCCGACTACCTCACGTGAGGGCGAGATGAGCCGCACACCGATGATCGCGACCAGCGAGGCCGTGCCGGCCGGCGGCGTGATCGCTCAGGGCCTCGCGTACGTGAACGCCTGGAAGGGCAAGACGGTCGTCGTGAAGTTCGGCGGCAGTGTGCTCGACGTCGCCGGCCGCTCCACGATCGCCGAAGATCTCGTGCTGCTCAAGGGCGCCGGCATCGACGCGGTGCTGGTGCACGGCGGCGGGCCCGAGATCACCCGCATGCTCGAGCGGCTCGGCAAGTCATCGACGTTCGTGCACGGGCTGCGGGTTACGGACGCGGAGACGATGGAGATCGTCGAGATGGTCCTTGCCGGCCGCGCCAACAAGTCGCTCGTGTCGGCGATCACGCAGGCCGGCGGCCGGGCGGTGGGGTTGAGCGGCAAGGACGGACGCATGCTGCTCGCGCGAAAGTACGAGGCGGACGTGGACCTCGGGCAGGTCGGCGAGGTGGCGGCGGTCGATCCGGCGCTCGTGCACGCGGTGAGCGACGACGGGTACATCCCGGTGATCGCGTCGATCGGCATCGGCCAGGACGGGACGAGCTACAACCTCAACGCCGACACCGCCGCCGGCGCGCTCGCGGTCGCGGTGGGTGCGAGCAAGTTCATTCTGCTGACCGACGTCGACGGCGTGTACCGGGACCGCGACGCGAAGACGCTCGTGTCCGAGCTGCGGAGCGCGGAGGCGGAGTCGATGATGCGGGATGGGACGATCAGCCGTGGCATGATCCCGAAGGTCTCGGCCTGTCTCGACGCGATCCGCGGCGGCGTGCCGAGCGCGCACATCATCAACGGGACCGTGCCGCACGCGCTGCTCGTGGAGCTGTTCACCGAGCGCGGCATCGGGACGATGCTGACGCCGTAGGCCGCGGAGGCCTGGAGGAGGAGTCGATGACGAATCGCGAGGTCGCAGAGTTGAGCGCACGGGTGCTGGCTCCCAACTACCGCCGGGCGCCGGTGGCGTTCCGCGAGGGGCGCGGGATGCGTCTTTGGGACGTCGACGGGAACGAGTACCTCGACTTCGTCGCCGGCATCGCCGTGGATGTGCTGGGGCACTCCCATCCCCGGCTCGTCGCCGCGATTCAGCAGCAGGCCGGCCGGATCGTCCACGTGTCGAATCTGTTCCAGATTCCGGAGCAGGCGCGCCTCGCGGAGCGGCTGGTCGGGGTCACGGGGATTCCGAACGGACGCGTGTTTTTCTGCAACAGCGGCGCGGAGGCGGCGGAGGCGGCGATCAAGCTCGCCCGTAAGTCCGGCCGGGCCCGCCGCAACGCGGACGTCTATGAGATCATCGTCGCCAGTCACGCCTTCCACGGCCGGACGATGGGCGCGCTGTCGGCGACGATGAACCCGAAATACCACGAAGGCTTCGAACCGCTCGTGCCGGGCTTCGTGGAAGTGCCGTTCAACGACCTCGGCGCGGTGGAGCGCGTGATCGGTCCCAAGACCGCCGCCGTGCTGATGGAACCGGTTCAGGGCGAAGGGGGTATCCACCCGGCGGACGACGCGTACCTCACGGGCCTGCGGCGCCTGTGCGACGCGAAGGGCCTCCTGCTCGTGCTCGATGAGATCCAGACCGGCTTCGGCCGGACCGGCCGGTGGTTTGCCTACCAGCACGCCGGCGTCGCCCCGGACATTCTGGCGCTCGCGAAAGGCCTCGGCGGCGGTGTGCCGATCGGCGCGGTGATCGCGCGCGACGAGGTGATGCAGGCGCTGCAGCCCGGCACCCACGGCACCACCTTCGGCGGCAACCCGCTCGTCTGCGCCGCGGCGCTTGCGGTGATCGAGACGATCGAGGCCGAGCGCCTCGTCGACAACGCGAAGGAGACCGGCGGCTATCTCATGAGCCGGTTGCGCGACATGGCGGCGAAGATCCCGTTCGTGACGGAGGTGCGCGGGCGCGGGCTCATGGTGGCCGCGGAAATCACCATTCCGTCGGACAAGGTCGTGGCCGCCTGCATGGCCCGCGGCCTCCTGGTCAACAACGTGCGTCCCACCTCGATCCGGTTCGTGCCGCCGCTTATCGCGACGCGCGCGGACGTGGACCGGGCGATCGAGCTCTTCGGCGCAGCGCTCGCGGACGTCGCCGCCGCGAAAACGACGGCGTCGGCCGGCTGAGGAGACACGCGATGGCACAGCCAACGAGCATCGCACTGGCGTACAGCGGAGGGCTCGATACCTCGGTCATCATCCCGTGGCTCAAAGAGCGGTATCCCGGCGCGCGCGTCGTCGCGGTTGTCGCCGACGTCGGCCAGGGCGACGATTTCGACCAGGTCAAGGACAAAGCGCGGCGCAGCGGCGCGGACGCCGCGCACGTCGTCGACGTGCGGCGGATCTTCGTCACCGACTACATCTGGCCGGTGCTGCGGGCGGACGCCATCTACGAGGGGCGCTACCTGCTCGGCACCTCGATGGCCAGGCCGTTGATCGCGCGTGCGCAGGTCGAGGTGGCGCTCGCCGAGGGCTGCGATGCGCTGGCCCACGGCTGCACCGGCAAGGGCAACGACCAGGTCCGGTTCGAGCTCGCCTACCAGGCGCTGGCGCCGCACCTCACCGTGATCGCCCCGGTGCGCGAGTGGACGCTGGGCTCGCGCGAAGAGGAAATCGATTACGCCCGCGCCCACGGCGTCCCGGTCCCGGTCACGCATGCGAAGCCGTACAGTATGGACGGGAACCTGTGGCACCAAAGCTACGAGGCCGGTATCCTCGAGGATCCGTGGGCGGAGCCGCCGGCGGATATGTTCCGGCTGACGGTCGATCCGGCGGCGGCGCCGGACACGGCCGAGTACGTGGAGGTCGGCTTCGAAGCCGGGACGCCCGTCGCGCTCGACGGCCGGCGGCTCGATCCGGTCGAGCTGGTGGCGTCGCTCAACGAGCGGGCGGGCGCGCACGGCGTCGGGCGGGTCGACATCGTCGAGAACCGGCTCGTCGGGATGAAAAGCCGGGGCGTGTACGAGACCCCAGGCGGCACGGTGCTGGTCGATGCCCACCACCATCTGCAGACGATCACGCTCGACCGGGAGACGCAGCACTTTAAGGAGCTGCTCGCACCCCGGTACGCCGAGCTTGTCTACTACGGCCAGTGGTACTCGCCGCTGCGCCGGGCCCTCGACGCGTTCGTGACCGCGACGCAGCGGACCGTCACGGGCAGCGTGCGGGTCAAGATGTACAAGGGTGCCGCGGCGGTGGTCGGACGCAAAGCGGACCGGTCGGTGTACAGCCACGACCTCGCCACCTTCGGCCGCGGCGAAAGCTACGATCAGAAGGACGCGGAGGGGTTCATCCGGCTCTTCGGCCTGCCGACCAAGGTGTTCGCGGCGACGAATCCGGAGACCACCCGGGACGAGTCGCCGATCCCGCTGGAGATTCCGGCCGGCTCGGCGGAACGGGGCGGGGGCCGGCCACGCCGCTGAGGGGCCGCGGTGAGTAAGCGGCCGCGCGGCCGCGGGGGAGACGACTCTGGCGGTTCGGCGCCCGACGAGGCCGCGGCCCGGATGTGGGGCGGCCGGTTCCGGGGGACGATCGACCCCACGGTCGCGGCGTTCACCACCTCGCTGCCGTTCGACCGCCGCCTCTACCGCGCCGACATACTCGGCAGCATCGCCCACGCCACGATGCTGGGCCGGTGCGGCATCATCGAGCCGGCCGAAGCGGACGAGCTGGTCCGCGGCCTGCGCGAGCTCGTTCAGGAAATCGACGCGGGCGTCGTGCGCATCGACGGGGCCGAGGACATCCATTCGTTCGTCGAGGCGCAGCTGCGCACGCGCGTCGGCGACGCCGCGGGACGGCTGCACACGGCACGGTCACGCAACGATCAGGTAGCCACCGACCTGCGGATGTACCTCAAGGGCGAGATCGTGACGCTCGTCGGCCGCACGGCCGCGCTGCAACAGCTGCTGCTCGCCCTGGCCGAGACGCACCCGTCGGTGATTATCCCGGGGTACACGCACATGCAGCGCGCCCAGCCGGTCCTCCTCGCGCACCATCTGCTCGCCTACCTATGGATGCTGCAGCGCGACGCCGAGCGGTTCCGGGAAGTGTTCCAGCGCACCGATGTCTTGCCGCTCGGCGCGGCGGCGCTGGCCGGTACCTCGTATCCCATCGATCGGCAGCTCGTGGCTTCGCTGCTCGGGTTCTCGCGGGTTTCCGAGAACAGCCTCGACGCGACGGCGGACCGCGACTTCGCGGTCGAATTCATCGCGGCGGCGGCGCTGTTGATGTCGCACCTGTCGCGCCTCGCCGGGGAGATCGTCCTCTGGGCCACGTCGGAGTTCGGTTTCGTCCAGCTGCTCGACACGATCAGCACCGGCAGCAGCATCATGCCGCAGAAAAAGAATCCGGACGCGGCGGAGCTGGTGCGCGGCAAGGCCGCGCGCGTGCTCGGCGATCTCACGACCATCCTGGCCGTGCTGCGCGGGCTCCCCCTTGCCTACAACAGCGACCTGCAGGAAGACAAAGAAACGGTCTTCGACGCCGTGGACACGGCGCAGGCGAGCCTGCAGGTGATGGGCATCGTCCTGAACGGCGTGCGGTTCGATACCGAACACATCGCCGCGCACTTGCGTGGCGGTCTGATGGGCGCCACCGAACTCGCCGACTATCTCGCGCGGCGAGGCCTGCCGTTTCGCGAGGCACACGAACTGGTCGGTCGGGTCGTGCTGTACGCACAGGAGCAGGGACGAGAACTCTGGGAGTTGTCGCCCGAGGAATACCGCCGCTTCAGCCCGCTGCTCGGCGACGACGTCCGCGACCTCACCACGCCATCGGGCGCGGTCGCGTCGAAGCGGTCGGCCGGAGGCACCGCGCCCGAGAGGGTTGAGGAGCAGATGCGGGCGGCCCGTAGCGCGATCGCGCGCACGCTCTCCTGGCTGGCGTCGCTGCCGGCCGCCCCGACCGAACGGCAGATCGCGCCTTCCACGGCTGGGCGGCCGGCGGCCGGGCCTCCCACCTCCGGCGGCGGCCAGCCGGCATAGCGATGGCGGCCGTACGGCGCCGCGAAGCGACCCGCACCGAGCGCGAGCGCCGAATCCGCGAGATCCTCGGCCGGCACGCGATCGAGACGCAGGACGATCTCGTCGAGCGCCTGCGTCACGAGGGCCTGGCCGTCACGCAGGCGACCGTGTCCAGGGACATCAAGCGCCTCGGGCTCGTCAAGATCCCGCTGTCCGACGGGCGGTCGCAGTACGTGGCGCCCGAGCGGCCGTCGCCGGCGGACGTACTGCGGCGCCTGCACCACGCGGTGACGGAGTATGTGTTGTCGGTGGATGCCGGCGAGGATCTCGTCGTGGTGCACACGCTCACCGGCCGGGCGAACGCGGTGGCGGCCGCGATTGACGAGATGCAGTGGCCGGACGTCATCGGCACAATCGCCGGCGACGACACCATTCTCATCGTGCCGCGCCGCCGTGCCGGACGCCCGCGGCTGTTCGCGATGCTGCGGCGGGTGATGGAGGGCGGCACGCCCTGATCGCGAAACGTCCACGCGGCGATCCGCCGATGGACGTCATCGTCACGAATCTCCAGGGCATTTCCGTGGACTCGAAGTTCGTCCGCGATGTCGTGGTCCAGGCCCTCCGTCTCCAGGGCTATCATGAGCCGCCGGACGTCGGCGTCGCGCTCGTGGACGACGCCTACATTCGCGTGCTCAATCGAGAGTATCGCGGCGGCGACTACGCGACCGACGTGCTGTCGTTTCGGCTGGACGGCGGCGACGGCGCGTCGAACCGAGGCGATACTCCGGCGGGGACGCCGGCGCTCGGCGACATTGTGATCTCGATCCAGCGGGCGCGCGAACAGGCGCGCCAGTTCAAGCAGCCGTTGCGGCGCGAGATCGCGCTGCTCGCGATCCACGGCGTGCTGCACCTCCTCGGCTACGACGACGAGACCGAGGCGGCCGCGGCGGTGATGTGGGCGCGGCAAAAACAGTTGCTGGAAACGATCCTCGGCGGGGCTGGGGCCGCCCCGGTTCCTCGTGCCGCCGTCGCCAGCCGCCGGTCCGCCCGGCGAGGCCGGTGACGCAACCGGCGCGCGATCAGGCGGTGCGTCCGGCCGCGGAAGCGCCGGGCCCGTCCGAGCGTTCGTTCGCCGCTGCGATCGAGAGCGCCGCGAGCGGCGCGGCGCACGCGGCCCGCCGGCAGGCAAACCTGAGAGTGCACATCGCGATCGCGGGCTTTGTCCTGCTGGCAGCGGCCATCGCGGGATGCTCGGCCGTGGAGTTGGCGCTGCTGGCTGCGGCGATCGGGCTGGTGCTCGCCGCCGAGTTGGTCAACACGTCGATCGAGATGCTCACGGACTTGGTGTGTCCCCGCTACGATCTGCGCGCGGCGGCGATCAAGGACGTCTCGGCCGCCGCGGTGCTCGTGGCCTCCGGGGCCGCCGTCGCCGTCGCGGCATTCATCTTGTTCGGCCGAGCGTGGCCGGGGACGCCCCTGGCTGGGCGTACGGCCGCGGCGTTGGGCGCGGCATGTCTGGCCGCGTTCTGGCTGGCGGCCCGCGCCCGAACCAACGCCGCGCAATGACGAATATCCGTTTCGCCTGACCGTCTCCTGACAAGATCAGGCGGTCCTACGGAGGCAGCGGCGCGCCTTCAAAGATGTAGGCCCGCTCGCCGTGGATTCCCTCGTCGAGCCCGGTCACTTCTGTGATCTCCGGCACCTTCACCGGCGTCACTTGTTCGATGGCCCAAAGCATCGCCAAGGTGAAGAAGAACGCCCACGCCGCGGCCAGGGTCACGCTCCCCCATTGGACCAGGAAGAAATGCGTGCCGCCACGGAGCAGCCCATCTACCCCGCCCGAGGATGCGGGATTCCAAGCCGTCGAGGCTAACAGGCCGAGCATCACGATCCCGAGATACCCGCCCACGCCGTGGACGCCCCACACGTCGAGCGCGTCATCCCACTGCAGGCGATTCTTGAGGGCGACGGCGTAGTAACAGACGACGCCGGACGCTATGCCGATGAGGCACGCCGCGGCCGGCGAGACGAACCCGGCGGCCGGTGTGATGGTGGCCAGACCGGCAACCGCCCCGGTCAGGAGGCCGAGGAAATGGGGCCGCCCGGTCAACAGCCAGTCGGTCACCAGCCATGCGATCCCGGCGAAGGACGCGGCGAGGTCGGTATTGAGGAAGGCGACGGCCGTGACGGAGTCGACCCGAAACTCGCTGCCCGCGTTGAAGCCGTACCAGCCGAACCAGAGCAGGCCCGTCCCCAATGCGACGAGCGGGATGCTGTGCGGCCCGCCATCCGCGACGCGCCGTTTCCCGACGTACAGCACGGACGCCAGCGCCGCCATGCCGGCGATGTTGTGCACCACGATGCCGCCGGCGAAGTCTTTGACGCCCCAGGATGCCAGGAGACCCCCGCCCCAGACCATGTGCACGAAGGGGAAGTAGACGAACAGCAGCCACCCCGTCAGGAAGAGCATATATGCCTTGAAGGTCACGCGATTGGTAAACGCGCCGGTGATCAGCGCCGGCGTGATAATCGCGAACATCATCTGGTACGCACAAAACACGATCATCGGAATCGTGTCGTTGGGCGACGGGGTTGTGAGCGTGATGCCGCGGAGAAAGGCCCAGTGAAAGTTGCCGATGATACCGCCGACGTCCGTTCCGGATTTCAGGTCGCCGCTGAAGCACATGGAAAAGCCGACGAGCCACCAGAGTACTGTGGTCCAACCCATGGAGACGAAGCTCTGCATCATGATGGCCAGGACGTTCCTGCGTCCCACCAGCCCGCCGTAGAAAAAGGCCAAACCCGGCGTCATGAGCATCACGAGGCTTGAACAGAGGATCATAAAGGCAGTGTTGCCGGTGTCAAGGTGCACCATAGCCCCTCCCGGTGACCAACCTAGATTCCAGTGTTTGTATCGGCGAGGATGGTTACCTTGTCGCGAAAGACGCAATCACCGGCCCGACGGTTGATGGTATAATTGTGACGTTGGATACGGACACCCCATCAATAGTTTCGCGTATTCACCGGTCTCTGTCCCGGCGCGGCCCCGCGAGCGCCGGGGCTGAAGGTTAGGCTCCTTGGGTCTCCGGTTCGCCCTCCTCGCGTTCCTCATTCTCTGCGGCGCATTCTTCGGCGCCGCGGAAACAGCGTTATTTGCCGCGAGCCGGCTCACGTTGCGCCGGCTGCGGGACAGCGGCGACCGCCGCGCCCGCCTCGCGCACCAGCTGCTGGAAGACCCCGGCCACCTGCTGACGACGCTGCTGGCTGGTAACACGATCGCCAACGTCGGCTCCTCCGTGGTCGCGACGTCGATTGCCCTGAGCCTGCTCGGCCGGCAGGCCGGGGAGATCGCCGCCTTCGTCGGAGCGACCGTGCTGGTCCTGATTCTCGCGGAGATCGCCCCGAAGACGCTCGCCGTACGCTACGCCGACCGGTTTGCGCTACATGTTGCCGGTACGGTGCGGGCGGTCAGCCTGGTGCTGACGCCGCTCGTCCGGCTGCTCTCGCTCGCGGGGACTGCGATCGTCCGGCCGTTCGGCGGCGCCATCACGCCGCGCGCGCCGCTCGTCACGGAGGATCAGCTGCGCTTCTTAGTACAGGTCGGCGAAGAGGAGGGGGTCATCGAGGAAGAAGAGCGGGAGATGATTCACTCCATCTTCGAGTTTGGCGACACGGTCGTGCGGGAGGTCATGCGGCCGCGCGTCGACATCGTGGTGGTGCCGGCGAAGGCGACGATCAACGAGGCGCTCGGCCTCATGATGGAATCGGGCCACTCGCGGCTGCCCGTCTACGAAGGCAACGTCGATCACATCATCGGCGTCGTCTACGTGCGCGATCTCCTGCCGGCCCTCCGGCAGGGCCGCCTCGACCAGCCGGTCCGGGAAGTACAGCGCCCGCCGTTTTTCGTGCCCGACACGAAAAAGGTGGACGAGCTGTTCCGCGAGATGCAGGGCCGGAAAGTCTCCATGGCGATCGTCGTGGACGAATACGGCGGGACCGCCGGGGTTGTGACGATGGAAGATCTGCTGGAAGAGATCGTCGGCGAGATTCAGGACGAGTACGACCTCGAGGAGAAGCCGATCCAGCTGATCGACGACCGGACCGCGATTGTGAACGGCCGCACCCACATCGACGAGGTCAACGAGATCCTGGGATTGCAGCTGCCGACAGAGGACGTCGATACGATCGCCGGCCTCGTCTACGCGCTCGCCGGGCACGTCCCCGTGCAGGGCGAGACTGTAGCCGTGGCCGGCGCGGAGCTGCGCGTCGAACGCGCTCTCGGACAGCGCATTACGAAAGTGCGGATCACGCGGCTTACCGCGCCGCCGGCGCCGCAGGAAGCCGAAGTCTCGAGCCGGTCGCCGGGCTCGCTCTGAACGGCCCGGCCTCAGCCACCGTGCACCGCGTTCCCGCGCCGGCCGCTAGAGTGTTACGCGGCGGTAGGCCCTGAGGAACCTCGGATCGTCGAGGCGGAAGCTGTCGGGGTTTGTGCCCCTGTCGAGCGCCAGATGGTAGGCGAACAGCTGCAGCGGCACCACACAGGTAAGCGCGGTGAACGGCTCCGGCACCGCCGGCACGCTCCAGCGTGCGACCCCGCTTGAGATCGGCGCGGTCGCGTTGTCCACCACGATCAATTGGGCGCCGATCTCCTGGACCGCCGCCGCGACATCCATGACGCGGGGTTGTGCGGCACCCGACTGGGCGACCAGGATGAATAGGTCCCCGGGGTCAGCCGACTGGAAAGGTCCGTGAAGCATCGCCTCCGCGCTCATCCCCTCCGCCGTTCCGTACGAGGTTTCTTTGATTTTGAGCGCGCCTTCGATGGCGGCAACGGCGCCCGGCCCACCCCCGACCAACCAAATGCGGGCGCCCCGCGCCAGATCGTGTGCCCGGCCGGCGATCTGGGGCTCGAGGGCAAGCGCCTCCCGGAGCGCCGCGGGGACCGTCTCCCGCAGCACCGTGGCATCGAGTGTGGGCCGGGCCCCATGCAGGGCGCCGATTTCGGCCGTCAGCACGGCGAGGGCTGCCACCGCGCCGGCGTAACTCACGGTGTGTGTCGACGAACGCTCCTGCGGGACGGTCTGGATCACCACGTCCGCGACGGCGCGGTCCTCCGGGCCGTTCCCGGTTACGACGACGGTCGGACAACCGGCTTCCCGCGACCGCACCAGCGCGTCACGACTGTACCGCTTCGTGCCGCGGTGCGAGATCGTGATCACCCCATCGCGGGGGCCGAGCGCCGGGCCGTACAGCGCGAAGTCGAATGCGTGCGCCGCGTACACCGGCATCCCGCCGTAGGCCCGCACCAGGTACTCGGCCGTCAGCGCGGCATGGTATGAGGTGCCGATGCCGACGAAGTACAGGCGGTCGCAGGAGGCGAGGCGCGGCGCGCACGCGTTGGCGACGGCCGCGGTCCGGGCCGCTACCGCGGCGAACGCGTCCGGCTGCTCCCGCATGGCGTCGTGCATGTAGAACGGATGTGCAGTGCGGACGTCGGGGGTCATGCGCTACACTTCGCGAAGGGGCACGGGCGATCCCCGCCGTGGATTACGCACAGGACGCGGGCACTCATCAGCGAATCCCCTGATCGATCTTGCCGCCGCGATACAAGGAGTCTGCATGTCTCGTCGTCCCACCATCCGTCGACGCGTTCGAACGGAGCCGCGCCGCCCGGATTACCGCCCGTTGATTCGCGCCGCCCGCGCGGCCCGCGCGCGCGCATACGCGCCGTATTCACGTTTCGCCGTCGGCGCGGCGGCGCTCACTTCGGATGGATCGATCTACGCCGGTGCGAACGTCGAGAACGCGTCCTACGGACTCACGCAGTGCGCGGAGCGGGTCGCGATGCAGGCGGCCGTGGCCGCCGGGCGCCGGCGCATCGTGGCCGTGGCGGTCGCCGGGCCTGCCGGGATCTCGCCCTGCGGCGCGTGCCGCCAGGTGATGGCGGAATTCGGCGTGCGCGCCGTGGTCATCGCCGCGGCGCAAACCTCACCTGCCGTAGTCGCGTTTGCGGACCTGCTGCCGCGCGCGTTTGGACCACGGAATCTCCGGGCCCGACCCCCCCGCAGGACCGCCCGGACGCGCCCTTCGCGGGCCCGCCACGACCGTCATGCCGGTCTATAAAGTCGGCGCGGTAGTGCTGCGCCATCAGCCGGTGGGCGAAGCCGACCGGGTGCTGACGCTGTTCACGTTGGAGTACGGCAAGCTGCGGGTGTCCGCCCGAGGCGTGCGCAAGACGACGAGCCGGCTCGCGGGCAGGGTGCAGCCGTATACGGAAGGCCGGTTTCTGCTGGCACGCGGCCGCACGCTCGACGTCGTTGCCCAGGCGGAAGTTGTCCGGTCGTTTGCCGGACTGCAGCAGGACCTGCTGCGCAGCGCATACGCCGCGTACGTGGCGGAGCTGGTCGACCGGTTCCTGCCGGAGCGCGACCGCCATCCCGATATCTTCGAGGCGCTCGTGGACGCCTTCGGCGTGATCGAAACGGCCTCCGAGGACGAGGCCGAAGTGTACGCCTTGTGGTTCTCGCTGCACCTCGCGGACAGCCTCGGCTACCGTCCCGAGTTGGAACGCTGCGTTGAGTGTGGCCGTCCGCTGCCGTCCGGGCCGGCGGCGGCAGACTCCGATGCCCTCCGGGCAGAGCGGAGCGCGGCCGGGTGGACGTTCAGTCCCGCTGCCGGCGGCGCGCTCTGCCCGGTTTGCACGCCTGACCAGCCCGCGGTTGTCCGAGTCGCGCCGGGCGTCCTCGCGACCGGCGCGTACCTCCTCCGCGGCACCGCCGAGCGGGCGCGGAGGCTCCGCGTTCCCGAGCGGCAGCGCCGGGTGCTCGCGGGACTGGTGCAGGCGCACCTCGAGTATCACCTCGACGGCCGCCTGCGCGCCCCCGCGGTGATCGCTCGGCTGCGCCAGGGCGAGCCGGCGCGCCGCCGGCCCAGCGTGTCCGGCACACGGTCCTAGCCGGTAGGAGGCGCGACGGCGCCGGAGGTCCTGCGCGAACACGCCATGATAAGATAGGCCGTGGAGGTGGTCCCATGGAAGTCGATCTCGAACGGGCGAAGCGGGCGCTGATCCATTTCGGATCGGCGATGGAGGAGGCGCAGGGCGTCGTCCGCAACGGGAGGCCGGGGGTCGTGCGCTTCCACACCGAGGACAAGGTGTTGGAGATGCCCCTCACGTGGGCCGCGGCCGGGCTTGCGGCATTCGCGCTCATCAGCATGCTGACGCAACTGCCGTCGTTTCGGAGAGTGCGCGAAGAAGAACCGCTCGGCATCGGCTAGCCGCGCCGCGTGACGTTCCAAGAACTCCTCATTGGCCTGGAGCGATTCTGGGCATCGCAGGGCTGTGTTATCGTGCAGCCGTATGACGTCGAAGTCGGCGCCGGGACGATGCACCCGGCGACGTTTCTCCGCGCGCTGGGTCCCGAGCCGTGGCGCGCGGCATACGTGCAGCCGAGCCGCCGGCCGGCGGACGCTCGGTACGGGCAGAACCCCAACCGCCTGTACCAGCACTACCAGTACCAGGTGATCCTGAAGCCGTCGCCGGACGACGTCCAGGATCTGTACATCAAAAGCCTGCGCGCCGTGGGCATCCACCCGCGTGACCATGACCTCCGGTTTCTCGAGGACAATTGGGAATGGCCGACCGGCGGCGCGTGGGGCGTGGGCTGGCAGGTGTTCCTCGACGGCCAGGAGATCAGCCAGTTCACCTACTTTCAGCAGGTGGGCGGTCTCGATCTTCCGCTGGTGTCGGCAGAATTGACCTACGGCACGGAGCGGATCGCGCAGTTTATTCAGCGCAAAGCCAGCGTGTACGACCTCGCCTGGACGGAGGGCATCACGTACGGAGAGATCCGCCGCCAGGAAGAGGTAGAGCACTCCGCGCACGCGTTTGCCGCGGCGGACGTGCCGACGCTCCGCGCGCTCTTCGACGCCTACGACCGGGAGGGCCGCCGGCTGCTTGAGGAGGGGCTCGTCCTGCCCGCGTACGAGCAGCTGCTGAAGTGCTCGCACCTCTTCAACCTCCTCGATGCCCGTGGCGCGGTCGGCGTCGCCGAGCGGGCGAGCCTGCTCGGCCGCTGCCGGGTGATTTCGCGGGGCTGCGCGGAGCGGTACCTTGCCCAGCGCGAGTCGCTGGGGTGGCCGCTGCTGCGCGGGGAGCTGCATGCCGCCGCAGTCTAGGCGCCTCGTCTTCGAGATCGGCACCGAGGAGCTGCCGCCGTCCGCCGCATGGGACGGCATCCGCCAGCTCCGCGAATTGGCGGGACCGACGCTCGCGGAGGCGCGCATCGACGCCGGAGACGTGCGCACATACTCCACGCCCCGCCGCTTGGTGTTGATTGTCGAACAGATCGCCCCGCGCCTGCGGGATTTGGTCCGCGAGGTCCGCGGACCGGCCGTGCGCGTCGCGTTCGCGGCGGACGGACGGCCGACGGCGGCCGCGGAGGGCTTCGCGCGCGGGCAGGGCATCGACGTCGCCTCACTCGAGCGCCGGAGCACGCCACAGGGTGAATACGTCTGGGCGGTGCGCCGCGAGGCGGGCGGGGAC
>DATEGA010000227.1:0-63804 GCA_035280345.1 bacterium | reverse complement strand
GTCCCCGCCGCCCCAGGCCGCATCCCCGGCGCCTGCCCCGCCCGTCCAACAGACAGCGCCCGCCCCACCGCCCGCCGCGCCCCCTCTGCTGTCCAATACGCCCTACGGCGCCTACGCGTACCAGGTGTATCCCGGCTCGATATCGACCGACACGCGGCAGGCGCTGACCGGCTTCCAACTCAGCTTCCGACCCGCCGGTTCGGGGACGGTGGAGGTCACTGCGGCTATGCCGGACGGGACGACTCAGACCGCGACGTTCGCATCGACCGATCGGCTCTATTTCATCGAAACCCGGATGGGAGACGACGGTTTCGGAGGTGAGACTAACCTTGGCGATGACGGCTTCGTCCTCACGGACGCCTCGGGGCACATCGTCGGTCGCTGACGATCCCCGCCATACCGCGGCGGGACTGATCGCGCGCGTGGCTATGGGCCTCGTGCTCGTGTTCTTCGGTTTTTGGGAATTGACCGATCCGGCGCAGTGGACCGGCTTCGTCCCCGCGCCCGTCGCCGCCGCCGTGCCGCCGGTGAGTCTCGTGCTGGGGCATGGGTGGGTGCTGTTTGTGCTCGCCGCCGCCGCGCTCGTCGATCTCGCCGGCGGCATCGTATCGTGGATAGCGGTCGCGGTCATGGCCGAGATCGTCACCGGCCTCCTCGTCACGAGCGGGCTCACCGACACGCTGGTCCGCGACGTGGGGCTGCTCGCCCTCGCGCTCGTGTGGGCGTTGGAGAGCGCGGCGCCGGCGGCCCGCGGGGCGTTCGGCGCGCCGCGCGGCCGTGCGGCCACACCCTGAGGAGGTCACGCCGTGGGAATCCGGATCAACTGGCCCGTCGAACTGCATCCGATGTTGGTACACTTCTCGGTCGCGCTCCTGTGTTTCGCCTTCTTTCTTGACCTCGCGGCGTGGCTGTGGCGGTCGCAGCCGTCGAGCATCGCGGCCCTGTATTCGCTCGCAGGCGGCGCCGTCGCGACCGTCCTCTCGGTGCTGAGCGGGCTGATCACGCCGGAGGCCCGCGAACGGGAAGACCATGAACTGAGCGGGCTCCTGCAGCAGCATACCTTCAGCCTTCAACGATTCTTCACCGGACGGCTCGTGGAGGTGCACAAACACTGGGCCTATCTGCTGCTCGGGCTTGTGATCGTCTGGGTGCTTGTACGAGTCGGCGCCCGCGGACGGCGGGCGGGGCAGGGCCTTGCGCTGGCCGCGGGCGCCCTCGCCATGATCGTGCTGGTGGTGACCGGCTACTACGGTGGCGACCTGGTGTACGGACGGCGCGGGCGGGAGCGCGGCCACGTGGTCCCAGCCGTGCAGAGCATCCGCGGAACGCACACACCCATATCCGCCGTGCCCTGACGCTTTCCCGCGGGGAGCGGGAACAAACCTCAGTCGCGCACCAGTTTTGCCGTGGTGCCAGCCTGCAAGAAACTGGATCAGCGCCCAGTACCCGGCTCGACGGCGACGCTGAGAATGGCTACGTCGTCACGCGCCGGGCGACCGGCGATGACGCGCTCCAAGATGCGCTGCGCCGGTTTGCCGAACCGTCCAGCATACTCTTCTTTGATCGCGGCCCACAGTGCGGCTTCTCCGCTAACCGGATCGTGATCGAATTCGATGAGGCCATCGGTGTACAGAATGAGGAACGCATCTGACGGGAGCGGTACGGGATCGGGTGTCGTCCCACGGGCTTCGCCAAAACCGAGTGGCAGGGTTCGCTTCTCAAGCGCCGTCCCGTCCTTGCCCGTTACAATGATGGGCGCAGGATGGCCCGCCGTCGCGTAGGTGAACTCTAACTTGACGGGATCAAGAAGGACAACAATCGCGGTGGCCATTCCACCTCCGCCGGTGCGCAGGACGGTGTCGGCCACTTGCAAAGCCTTCGTCGGACTATGGCCTTCGAGCATCGCGGTCCTGACGGCGTGACGCATTTCGCCCATCAGTACGGCGGCCTCCAGCCCATGGCCGGCGACGTCTCCGACGGTGAGGACCACCTGCCCGTTTGGCAATCGGAAGACATCGTACCAGTCACCGCCCACCCCTCCATCGATGCTGGCCGGCCGATACACCGTGTCGATGTGCAGGCCGGGTGTCAGTGGCGGCGCGCCGGGGAGCAGAGCCTGCTGCAGCGTGGTCGCTACCGCCTGATGAAGTTGCGCGTTGTCGAGCGAGAGAGCGGCATAGTGCGCAAGTTGCTCCGCGAATGCAAGGTCCTGCTCGTCATACCGCCGTGCGGATCTGCCGGAGAATAGCCACAGCCTGCCGAGCGAGCGCGCGCGCGCCGTCATCGGCACAGCGATCGCCGACCCGAAGCCGAGGCTGCCAACGAGTTCGCGAAGTGCGGCGTCCGTGATCGCGTCATTCGGTATTCTTCCGGAGAAATTCGGATACAATCTGGAGGCGATCCGCGCGGTCGATCTCGACTCTTGCCTGCAAGCAGCCCGGCAACAATCGCGCTGTTGTACCTGCCGCGCCAGCCGTGTCTTGGCCGGATCCTTGTGGACCAGAGTTGCGAGTTGCAGGGCGCCGTCGTCGGCCGCCAACTGCACGGCGCAGCAGTCGGCGAGCGCCGGCACAACCGATCTCGCGAGCGCGTCGATGCGCGCCTCGATATCGGGGGACGATGTGAGAGCCTCGCCCGCGTTGAGAAGCAACCGCTGCCGACGGTCTGCACGCTTGCGCTCCGTAATGTCATGGGCGATCACCGCTGTCCGGACGATTCGTCCGGTGGTATCCGGCACCGTCGAGAACGCGACGGAGACATCGATCGGTGTGCCATCTTTTTTCACCCAAGCGGTCTCAAAGTGCTCGATGTGCTCGCCGCGCCGCGCCCGAGCCATGAGCTCTGGAAACGCGGGGCGCCGCTCGGGCGGCAGAAGGATCGCCATCGGTCGGCCGATGACCTCGGTCGCCGTGTACCCGCACAGCCGCTCGGCGGCGCGGTTCCAGGTCCGAATGGTGCCGTCGAACGCGCCACTGAAGATGGCGTCCTCCGACGACTCCACCATTAACGCGAAGTGGTGGGCCGCCGCTTCGGCGGCACGTAGCCGTACGGCGCCTTCTACCACGACGGCGGCCACCGTTCCGAACAAGAGAACGAGCCGTTCAACTGCGGGACCGAGAACGAACGAATTGGTCGGCGGGATGAGGAAGTAATCGACGGTGGCCATGCTGATAGCCCAGGCTACGTAGCCTGGCGCGCGGCCTCCCAGGTATGCGACGGCGCCTATCATCGGCATATAGAGGAACAGGAATTGTTCCCCGGGGGCTCTCTCGTGGAATGCCCAGGCGATCGCGGCGGTTCCGAGCGCCGCGAGCACGGCAATGGAAAGTACTTCGTTACGCGAAAGACCTCTGTGCTTTACATCTGGCCTGAACCGTGAGAGAAGCATTCATTCCCCCCGCAGGCCGCTTTTTGTTCACGCAAGCTGGCGATGTGCGATCGATTCACACGGGCGCTAAACGCGCCTACTGACTCTCCATACGCATCGACACGGCGATCCGGTTCGCCCGAAGAAGTGGAGGGCCAGAAGACATGCTTCCGAGCCTCATAACGGTGCCCGGGTCAGCCCTCGCGGCCCGGCCGTACACTGTCGTAACGCTAAACTCGCTTCGGATGAGCATCGACCCGCGTTCGTGTCGAGCTCAAGGGACCGCGTTCAGGGCTCGAGGAGCGTCTGCGGTGCGGGTGCATCTGTTGAAATCTCCCAGGCCGGCGGATGTCGTCGCCGTTCGATCGAAGGAAGCGATAATGCCGGCCTCGCGCCACGCGGCGCGGCCCGTGACGTGCGGGAGACGCGCGCACCAGCAAGACCGGCGCGGAGGTGGCTTGCACGACGCCTTCCGCGACGTTCCCGAGCACTAGGTCTCTCAGCCCGCGGCCTCCGTAGCTGCCGATAACGACCAGATCCGCGGGCCAGCGCTCACTCTCCGTGGCGATAAGGTCGGAGGTTTGCGCCGCATCGGCTTCTACCAGCACCGCGGTTGCGACTTCAATGCCTGCTTGCCGGGCTTTGGCCATCGCTTGGCTAAGCACTTGGTTCGCGCGCTGCGATCTCTGGTCGATCGCGTCGACGTAGACTTGGGGCGCGCTTTCGAAGGCCCACAACCATTGTGTCGTGAGCACGTGGACAAATCGCAGCCCGGCTCGCTGCTCGCGCGCCAAGCGCAGGCCGTGTTCGATAGCCGCGTCGCCGCACGCGGTGCCGTCAATTGCGACCAGGATGTGCTGGTACACCCGCGACCTTCCCATCGATATTCGAGTGTAGTGCTGAGCATCGTCGTAGCGGAGGTCCCGGTTCCCGGGCCGCGCTCGATGCTCGCTCCTCCTCCACACTCGCATCATGCGGCTGCCTTGACGTTACCGATTAGTAAACAACGGAACAACTTATTGCTAATTCGGGTAATAAGAGAAGAATCTTGTCCTCGTGAGGCGCCAACCAAGCATGGCCAGGGTTCTTGTTGCAGGTTTCTTCGATCAGGCAACAATGCTCGACGCGCGCATCGTCCGACCGAGACCGCCGGGAAGACGATCCCGATGCACTCCGTCTGATCCGAAAGAGCTGCGGCGTCGGGCGGTATCTCGCCTCGAATGCTGAACCTGCACCGGAGCCTCCGTGCCCGTCTCTTGGGGTCCTTTCTGATCGCGACCGCGCTCCCGCTGGCGGTTTTGGGACTCTACGCGGTGCCGGCGCTCGAGAGCGCGACTCTCGCTCACCTTCTTGCCAACCTTACGGCGACCGCGCGGTTGGCGGCCGCGGAGGCGGCCGCGGAACCTCGGGGGCCGGCGCGCCGGCAGCGCATGGTTCGATGGGCGCGCGTTCTGGGCATCAGGATTGCCCTCATCAACTACGAAGGAAAAGATGTCGCGGCGTCGGGTCCCCTCCCTCGAGGCCTTTTGGCGGAGCC
Organism: bacterium; assembly: GCA_035280345.1. Taxonomy (GTDB): domain Bacteria; phylum Sysuimicrobiota; class Sysuimicrobiia; order Sysuimicrobiales; family Segetimicrobiaceae; genus DASSJF01. Next base: position 58,900 of record DATEGA010000227.1, on the reverse strand, counting down.
CGGTGTCGACCCCGCGTTGAGCGGCAAGGTGGTCCAGGGCCAGATCTCTGACGGGGCCGGCGTGCGCTGGCTGTACGCTGCCGCGCCGGTCGAGGAGGGGGCGGCGGCCGGCGAGGTGGTCGACCTGCTCGTGCCGCTCCGGAGCGTGGAGGGCGTGTTCGCGCGCGTCCGATTGGCGCTGGCCATCGGGTACGCGCTGGCCGCGGTGCTCGCCGGGGGGCTGGTTCTCTACCTGACGCAGGCGCTCTTCGGGCCGATCGCGTCGATGAAAGCCGAGGCGGAGCGGATCGGGCGCGGCAATCTTCGAGAACAGATCCCCGAGCGCGCCGATGAACTTGGAGATCTCGCGCGCGTCCTCAATACGATGGCGCGCGACCTGAACGAGCGGGAAAATCTCCGGCGTGATTTTCTCGCCAACGTCTCTCATGAGCTGCGCACACCTGTCGCGAATATGCAGTTCACGGCCCAGGCACTCCTCGCCGGCGCCGACGCGGACCCGGAGCGGCACCGGCAAATGCTCGATACGATCGGCCGTGAGACGGAGCGTCTGGCGCGGCTCTTGCGCCAGTTGCTCGATCTGCTGCGTTTCCAGTCGGGCCGGTTCGTGCTCACGCGCTCGCCCGTCGACGCGCCCGATCTCCTCATGAATTTGGCGGCGCGGTTCGCCGTGCGCGCCGAAGCGCAGGGAGTTCGTCTGGAGGCGTCGCCCCGGGCCGGGCTTCCGCCTATCGACGGCGACCCGGATCGCCTGGCGGAAGTCCTGGACAATCTTGTGGACAACGCGCTGCGTAGCACGCCGAGCGGAGGGGCCATTCAGTTGGCGGCAGGCGCCGCGGATGCCTCTGTCATTCTGACGGTGGCCGACACTGGCCGCGGGATCGCGGAGCACGATCTCCCGTTCGTGTTCGAAAAATTCTATCGGGGAGGTCCGGCACGCGATCGGGCCTCCGGGGGAAGCGGCCTAGGACTCGCGATCGTCAAAGCCATCGTCGACGCGCACGGAGGGCTGATCTCTGTCAGCAGCCGGGCGGGCCGCGGAACCACCTTTGTGATCCGGTTGCCGGCCGCTGCTTCTCGGCCGGTCTCGTCCGGGATGCGGAGGGCGCTGTCGAGCTAGCTTGGTGCCGGCGGCCCCTTTCGCGTCGCTGCCGCCGGCACGGCGACCGCGCGTGGCGGAAGACGGCGAATGAGTCTACGGTTCGTCTCCGCGTTCGACGAACCGGCCGCCCAAATACGCGCGGAACGGCACGCGGAACTGCACATGGCGAGTGCGCAGGCTCATGAGAGCACCCGGGTGGGGTCGAGTGCGTCCCGCAGGCCATCCCCCACGTAGTTGACCGCCAGCACGGTCAGACAGATCATCAACCCCGGAAAGATCGCCATGTGCGGCGCGAGATCGAGGTAGTTCTGGGCGTCGTACAGGAGCCGCCCCCACGTGGGGATGTCGGGCGGAAAGCCGAGGCCGAGGAACGACAGCGTGGACTCCGAGATAATCGCGGCGCCGACTGAGAGCGTGGCGGAGACGATCACCGGGCTCAGGGTGTTCGGCAGGATGTGCCGGAAGATTTGCGAGCGTGTCCCCACTCCCAGGGCGCGGGCCGCTTCGATGTATTCTTTCTCCCGCACCGAGAGAAACCCGGCCCGCACCAGGCGCGCGGTCGGCATCCACCGCAGCCCGCCGATCACGAGCACGATCAGCCAGAAAATGCCCAGCTGAGGCCCAAGCGCCTTGGTCAGGCTCGCCCGGAAGAGGTAAATGATCAGCAGCAGCAGCGGCAGCGACGGCAGCGAGATGAACACATCGGTGATCCGCATCAGCACCGTATCGAGGAGGCCGCCGAAGTATCCGGCCGCCGCGCCCACGAGCGTGCCGAACGTGGCTGATACGAGCATCGCGGTGATGCCCACGGCGATGGAGATTCGACCGCCGTACAGGATGCGGGCGAGCATGTCCTGGCCGAGGTCGTTGGTCCCGAGCGGATGGGCCCACGACGGCGGCGCCATCGACGCCTGGAAATCAATGGTGTTGATCCCGACGGGGTAGACGGCCGGGCCGACGATCGTGGCTGCGGATATGACGAGGAACGTGCACGCGCCCGCCACCGCGAGGCGGTGGCGGCGGAAGCGCCTCCAGGTGTCGCCCCAAAGCGAACGTGCGTGTCGGGAGCGAACGTCGGCGCCCGCGGGAACGGCTCCGGCCCGGCCGAGATGGCTCGAATGGATGCTCGCCACAGGGCGCCGCGATCAACCGTAGGTGATCCGCGGGTCCAGGTTCCCGTAGAAGATGTCCGCGATGAGATTGAAGATCACCACGAGGATCGCGTAGACGAACGTGATCGCCATCACCACCGGCGTGTCGCTGTTCTCGATGGACGCGATGAGCAGTGACCCGATGCCCGGGACCCTGAAGATCTGTTCCGTGACCACCGCGCCGGTGAAGATCGCCGGGACCCCCAGCGCCAGCAGGGTGATCACCGGGATCAGGCCGTTCCGCAGTACGTGCCGAACGATGACTTTCCAGGTCGTGAGGCCCTTCGCCCGTGCGGTGCGCACGTAGTCCATGGTGATATTGTCGAGCATGGACGAGCGCACGAAACGCATCAGCGCCGCGCCCTGGAACAACGCGAGCACGGCCACGGGCATGACCGCCTGCTTCGCCCACGCGACGGGGCCGTGCACCTCCACGCTGTAGATGAACGGGAACCAGTGCAGGCGGATGCTGAAAATGATGATGAACACGATCCCCGTGAAGAACGTCGGGAGCGAGAACCCGATGAAGGCAAGCGTCGTCGCGATCTGATCGAGCAGGGAGTACTGCTTGACGGCCGAGAGGACGCCGATCGGGATGGCGAGGAGCACGGCGAACAGGTACGCGGACCCGATCACCCACAGGTCGGTCGGCAGCCGTTGGAGGATCAGGCGGTTCACCTGGACGTGGCTTGCGAACGAGTAGCCCCAGTTGCCGTGCAGGAACGCCACGGCCCACTTCACGTATCGGATCGGGATCGGCTGGTCGAGGCCCATTTGGTGAAGGATCAGCTGCCGGACTTGAGGAGGGACGTCCGGGTTGGCCGCGAGTTGGCCAAGCGGATCGCCCGGTGCCAGCGCCAGGATGCCGAACACCACCATGCTGATCAGGATCAAGGTGGGCAGCGACTGGACGGAGCGCCGGACGATATACGCCGTCACCGGACGTCCCCCGCGAACCGGACCGGCGGCTAGCCGGTCCGCCGCCAGTCCGCGATGTTCCGCGTCTCCGCATCGAACGGGCTCAAGTTCTCTGCCACGTCCAACGTGGTGACGTGGGCCGAGACCTGCTTTCGATCGATAATCGGCAGCGAGACGCCCTGGCTGACGACCCGGTCGTTCATCCTAATCCAGAGTTCGCGGTTCTTCGCGGGATCGAGCTCCACCAGGGCCTGCTCGTACAGGGCGTTGTATTCCTTGTCGACCCACCGCGTGATGTCAAGGCCCGACCAGTTGTTCTCGCGCTGGGGGACGTCCTTTGCCAGATCGCCGCTGTAGAAGCGCCCCATGTAGGTGCCGGGGAACGGCGAGCCGAAGGTCGACGTGAACATCTCCACGTCGGTATAGAAGTGGGCGTAGGTGTCGTTGTTGCCCGGCGAGCTGCTGAAGAACACGCCCGCGTCGACGGACTTGAGCAGCGCCCCGACCCCGATCTTGGCCCACCCGGCCTTGACGATCTCTTGCTCCTTCTGCCGGAGCGGGTTCACGCTGGTCTGATAGGTGACGTTGAACGCGACCGCACCCTTGCGGCGAATGCCGTCCGGCCCGCGCCGGTATCCCGCCTCGTCGAGCAGCCGGTTGGCCTTGTCGATGTCGTACTCGATCTTTTCGTTCGGTGACAGATACGTGGTCGGCGTCGTCAGCACGTCGACCGTCGCATCGCCCTCTTCGCCGTACAATTCTCTCGCGATCGTCATCCGGTCGATCGCGAGGCCCATGGCCTGGCGGACCCGGGCGTCTGCGAGGAAGGGGTGCGGCGCCCGGACCGACGAGCGCTGGCCGTCCAGGGTCCTGTTCGGGTCGGACATGTTGCAGTAAATCTGCTCCACGCCGCCGCCGTGTCCGGTGATGACCTTGCCCTTCCCGCCCTCCGCGAGATGCTGCAGCACCGGCCACTCCACCTGGAGGTTCCAGGCGTAGTCGTACTCTGCCGTTTCCAACACCGCGCGCGCCGCCGAGGTCGCGTCGCCGCCGCCCTTCAACTGCACCTGGTCGAAGGCGGGCTTGCCCGGCTCGCGATAGTACGGGTTGATCGAGTAGACGACGAGGTCGCCCGGGCGGAAGGTGTCGACCTTGTAGGGCCCCGTGCCGAACGCCTTCAGGTTGAACGGTGCGTTGCGCGCGCCGCTGCCGACGTACGCGTCGAGCGCGTGGCGCGGCAGGATCATCCCGTTGCCGCCGACAAACGGCAGGTACCACGCCGGGGTCGGCTTCTTGAACGTGATCTTCACCGCGAGCGGATCGAGGGCCTCGACCGTGGCGACGTTGTCGTACGTGGCGTAGGTCGTTGCACCGGTCTCCTTGTTCGCGATGAATTGGTAGGTGAATGCCACGTCGTCCGCGGTGAACGGACGCCCGTCGCCCCAGCGCACGCCTCTCTTCAGCTTGTAGACCACGGATCTGCCGTCCGCGGCGACCTGCCCGTTGGCGCGGGACGGCACGTTCGCCGCCAGGACCGGGGAAAAGCGGCCGGCGGCGTCCACCGTCAAGAGCGGCTCGAGGCAGACTCGCGATGCGTCGAAGTCCTTCGTGCCCTGCGCCAGATGCGGGTTAACGATCGTGGGCGCCTCCCAGTAGAGGATCTTTACCGTACCGCTGCCGCCGCGGCCCGCGGCCCGCGCGGTCCGCGGCGCCGCCGTCGAGAGTAGCGACGTGATCCCGCCCGCCGAAATGCCCAATAGCGCGAGACGCTTGAGTGCCTCCCTGCGGCTGATCCGTCCCGATGCCAATGCCGCGATTATCTCCTCGCTCCGCTCACTTGCCATATACACGCCTCCTCGCAACAGCCCGTCGTGAGCGTACCAATCGCGGGTCCTCCTGCCGTTACGATGAGGTAAACACTGTGGAAACTCTCGGAAACAATTCGCGCCTTCTTGACCGCTATCGATTGTGCGCGCCGAGTCAGACATGCTTCTCGGACCCGCGTATAGTGGGGTGTTCCACGGGTACCACGATCGCAGTAAACCCTCCCGGCAACCGCTGGAGACTCGCCGAGAATTTGTCAAGCGTTTACCCCTCCGTAACGCAAGTGCCGGCTGAGCGTACTATGGTCGAACAAAAGATGGACGGGAGGCCGCAGAATGTACGAACGGATTCTCATTTCGATCGACGGCAGCACATGCAGCTACGCGGCCCTCCGCCACGGCATTTGCCTGGCCCGCGAGGAGAAGGCGGGCGTGAGGATCATCCACGTGATCGACGAACAGTCGGTCTACGCAGTCGAGGGCGTCTACGAAATCTACCTCGAAGCGACCCAAGAGGCGCGTCGGCGCTCAGACGAAATCATGAACCGAGCCACGGACGCCGCGGGGCAGGCCGGAATCGAACATGTCGAAACCGCGGTGATCGAGTCGAACGGGCGGCGAATCCCCGACCTTATCGCCGCGGAGGCCGAGCACTGGTCCGCGGACTTGATCGTCATGGGCACACACGCGCGCCGCGGGGTCGGTCGCCTGCTGTTCGGAAGCGTGGCCGACGCCGTGATGCACGCTACGTCTGTGCCGGTGTTGCTGATCCACCCGCCGGTGGCGGGGGAGTCGCGGTCTCGAGTCGCGTAGGCACGCGTGACTCAGCGATGCTTGGCGGTTTCGTTCTCTGGTGACGCGCCGGGTTCCGGTCTGTCGGGCCTTGTCGTTTCGCGAAATTCGCGCATCGCCTTGCCGACGGCGGCACCGAGGCCCGCAAGCCGGTTTGGACCAAACAACAGGATGACGATCGCGAGCACAACCAACATTTCCCAAAACTTCGGATCCATCCCGCACCTCTGATTCCGACGTCAAGACAGCAGAGGGGCGACACGGCGGTCAGCCCCTCTGCCAATGTCCTCGATTCAAATACCGCCCTCAGTTTACCCAGAACACCGCATCCGAACCGCCTCGTCCACAGAATGCGGGGCCGAGTTTACCGTAAATTTTGGCCGCGTTTACCGTTCCGCAAAGCCCGCGCAGGATCGCGGTGGTACGGTGGCGGGGAGCTAGACTCGCGTGGACCGCACAGCTGAGTACACATCCGAGAGGAGGGCAGCAGGTGTCGGCAATGCGTATTGCTCGATCACGGACAATCATCGTTAGCGTGGTTGTCGTTGTTGCCGTAGCCGCCGGTCTCGTATCCGTGGCGGCCGCGCAAACGCCAGCGCCATACGTCAGGGTCTTTGTCAACGGCAGCCCAGTATACTTCACCCAAGCGCCGGTGTTCGCTAGCGGGCGGGTGCTCGTCCCCCTGCGCGGCGTGTTCGAGCGCCTGGGCGCATCGGTGACTTGGGCCCCGGCGTCGCAGACGGTGCTCGCGCAACGCGACACGACCAGCGTTTCGCTCAAGATCGGATCGTCGCAGGCATTCGTCAACGGACAGGCGCAGGTCGTAGACGTACCGCCGATGCTCGTCGGCGGGCGCACGATGATCCCGCTGCGATTCGTAAGTCAGGCGCTCGGTGCGCGCGTCCACTGGGACGCGGCAACCGCGACGGTGCAGATCACGAATCCGGGGGCGTACCCGCCTTCGGCAAGCTACCCGCCAGCCCAGATGCAGGCGCCGGCGACGCAAACTATCACCGGTACGGTCACCCTGGTCGACGCCGCAGTGTACCCCGGACAGTTGTCTATTCAGGCCTCCGACGGGGCGATCTATACGTTCCGAGTTGTCTCCGGTACCACAATTACCCGGACCGACCTGACGACAAGCGTCACCGGTCCCGTGTCGCTTGAGGGCGTTGAAGGAGGGGACTTCGTCACTATCACGGCCGACCAGCGCGGCACCGCGCGGAGCGTCCAGGCCTCCTACGATGCCGTGAATGGCACCGTCGCGGCGGTCGCGTACGATCAAATCGTGCTGCGGAACGGACAGGCATACACGCTGTCGCCGGCCGCGCGGATTCTGCTCAACGGGCGGGCAGTGACCGCCGCGGCGATCCGCCCGGGCGACGCGGTAGCCATCCGCGTGAACCCGGAGACGGGACAGGCGTACGGGGTGACGGTGCGCCGAGTGCCGTACATCGGGGCGGTGACATCGGTCACCGTGAGGCCGGCCGGACGGCAGTTGGTGCCGGGAGACGTGGTCACGGTCGTCGCGAGGGGCCCTGAGCACGGCCACGCGACCTTCTCAATTACCGGACTCCGTGGTGGGCTGCCGATGACCGAGTCGGTCAATCGAGCGGACACCTACTTTGGCAGCTACACGGTTCAGCCCGGCGACAACGTCGTTGACGGCCGCGTCGTGGTTACGGTCACGGCGCCCAACGGGCAGCTCGTATCCGCAACGGCTCCCGTTCCGGTGTCTATCGAATCGTCGGTCATCATCCCGCCGGCGGTCGGCGGCGCACCGGTGATTACCAGCCCGGCACCGGCCAGCGACCTCACGATTCCATTCACCGTGACGGGTACGGCGCCGCCCGGGTCCCGGGTCAGAGTTGCGGCAAATTACCGAGGAAAGCTCGTGCTGTTGAACGTGCGAGGTACGCTCGGCACGGAAACAGTGGTGGCAGACGCAAACGGCAACTGGTCGGCCACGTTCTACGAGGCGCCGCCGGTGCGCGACGTCGAGGTAACGATTTCCGCCGTGCGGGTCGATGACGCCGGTGCGGCGCGATCTCCGTCGATTATCGTGAACACCACGCTGAACTAGGGCGAAGACATCTCTCGTTGGGCGGCCGGCTGTCGGCCGGCCGCCCAACTGAAGCGAACCGCCTTCAGAGTAACGTGGGACGCGCGCATGGCCCGCGGGGACCTCAGTCAAGCGAGGGGCCGGGGCGTCGCCGCGCCGTCGAGGAGCGGGATCTTTCTCGGCACTCCGAGGTCGTTGGTCTGCACCGGAAGCGAGCGAACGGCCCGCGCTGGCGGACCGCAACTGCCCCGGCGCACTCAGGGAAAAACTTTTAGCACGAATGTTTCGTAGTCGTGGGTGAGGAACTCTCAAATGGCCCGCAGCTTCCGCGATCACCCGGACTCAACCGAAGCGACGCCGGCGTCCGCCACGGCCGGCCACGAAGGGGCAGGGTGTCGGCCGACGGTTCTGGTCGTGGACGACGAGGTTCCGATGCTGACCTCGATGCGGTTCTTTCTTGAGCGCGAGGGGTACCGGGTAGTAGCGGCGGAAACCGGCACAGCCGCGCTGGAGGCCGCAGCCGCCGAGCGGCCCGCGCTGATTGTCCTCGACATCATGCTGCCCGATGTCGACGGCCTCGAAGTGACCCGCCGGCTCCGGCGTGTGGCCGGCGTCCCCATCCTCATGGTCAGCGCCCGCGGCGACGAGGTTGATAAAGTCGTCGGCCTCGAGGTGGGCGCGGACGACTACCTCGCGAAACCGTTTGGACCCCGCGAGTTCATCGCGCGGGTGCGCGCGGCCATCCGGCGCAGTCGTGGCACCGAAATCGCCGGCCGGCTGGAGGTTGGGCCCCTTACGATCGACCCGGCCCGGCACACGGTCACCCTGCGCGGGCGTCCCGTCGCGCTGCCGCGTAAGGAGTTCGACCTCCTGCGGCTCCTCGCCCAGCGTGCCGGGGAGGTGGTTCCGCGGCAAGAGCTCCTCACCGTGGTCTGGGGTGAGGACTTCTTTGGAGAAGAAAAGACGCTCGACGTTCACGTCTCGCGGGTGCGGCAGCGGCTCGAGGGGAATCCCGAATCGGCGCACCTCATCCAGACGGTCCGCGGCGTAGGCTACCGCCTCCGCGACGACATCTGACGCGCGGCCGATGGCACCGGCACTTCGCGATTGCTTCATCATCGCGACGCTCCTCGTCCTGGTCTGGCGCTTCCTCCCGCCGGGACAGGCTTTCCTTGCCACCATGATCTGCGCCGCCGCGCTGTGGGTCACGTTCCACCCGGTATTCGCCGCCAACCTCGCGACTGAGATCGCGCGCCTATATTAAGGGCCGCCACTCGGTGTTGCCGCAACCTCGACCGTGCGGCAAATTGTGCCAATGTTTACCCTCCGGTAACGCCGGCATGCTTCCCGGCAGAGTATCCTCGGACCGACTTCACCCGATCAGCGGACGTGAAAGAGAGACAGTGTATATCCGCTCGACCTGACGTTCGCCGCGCGGCGTGAGGCGCGATGTGTGGCCCTCGAGATCACGACCGGCGCGGTCTCGGCCGGCGGCGTGATCGGTCGGCCGTACCTTGGCGTCTGTGCCCATGTGAACATCGGGCGAAATGGAGATGTATGTTGCGGGCAGTATTGACGGCCGCGGCTGCGCTTGTCTGCGTCGTCGCGCTGATTCTCACCGTACGAACGACTGTGATGACCGCTCATCGCCCGGCTCGCTCCCCGGCGTCTTCCGCGGTGAGACCAACGGCGGCGCCCTCTGCAAGTCCCTGGGTGCTCTACGTCCGGTCGTCGACGTCCGGCCGGTGGTCTCGGACGAAACAGGTCTTTTCGTCGGCCGAGGCCTGCCTCCAGGCGAGCGACCCGCTCAACAACAGTGATCGCCTGCGCATCTACGACTGTGATCAGAGGCCCTGATGCCGAGGCGCTGTGTGCTCGCGGAAGATAGCCGAGCCAAATGCGCCACGAAGCGATCTGTGGGATCGTCCTGCTCGGCGCCAGCGTACTGGCCCTTGTGATCCTGGCGCCGACCCTCAGCGGACACCTGCTGGGGCGATTGTAACGAGTGCACGCGATGGAGCTCCCCGATCGCGATCATCAGGTCGCCGAAGATGTGTCGACAAGCCGTCTCGGCGTCGGGTAGGCGCACTGCTACTCTTGCGGGCAAATTTACCCGAAGTTGTTCCAGCGTTTACGCATCTGCAACGCTAGAAAGGCCCGGCGTTGCTAAGGTGAATCTTGGAGGACCGTACCGTGTCTCGGTGCAGCGAGTTGGCGCCCCGGAAGTCGCCGGACGACTCGCGCTGCACGCTTGAGCCAGAATCCGTTGTCGGGCGAGGTAACGATGGGTCGACGCCGGCGCTGCTCGCCGCCAACGGCTTTGGGTTTGAGCGTTGCCCTGGCCCCGGGCTCCCCGAGCGTTTTGTGCGGGAGATCAGTCTTTCGGGCGCATTCTTTCTGATGGAGGCTCTGAGATGAATGATTTCAACGGTAAGACGCGGGACGTCCACAGGACTCGCCGAGTTGCGGCCCGGCTCTTTGCGTTTGAAGATACCCCATCGTCAGGCGCGGGAAAACTCGGCCGTCGCAGCGCAAGGCGGCGCAATTCTCGACTGACCCGCTTAAAGCTGCTCGACGCGAGCGTCCAGAAAGCAATTTCCCTGCTCCCACATGTCCGGCGGTCATCCGAAATGCGCCAGTTCGCCGAGGCCGTCGCGATTCTCATCGATCGAAGCCGCCTCGAGGAGGGCGAGATGACAAGCCGCGTAGGGGTGGAGCTCGGCTCCGCCGATCCCTTCATGCGCCTCGCCGCGCGTCTCCTCTTGGCTCGCTGGAAGAGGAGGCCGGTGACTACGCCGCCCTTCCAAGGCGGGCCGCCGATGAGCATGTCATGAGGTTCAACAGACGGCGCCTGTTTCAGATCCTCGTCGGCATCCCGGTGATCGGGGGGCTTCTAGCAATCTTGTCGCCGCTGCTTCGCTACATCAAGCCCAACGAGCACCCGTATGGGATTCCGTTGACACAGTCGGACACTCCGGAGGGTGGGGCCCAGATCGTCGGGACGACGGGCGCGCTCGCGAAGCCCTGGGACTATTTCTACTTCACTTACGTGCAGAAATTCGTGCAGTACGACCAGGCGGGCTACGAGGCGGAGAATATTCCGGGGGTCGCCATCCGCCTGCCCCGGAAAGTCCGGTTCGCCAACACCCAAGGCTATGACGGTTACATCGGAGAGACGGACATCGTGCTGTTCAGCCGGATCTGTCCGCACTTGGGCTGTATCTTCAATTTCATCCCGACATGGCACAATGTGACGACCGGGTACGGGGGCTTCGTTCCGCCGCGGTGGGAGCAGCACCCGCTGATGGCCTGCCCATGCCACTTCAGCATCTACGACCCGGCCTATCCGGGAGACCCCGGCGACGTCATCTCGGGCCCTGCGCCCCGCGGCGCCCGGTACTTTCGGTTCAAGATCCAGGGAGAAAACATCGTCGTGACGGGGGCCGAGGTCGGCGCGATCGCGTATACGGCTCCCAAAGGGTTGGCCGCGGAGGAATCGGGAAACGACGGTGCGCCATCCGGCCGGCTCGATGCGTAGCCGGGCTCGGCCGACGAACCGGATGTGGCGGATCGTTCCTCTCGCCACCGCGCTCCTGATCGCGACGGCGGCCCTCCCGGCCGTCGGCGCGGTTCGGGCCCAGGCAGTCACGCTTGTCCTGCACGACTACGCTTTCGGATCGAAGACCATCACGCTACGGGCCGGAACGCCCGTCCGGCTCATCCTCGACAACGAGGGGACTCGCGACCACGAATTCCAGGTCTACGCTGCGCCGAAGGTCTCCCCGGCGGATTGGAACGCGTATGTCATGTCTCACACGTACTTCAAGGACATGGGAGAGATCGACATCGCGTTACCCGGCCGAGCCGAGATCGGCACCACCACGTTGTTCAAAGTCCACCTGGCCCCGGGCACGAGAGCTGTCGTCTGGTTCACACCGAGGGCCAGGGGCCGCTTCGAGATGGCCAGCCACGACCCGGGCCGGGCAGAGGAGAGCCTGAGGGGAACCGTCGTCGTGGAGTAGCGGCCGCCACTCCGTGTGAGTCCAAAAAATGAGCGTGGAGGTGCAGTTGAGATGCGCAGGAAGGCAGCGACCGATTTGTTCGGAGGGGCCCGCACAGGAGTAGCTATTGGACTTGTCGTCGCGGCCATGGCGCTGCTCGCGGGAGCTCCCGCGCTCGCGGCGGCACATACCGTTCACGTCACGATCGTTGCGGACCAGACGCCGGCGGACAACGGTTATAACCTCGACGGTTATGCGCGGGGCGGGATGACGGTTACGGTTCCCGTGGGCTGGAAGGTCGTGGTCACGTTCAAGAATGACGGCGCCTTGGCCCACAGTCTGATCGTGCTGCCGTACACGTCGACTCCGCCGGCGGCGCCGGCGAGTGAGACGCCGGCGTTTCCAGGCGCTGCCACGAAGCACCTCGCGAAGGGCCTGCCGCGGGGGACGACGACGACGTTCTCGTTCGTGGCGAGCAGGCCGGGAACGTACGAGTTCGTCTGCGGTGTGCCGGGGCACGCAACGCTCGGCATGTGGGACAAACTTGTCGTCTCCGCGACGGCGAAGAAGCCGAGCATCACACCGGCGCCGGCCGCGAAGATCGTCCATCTTGTCGCTCAGTAACGCGCCAGGAAGGGTGCCGGGAGGGTGGCTGAGTGCCGGCCGCCGTCCTCATCGACCGCCGCCGCGCGGCGCGGCGGCGGTCCCGCAACGTCAACGCGACCGCGCGCCTGCTACCGTGGGAGCGAAACCTTCACACGAGTGACGTCGGGGGCCAATGGTGGTGCGCACGAGCCTGGACGACGATAATCCGACTCCACAGGGATGAGGCCGCCTCGGAAGATGTCGCCCCAACGAGATCTGTGGATGCTGGTCTTGCTGAGCGCAAGCGCGCTGGGGCTCGTGGTGCTCGCGCTGGAGCTCACCGGGCACTTGTTCGGCAGGTAGGTCTGCGATGTGCTCGCCGCGCGACGCGCGAAGGTGTCGGGGCCGTGAACACGAGACAGAGGACACCCGTTCGGTCAAGCGCAGCTGAGTGTACACGCTGCGGGCGCGGAGATTGTCCGCCGCGTCCGGCTGAAAATGGGCGAGCATCAGGCTGTGCCGGTACGCCAAGGGGAGGGCGATGCCCGGACGGTGCCGAGTGAACGTACGGGAGCCCGTGCATCCCGAGGGCGCCCGCCCGGCAAGGTTCCGCCGTCCCCGCGAGTTTCCTCAAAATTTCTGCGGCGTTTACCTCTGTGTAACGCCAGCCCGACCGGATTTGGCTAGAGTAGAGCATGCACGCAGCTTGTTGCAGCGAGCCGGGGCAGCGCGCCCGAGCCTGGAACTCCGACGCGACCGATGTTTCGAGCCTCGCGGACAACGTGCGTACGGGAGGTGCGGCTTATGGCAGAACGGCCTGCTCGAAAGTCCAGTCAGGCCCTGACCCGGCGTCGATTACTGACGGCGGCCGGGGCGGGAGTCGCCGGGGCGGCGGCGGCACGGATGATCACACCCTGGGAGGCCGGGGCGGCGCCGGCCCAGATCCGCGGGACGTCGCTGCGCATTCTGACCTGGAGCCACTTCGTCCCGGCGTACGATACGGCGTTTGACACCTACGCGGCGGATTGGGGCAAAACCAACGGCGTAACCGTCCGCGTGGATCACATCAGCATCGATGACCTTCCGGCGCGCATCGCATCCGAGCTGGCCGCCGGCGCCGGGCACGACATCTTTCAGATGAACGGGCAGATTCAGACGACCCTCTACTACAAGCACATGGTCAACGTCTCGGACATCTGCGACAAACTGGGGATGGCGGCCGGCGGCTGGATCCCGATGGCCAAGAACGTCGCCACGATCGGCGGTCAATGGTACGCCATCCCGGAGTTCTATATTCCGCAGCCGATCGAGTGGCGCGCGGACCTCTGGAAGGAGTACGGCCTCAAGTCTCCGGCCACGTGGGACAACCTGCGGGAGGCCGCCCGTATCGGCAAGCAGCACGGCCACCCGGCGGGCTTCGCCATTTCGCACTGTAACGACTCCAACCACAACTGGCGCGCCGTTTTCTACGGGTTCGGGGTCGAAGAGACCGACCCAAGCGGCGCGCACCTGCGCTGGGACTCTCCGGCGCTTCGCGAAGCCATGAAGTTCAGCAAGGCGCTCTGGTCGGAGGGAATGACGTCGGAGGTCTTCTCCTGGGACAACGTGTCGGATAACCGCTATCTCGACTCGGGTGTGGCCCTCTATATCCACGACGCGATCTCCGCGGTCCGCTCGGTGCAGGACAGCAACCCGAAGCTCTACGATTCGATCAACGTCGCGGTCCCCGGCGATGAGCCGATGGGCTCCGCACGGCGGGCGGCGGTGGTGGATCCGGCGATCCTCGGGATCTGGAAGTTCTCGCCGAACACGGCCGCGGCGCGGGCGTTTCTCGAGCACTACGGAGGCGACGTCAAGTTCTCGCTCACCGCCAGCAAAGGCTACAACATGCCGTACCTCAAGGGCTGGTACAAGAAGCCCATGCCGGCACTCGGGAGCGACCCCAAAGTCAGCCTGTTACAAGACTGGGACAAGGTGGCGCTTGTGTTCGGCTATCCGGGCCCGGCCACGGCGGCGGCGTCCGAGGTGCTATCGACGTTCGTGGTTCCGGACATGCTGGCGCGGTACTGCCACGGCGACAGTCTGGAAAGCTCGATCACATGGGGGATGGACCAGATTAAGTCCATCTACGCCAAATACAAGGTGTAGGAGCCGGCGGCCGGCGGTGAACTTCGGGAAGCGCCGACGCCGCCGGTACCGTCCGCCGGCGGCCGATGGGACCGAGCATGTATGTGACAACCCGAGGACGGGGGATGGAAGCGGAAGCCGCGCTCGGCGCGGAAGCGGCGGCGGAGCGGCCGCCGGGCATCCCGCGCCGCGCGGCCAGCCGCCGCCGTTTCACGTTCGGCTACTCGATGCTCGCGCCGGCCGTCGTGTACATGGTGGTGCTCGTCGGTGTGCCGTTCTTCTTCTCGCTCTACCTCAGTATGAGCAACGCGACGGTCGGCAACCCCGTCGCCCAGTTCGTCGGCTTCCGGAACTTCGTCGCGGTCCTCCAGGACGGCACCATCCGCCTGGCCCTTCGCAACACGATCGTGTTCACGGTGATCGCCGGCATCTGCAAGGCGGTCCTGGGGACGCTGCTTGCGTTCCTTCTCCTGCAGGCGGTTCCCGGCCGCCGGCTGATCCGGGCCCTCGTCGTGCTGCCGTGGACCCTCCCTGTGGTGATCACCGCGCTGGCCTGGAAGTGGGGCTTCGACCCCCAGTTCAGCTCGGTCAACTGGGTGGCCACGCACCTCCACCTCTTGAGCGGCTGGCCCAACTGGCTCGGCGAACCGGCGCTGGCGATGGCGGCGGTGATCACGGTGAACGTGTGGCGGGGGTTCCCCTTCGCGGCGATCGTCCTGATGGCCGGCATCTCGGCGGTCCCTCTGGAGCTACTCGATTCGGCCAAGGTCGACGGCGCCAACTTCTTCCTCCGGTTTCACTACGTCATCGTGCCGATCACCGCGCCGATCCTGTTCGTGGGCCTCCTCTTCGACACGGTGTTCACGCTGACGGACATCAGCATCATCTACCTGCTGACGATGGGCGGACCGATGAACACCACGGAGATCCTCCCCACGCGGGCGTTTGAGATCGGCATCCAGGCGGGGGCGCTCGGGCGTGGCGCCGCGATCTCGCTCCTGCTGTTCCCGCTCCTGCTGCCGATCGTGTACTTCTTGCTGCGGACCCTCCGAAGGAGGGAGGCGCTGTGAGCGCGGTGCACGCTCTCCCGAGCCGGCGGTCGGGGAGCGCGCCCATCGCACGGCGCGCGCAGGCACGGGAGATTCGCCGGTGGGCGCTCGTGTACGCCGGACTGCTGCCGTTCCTCGCGGTCGCGCTGTTCCCGATTGTGTGGATGGGCGTGACCGCCTTCAAGACCGACTACGATCTCGTCAACCCCGGCGTCTCGCCGTTCTGGTTCCATCAGGCGCCGACGGTGCGGCACTTCGTCTATCTCTTCCAGCATACGTACTTCGTCGACTGGACGTACAACACGGCCGTGATCGCCGCGAGCGTCTCGCTGATCACATTGATCGCCGCTGTGCCGGCCGGGTACGCGCTGGCGCGGCTCCGCCTGCCGGGCGCGGAGAACCTGGGCATCGCGATCTTCCTCGGGTACCTCATCCCGCCGATCCTCCTGTTCATCCCCCTCTCCCGGGTCGTGGCGCTTTTCCACCTGATCGACACCAAGTGGGCGCTCGTGCTCGTCTACCCGACGTTCACGATTCCGTTCTGTGCATGGCTGATGAGCGGTTTCTTCAAGACGGTCCCCCCGGAGATCGAGGAGGCCGCCCGGGTGGACGGATGCGGGCGGTTCGGCGCTTTTCTCCGGACGGTCATTCCGGTGAGCTGGGCGGGGATCCTGACCGCGGTGATCTTCACGTTTACCCTTACGATGCAGGACTTTCTCTACGCGCTCGTGTTCGTGTCAGTCTCCGACCAGAAGCCGGTGCCGCTCGGAGTGGCCACCGACCTTATCCGGGGCGACGTGTACTTCTGGGGGTCTCTCATGGCGGCGGCGCTGCTGGTCGGCGTGCCCGTCGCGATCCTCTACAGTCTCTTCCTGGATCAGTTCATCAGCGGCCTCACGAGCGCCGCCGTCAAGTAGCGGCAGGCCGGACCGACCCCGGCTCTCCCGGCGGCCCGCGACGGCCTCATGCCCCTTCGATCATCGCGGCGGTGAGTCCGCGGACATACGCGCCCGCGAACAGCGCCGCGACGAGCAGCACCGGCAATCCGCCCATGCTGATCCCCGAAACCACGGTGAGGTCTTCGAGCGTGATGTCCATCGTGGACATCCCGGCCGCAATCGTCTGGTGCCACTGGTTGGGCAGGAAGACGCCGGCCAGCATGAAGTCGCTGCTGATCACCCCCAGGGCGAAGAGGCCGGCGGCGACCAGGACGGGCCAGCTCATCGGGAGCACGATCTTGAAGAAGGCCGCGACCCGGCCCGCACCCTCGATGTACGCCGATTCCTCGATTTCGGGGCTGAGTTTCTGAAAGTACGTTGAGAAGAGCCAGGCGCAGAACGGGATGGCCAGCATCGGGTACGTCAGCACGAGCGACAGCAGGTGATCGTCCAAGTGCAGCCGGAACGCGATGTGGTACAGCGGCAGAAACAGGATCGTCTGCGGGACGAGAAACGTCGCGAGCAGGACGCGCCGCCACCACCGCCAACCGGGCGGGCGCAGCCGGCCGATGGCGTACCCGGCCGCGACGCTGGCGGCCAAAATCACCGCGAGCGCACCTCCAAACACGATCGCCGTGTTGCCGGCCCAGACCAGGAAGGGAACGGCGGGAGTGGTGAGCGTACTGTGCGCGACCCACTGCTGCCGCGTAAAGAGGTCGGTGTACCACTCGAGACTCGGATGGAGGACGTAGAAGGGGCTCCCGAAGACGTCCTCCCGAACCGTCTTCAGCGACTCGATCGTCACCATGTAGATCGGAAAGATGCTGTACGCCGCGAGCAACCCAAGCAGGGCGCCGCGGAGGAGGCGGGCAAAGGCGCGCCGCGCGCTCATGCGGGGTCCTCCTCCAGGGGGTCGAAGACCCGGTAGCAGGTGAAGAGGATTAGGATCAATACCGGCAGGAGGATAAGCGAGAGCGCCGCCGCCCGGCCCCACTGGCCTCCCGTGATGGCCAACTGATCCGCCAGCGTCCAGACCACCGGGTAGACGTCGCGATACCCCGAGAGCTCGAAGACGTTCCCCAAGTCGACGACGGCGGAGACGAGCGAGAGGAAGGTCGCCAGCGCCAGAAACGGCCGCAGGAGCGGTACGGTGACCATCCAGAACGTGCGCCACGGGCTTCGCACCTCCAACGCGGCGTAGTCGAAGAGGTCCTGCGGGATGCCGTTGAGCGCCGCGAGGAGAAAGATGCCAACGAACGATCCGCCCCGCCAGATGTTGAACAGAAGCAGGCTCAAAAATCCCCAGGCGCCGTAGCCGAGCGCGCCGTCGAACGCAAATCGGAGATTACTCATCGCCGCGGCGTACGACGAATGAAGCGGCGGCAGCATGAACCAGTACCATCCGACCGCCCCGAGGCCCCCGGGGTACGCCCACGGCAGGAACGCGGCGATGAACACGAGCGGCCGGCCCGGAAACGGCCGGGCAAGAGCCAGCGCGATCCCGACGCCCACGGCCATCTTGAGAACGGAGCTGACCGCCAGATAGCCGAGCGTATCGGCGGTCGCGCGCCAGAACCCCGGATCGCCGAGCAGCGCGGCGTAGTTCGCGACCCCGACGAAGCGAGTCGTTGTGTTCAGGACGAAAGAGTCGGTCAGGCTGGTGCCGAACAGCCAGCCGAGAGGATACGCGAGCACGCCGAGCACGAGCAGCACCGCCGGCGCGAGGAGCAGCCAGGCCGCACGGATCTCCCGCTGCCGCCGCCCCGAGGGGCGGCGGCGGGAGGGGCGATCGATCGTTGTGTGTGCCGCGGCAAGTAAGGCCTGACTCGGCATGAGATCGCCTTGGGTGGGATGCCGCCTATTCTCAACCGGCCGGTCAGCCCGTACTCTTTATTCATAGAAGGAGTGACCGGCGACGACGTAACGGGCGAGTAAACGCAGCGAGAATTTATGGAAAACTTTGGCGATTGCGGCCACCGGGCATTTTCCCGAAAGTTTTCCAAGCATTTACGGGGCCGCAACGTCACGCGAAGCCGTATCGGTAGGCTGGAAGTATGGGATGTCAACCGATCGAAAACTACGGTGTGATCGGCGATCTGCAGACCGCGGCACTCGTCGGCATGCACGGCTCGGTGGACTTCCTCTGCTTTCCGCGTTTCGACTCGCCGACCATCTTCGCTGCGCTGTTGGACGACGAGCGGGGAGGACGGTTCGCCATTGCGCCGCTACTGGGCGGTGCGCGCTGCAGACAACTCTATCTCCCGGACTCCAACGTGCTGCTCTCGCGATTTCTCTCCGCGGAGGGTGTGGCGGAGATCGCGGATTTCATGCCCATCCGCGGCGGGAGGCCGCCCGTCCTGATCCGGCACGCCAGGGCCGTTCGCGGGGAGATACGGTTCCGGCTCGACTGTGGCCCCCGGTTCGACTTTGGCCGGACTTCCCATCGCGCAGAATTGGATGGACCGGCCGCGATCTTCCAACCTAAAGGCTCCGGGGCCGCCCTTCTGCGCCTCCGCGCGGAGGTGCCGCTTCGCCTCGTCAACGGCGATGCGGTTGCGGAGTTTACCCTTCGGGCCGGAGAGACCGCGGCGTTTGTCCTCGAGGCGCCGACGCCCGGCCGACCGTCGCCCTCCGATGCCCCGGGGTTTGTCTTCCGTTCGTTTGAGGAGACCCTCAATTTCTGGCGCCGGTGGATTGCCCGGTCAACGTATCGGGGGCGATGGCGCGATATGGTGAATCGGTCGGCGCTCGTCTTGAAACTGCTCACCTATCAACCGACGGGGGCAATAGTCGCCGCGCCGACCTTTGGGCTGCCGGAGGTGATCGCGGGAACGCGCAATTGGGATTACCGCTACACGTGGATCCGTGACGCTTCCTTCAGCCTGTACGCGCTGATCCGGCTCGGCTATACGGAGGAGGCCGGCGCCTTCATGCGCTGGATCGAGGCGTGCCGCTCCGGGCCGGGGGCGGACGGCTCCCTGCAGGTGATGTACAGGGTCGACGGCGGACGCGATCTTGAGGAAAAGATCCTTCCTCATTTCGAGGGATACCGGCGGTCCGCTCCGGTCCGGATCGGGAACGGGGCCTTCACCCAGGTCCAACTCGACATTTACGGCGAACTGCTCGACTCCATCTACCTCCACGACAAGTACGGCGAGCCGATCTCCTTTGATCTGTGGAAGGATCTCGTGCGCCTGGTCGAGTGGGTGAGCCGGCACTGGCGCGACAAGGACGAGGGCATCTGGGAGGTCCGTGGAGGGCCGCAGGAATTCCTCCACTCCCGACTGATGTGCTGGGTGGCAGTGGATCGCGCGCTTCGTCTGGCGCAGAAGCGCTCCTTCCCCGCGCCGTTGGCCCGGTGGTCTGCTGTTAGGGATGAGATCTACAGCGACATCTTCGAGCATTTTTGGGACCGCGGCCGACAGACGTTCGTCCAGCATCGGGGGGCCGAGGCCGTGGGCGCGGCGACGCTCCTTATGCCGCTTGTACGGTTCATCAGCCCCACCGACCCTCGCTGGCTCTCGACCATGCAGGTGATCGAGCGGAACCTGGTCGCGGATTCTCTGGTGTGCCGTTACAACATCGAGGGGGCCCCGGACGGCCTTCGGGGACACGAGGGTACCTTCTCCATGTGCTCGTTCTGGTATGTCGAGTGCCTCTCCCGAGCCGGGAATCTCCAGAAGGCGCGGCTCCTCTTCGAGAAGATGCTTGGCTACGCGAATCATCTGGGGCTCTATGCTGAGCAGCTCGGCCCCGACGGGACGCACCTCGGCAATTTTCCGCAGGCCCTCACACATCTGGCCCTCATCAGCGCCGCCTACGATCTGAACCGGCGTCTCGTGGCGGCAGGGCAGGAGGAGTGACGCGCGCGCACCGGACGATGGCCCGACACGCTGCGCGTGGTGAAGCGCCTCGCCATCGCCGTGCGTAACCGTCCGGAACCTGCGCCGTACGCTCTCCGCGAGAAGCTTGCCCGAGCGTTGTGTGTTGGTTGTTTAAACCGACCGGTCGGTTTATTAAACTCGAGCGGTGATCCGAGGCCGAATCGGACTCCGGTCCGATGGAGCCGGCCACCGGTCCCTGCTACGCTCGGAATAGATTCGTCTCCGGGACGACAGCGCGGGGCTTGCTTCGGAGGGCGAATCGCGTGAGCCGCCGCAGAGTGCGTCCCGAGAAACGAGAATGGGAGGATCGCATGAAGTCTAAGGGATGGATGTTGCTGATCACCGCCGGGTTGGCCGGGTTACTCGCGCTGCCAGCGCTGGCCCAGCCGGGGGTCGGCCCGGGATGGATGTACGGACCCCAGCCGGTGAACGGACAGCCGCTCTCGATGGCGCGGGCTGAAGCGATCGCACGTCAAGCGGTCGCACAGTCCGGCATTCCCGGCCTCGTCCTGATGCATATCATGGAGTTCTCCAACAATTTCTATGTGGCGGTTAAGGACAAAGCGACGGGTGAAGGCGCCTTCGAGTTGCTGGTCGATCGCTACACAGGCGTCGTCCGTCCCGAGCCGCAGAGCATGATGTGGAACACGAAGTACGGGCACATGGCGGGGTGGGGCGGTCCCGGCTCCTACGGCATGATGGGCCCCGGCTACGATCCGGGACAGGGCGGTTACGGCTATGGTCCCGGCATGATGAGGCCCGGGTACGGAGGCGGAGGATACGGCTATGGCTACGGGATGGGGCCGGGCTACGGCTCCGGCGGCCCCGGGGCGGTGCAATCCGGAGGTCAGCCGCTGACACTTGCCCAGGCCAGGGTCCGGGCGCAGCAGTATCTCGATGTCGAGTTCCCGGGCACTAGGACCGACGAAGCCATCACGTTTCCCGGCTACTACACCATCGACGTCGCAAGGGATGGGCACCCGATCGGCATGCTCAGCGTAAACGCCTACACGGGCGCGGTCTGGTATCACGTATGGCACGGAGCGTTCATTGCGGAGAGAGACCTGGACTGATCTGTCGATACGACGCGGCCGGCCGGGACCTCACTGATCAGTTGCGCCGGCGACGACCCTTCAGCGTCACGTCGCGACACGCGGTGCTCTGGCTGGTGCTTCGGAGGTGGTCGAAAGCGGGAACCGATCCACGTTCGTCTGATCCAAGGTGACGGTGCTAGTCTCCCGTTGGGCGCCGGCGTCGTCGATCTCACGGCGAGACATCAGGGATTCGGACAATCGCCGGCTCGACGGTCGCGTCCACGACGATCGTCCCCCTCGGGGCGCGCACTTCCCCTCCGTGCACCAGCGCCCCCACCAGCGTGCCTACCTGTCCGAGCAGGTACGTGCCCGCCGCTTCGGCGGTGGCGGCCGCAATCTGCAGCGTGCTGATGTGTCCCCGCGAGATCACAACGTTCTCAAGCGGCAGGGCTTGACCGTCGGCGTCCCGCACAACAAGGGCCCCGACAAGGACGGCGGCGCTCGTGCCGTACGGGCCGGGACGCGTGACCCGCAGGACCAAGCCGACGGCCGGGGCTCCCGCGGGAATGACGACGAAATGACCGACGATGACGTCGCCAACGACGGTCAAGGCGACCAAATCTCCTGGGGCCGCGGTCGCCGAATCGATTGGTGCCGCAAACCTGAGTCCTAAGTGAGTCCCCGAATCTACGGGTACAGCGGCGACGGGTATCATTACCGGCGCGGCCGCGCCCGTGTTGCCAAACGTGATTGCACCGGTCGGGGCCTCGACGGATCCGCCGCGCACGAACGCGCCCGCCACCAGCCCGACGGGTCCGAGCAGGACCGCGCCCGCTAGGCTGGCGGCCGCTGCGCCCTCCAC
Source organism: bacterium (assembly GCA_035280345.1). GTDB lineage: Bacteria > Sysuimicrobiota > Sysuimicrobiia > Sysuimicrobiales > Segetimicrobiaceae > DASSJF01. The sequence continues at coordinate 36,575 of DATEGA010000227.1, read as the reverse complement.
GGACGTCGTGACCCTCGTGCGGGAAATGATGATGTTCCTGAGCTGCACGACGCCTCCGTCCGTTGTCGGAGCATCGAGGTAACCGATCACAATGGCGGCGCTCCGGCCAAACAGACCCGGCGGCGTCACGCGGACAACCGCTCCGTTCACGTGTGCGTTCTTCTGCACCAGAACAAAGTGACCAAAGACAACGTTGGCCGCGACGGCGAACTCCACGACGTCGCCTTGCGTTGCCGTCGCCGAGTCGAGCGGCGTGAGGAAACGAAGGGCGACGCGAGTGTTGGCGGGGAGCAGGACAATCGGAAAATTCGCCGGGGCCGCCACCGCAACCTTGACAGCGACGACGAGTGCAACGGAGGCGGACGCAGCAGCGAACGCGTGCTTTGTCGTAGGTGTCATTCAGTTCTCCTCGACTCGTTTGCGCTTTACCCTAACGCCGGACGGCACAATTCAAACGTCGGAGTGCATTGGAATGGGCTCATTATCGGCCCAGCGCCTCGCGGGAGGGCTACCCGCCAGCTGTGGTCTGGGGTCTGATTCACGGTCGCGGGCGGAACGCGATGAGCGGCAGTTGCGCGACGAGCCGTCGGCGTTCGGGCTCGGACCCGCGGTACCGCCAACCAAGGAAACGGCTCAATACCGAGCGGATAATCGGCGCCATGAACCAATTGCGCCGCTCGTATCCCGTGACCACGCCTACGGCTTCCTCCTCGCCGAGGACACGATGCGCGGCGACGAACCGGCGGAAACCGATGACGACCTCCGGGCCCGGCGTTGTCTGAATGTTGCGAAGCCAATCGGCGCTGCGCCCGAAGGCGCTGATGACAACCGCTTCGGGGCCCTCACGGCGATACTCGGCGACCTCCAAGACGGTCTGATGACGCTCGCCGGTGCGGCGCCCGACGTGGGTTAGCAGCAGGAAACGGTTTCCTAGCAACCATCCGCCGTGCCAGCGATACAGAGACACGGGGACTCGAAAGAACCACCGCAAGATGCCTGTTGGGCGGCGGGTCGCGGTCATCCGTGTCCAACCTGTTGCCCCGCGGCTACGGCGGGGGCGTCTCGTCCCCCGTGTGTTGCCATCACTTCAGCTCCGATCAACAACACAAAGGCCACGAGGTAGATCCAGATCATGAATACGACGACACCGACTACGGGGCCGTAGACCGCCGGATACCCTGCTGCCGTGCGGAGGTACCAAAAGAAGCCGCTCTTGATCACCTCAAAGAGAACGACGGCCCAGAGACCGCCAACGAGTAAGCGGCCATGCTGCACGCGCGCGCTCGGCAGGAAGCGATATACGATCAGGAACGCGAGCCAGGCAAACAGGGCTGAGCTCACCCATCCGACCGCGGCGCCAAGCGGAGTGTTCAGAAGGTAATGAACGGCTGCGGTCAGCGGCTGGAAGACGGGCAGTGTGACAATCGCACTGGCGAGCAGCGACAGACCCAAGAAGATACCCACGACCAGAACCATCGACAGCTCCACGAGCTTGCGATGCCAGAACGCGCGCTGCCGTCGGGCACGCAGGACGCGATTCAGGCTGTGCCGCGCGGCGCTGGCGATCGCCGTCGCGCTCCACAGCAGGCCCACCAGAGCTGCGGCACCTCCCGTACCCGCTGTCGGGCGCACGGCGACGAGGGTGCGGCGGATCATGGTGAGAGCGGACGGAGGCAAGTACGGCGCGAGCAGATACATCACGGTCTGTTGTGCGTGTCCGCGCGCGATGAATAGTTCCATGAACGCGATCAACGCGAGGAGCAGCGGAAAGACCGACAGGAGCGCGGCATATGCAATCGACGCGGCCAAGGTGAAGATGTCGTCTCCACGCGCGTGGTCATACAGGGCGACAAGAAACCGGCCGGCTTGCGTGAACTTGGCGGTGCGCGCGCGCAGTTTGCCCGGCACCTTCGCCTCTTGCGGCAATCGTACGAGTCGCCGTCGAGCGGCGCGAAGGCCCAGGCGGTGGAGGGCCGTCATGCCGATGTTTGTCGCATGCGGCTCCGGGCGCCGTCCGATCGCTTCCCCATCTGTATTCCCAACGCTGTTAGGGGGAGCCGTCTCGGGAGCGAAGGAAGAGGCGAGGCCCCAGGAGACAGCTCCAGCCCCGACGCGAGCTACCATAAGAGAATGGCGCGCAGCGTCACGGCGGGAAGACGTCATGGGAATGCCCAGGGAGGAAGACGAAGACGGCAGAGACCCGGCCCTCTAAGGAGCCGACGTCCCCGACGACGAATGCGATGCCCAAGGTTTCATAGACGAGAACGTCGCCCGTCTGGTCCTGATTAACAGCGTCCTCCGGCCCGTAAATGCGCCGCACCGTATCGAACCGGGCTCCCGGCCCGATGCCGCCGTCTGTCATGTACGTGTCATCTAGCGATATCGCGAGAGCCACGATCTTGTTGGTCTTGCGCTCGGCCACCGCGCCCAGCCGCTTGAAGGGCCAATAGTACCCTGTGAAATTGTTGTTCGGAAGGTCCTCGCCGCTGTAAAGGAGACCCAGCGTCGCAACGAGACTGGCGATATCCTCTCCGAGGGAGAAGCGGCCAATCGAATGCCCGGGTACGATTCGCCGATCCTGGGAGGAGGCGGCCGTGCCTGGCGCGATCCCGCCCATCGCCATCAGAAGAACTGCGGCGCATGCGAGATACTTCATATTCCGCAGTGTTCTCGGGTGCGACGTTGAAAACCGACCGGTCAGTTCTTTTCTGATTGTTCAACGCTCGGCCGAGATATCCTGCCCTCTACGGGATTGCGAGTCGCGTCGACGCTCGGTATAATAAACTGACCGGTCAGTTTAAACAGAACATCGAATCCTTCGCCGGCGCGACTCGCGCCGGCCAGCCAAGGAGGTCCTGATGCCGCGCATCACGGCGGCCGTCCGCACCGAACGGCGCCAGCACATCATCGAGGCGGCTTGGCGGTGCGCGGCCCGCAAGGGCTTCGGCGACCTGACGGTGGACGAGGTCTGCGCCGAGGCCGACCTGAGCAAGGGCGCGTTCTACGGATACTTCGATAGCAAACAGGCCCTGTTACTCGCGCTGCTCGAGGAAGACGCCGCCTTTCTGGATCAGATCATGGAACGGCTCGGGGCGACGGCGATCTCCAATGTCGAGCGTCTTCGGCGCTTCACCCGCGCGATGCTCGAGCGCGGGGAGGAGCCGGCGCGTGTGCAGGTCCGGGCGGACCTGTGGGCCGCCATGTTGACGGAAAGAGTGGTCCGGCTGCGATTTTCGACGAGCGTCCGGCACCGCCGGGAAGTGCTGCGCGGCTGGATCGGCGCGGCGATCGCGGCCGGCGAACTCGTCGACATCCCGGCCAACGCCTTCGCCGCCGTGTTGCTGGCCCTCGGGGACGGCCTGGCCCTTCACGCGGGGCTCGATCCGGCAGGGTTCCGGTGGCCTAACATCCGGCGGGCCCTTGATCTGCTCCTGGAGGGACTGGCCGGTTCATGAACCGTCAACCGAACGCTGCGCGGGGACGGCTCTGGCCGACTCTTTGGATCCCCGCGGAACCGCTGACGCGCGCGTACCAGTGGCTGCGGGGCAGCCCCAACGGATTGTACGTGCTCGCGATCGCCGTCGGCGCGGGCGCCGGTGCAGGCGCCGTGGTGTTCCGCTACCTCATCTTGGGCTTCACCCGATTCTTCTCCGGCCACGATGACTACAGCGCGGCGGGCCGTGTCCCCAATCCGCTGGTGCCGCATCTCGGCATCTGGTTCGTCGTGCTGGCGCCGGTTGCCGGCGGCCTCATCTACGGGATCCTCATCGACCGGTTCGCCCGCGAGGCGCGCGGGCACGGGGTCCCGGAGGTCATGCTCGCGGTCGCCGAACACGGCGGCCGGATCCGGCCGCAGGTCGCGGTGATCAAGTCTCTCGCCTCCGCGCTCTGCATCGGGTCCGGCGGGTCGGTCGGCCGCGAGGGGCCGATCGTGCAGATCGGATCGGCGCTCGGTTCGACCCTCGGTCAGTGGGTCCGGATTCCCGAATCGCGGCTGCGACTTTTGGTGGCGTGCGGCGCGGCCGGGGGCATCTCAGCCACGTTCAACGCGCCCATCGCCGGCGTGTTCTTTGGACTGGAGCTCATCTTGCGGGACTTCGAGGTGGAATCGTTCGGTGTCGTCGTCCTCGCCTCGGTGCTCGCCGCCATCATGGGACGGGCGGCCTTTGGGTCGCATCCCTTCCTCGAGCTGCCGGCTTTTGCCCTTTCCTCGCTGTGGGAGTACCTCTTGTACGCGGGGCTCGGGGTTCTCGCCACGGCGGTCGGGCTTACGTTTGTGCGGGTTCTCTACGGCACTGAAGACCTTCTCGACCGCCTCTGGAAGGGGCCCGAGTGGCTGCGGCCAGCGGTGGGCGGCGTTGTTCTTGGGGCGCTGTTGCTGGCGCTGCCACAGATGTACGGGGTCGGGTATCCCGTTCTCGAGGGGGCCATTCGGGGCGGCTACGGTCTCGTGTTTCTCCTGATGCTCCTGATCGGCAAGATCGCCGCGACGAGCCTGACCATCGGCATCGGAGGCTCGGGCGGGGTATTCGCGCCCTCTCTGTTCATGGGGGCGATGTTGGGAACCGCTTATGGCATGTTCCTCCAGCATCTGCTGCCGGGGATCGTCGGCCCGGCCGGCGCCTACGGGCTCGTCGGCATGGGCGCGGTGTTTGCCGCGGCGGCTCAGGCGCCGATCACGTCGGTGCTCATCATTTTCGAGCTCACGGGCGATTATCGGATTATCCTGCCGCTGATGTTCGCCGTCGTGCTGGCCACGGGACTGAGCACTGTCCTCACGCGCGAGAGCATCTATACCCTCAAGCTCAGGCGGCGTGGCATCGACATCCGCCGCGGGCGCGCGGCCAATTTGATGGAAGTGCTCATGGTGGAAGACGCCATGCAGCCGGTGCCGCTACCCCTCGCTGAGGATGTGGCGCTGAATGAGATGATCACTCGCTTCACGGACGAAGGTTGGGATGCCCTGCCGGTTGTGGACGAACGGGCGGCGTTTGAGGGAACTGTTACCGCGCGTCAGGTTGAACAGGCGATGCGCGACAATGCGTTGGACGCCACGGCCCGTGATCTCGCCAAGGAGACGCCGGTCTTGAGCCCCCGGCAAAGCCTCGAGCAGGCGCTCGGGCTGCTCGTCCGCCACGACGCCTCGGGATTGCCGGTTCTCGATCCGGACGCCCGGCGCGTCATCGGATGGGTCACCCACCGTGACGTGCTCCGCGCCTACAACGAACGGCTCGAGAGCGGGGTCGCGCAAGTCGAGCAACGGCGGCAGGCTGTGGCGCCTGCCGCGGGTACGGCCCCGAGGCCCGCGATCCTGCGCGGTTACCGTGTGATCGATCTGCAGCTGACGCGCGACCAAGCGCCTGCCGGACAGCGGGTCCGCGACATCCCTTGGCCGCCCGCCGCGTTGTTGCTCGCGATCCGTCGAGACGGAACGAGCGTCGTCCCGACCGGAGACACCCGACTGCAGAAAGGCGACCGGCTCGCCATCCTCGTGCCGGCCGAGGACGCGGAGACGATCGTCGACGCGGTTGGCATGGACCAGCCGCCGCCGGTGCGTCCTACGGCAAGCGACGAGACCGCGCCTCGGGATGTCGCGATCGAAGCTCTGCTGTCTCAATCGCCGCGGAACTCGGTGGTGTTAGAGCCCACGGTCACCAGCGGGTCGGCGGTCGAGGGGAAATTCGTGCGTGACCTCGGCCTCGAAAAAGGCATCCTGCTGGTGGCCATCCGCCGTGGAAACGTGCTCTTCGTCCCGAAGGGCGATGCCCGGCTGGAGATCGGCGATCACGTCGTGATGATCGCGCCATCGAGGATAGCGGAACATGTGCTGGATCGGTTTCGTAAGCCACACGCGAGGTGAGGTGCCGCGCCGAAACAGGTACCATAGGATTGACTGCGACGCTGAGGGCGCGGCTTCGGCTGTATGTCGATGATGATCCGCAATGACATGAGGCGTACGCTGCTCACCATTTGACCGATGCTCTTCCGTCTGTTGTATGCGCTATACGAGGGCCGGCTACTCACACAGTTGCATCGCGGCCCGCTGCCCCGACACGTTGGGCTGATCCTGGACGGGAATCGTCGCTACGCGCAGCAGTCCGGCCTTACGAGCCGCGACGTTTACCGGCGCGGGGCCGACAAAGTCGACCACGTTCTTGAATGGTGCGGGACAGTCGGGATCCCGCAGGTCACGGTGTGGGTTTTGTCCATTGAAAACCTGGAACGTGCCCCCGCCGAGGTCCTGCCGCTGCTCGACGTCATCGAGCAGAAGATTAACGAACTGGCCGTGCATCCGGCGACCACGCGCGGCCGGCGCCGTATCCGCGCGGTCGGCCACTTGGAATTGCTCCCGGCGTCGCTCCGTCAGGCCATCGCCGGCGCGGAGCGTGCTACCGCCGCGTACGACGGATGTCTGTTGAACATCGCCGTCGGATACGACGGGCGGCAGGAGATCGCCGACGCCGTCCGGTCGCTGGTACGCGCCCACTTTCGTCCGGGCATCAGCGTCGACGATTTGATCGCGCATCTCACTCCGGATGAAATCGGGCGCCATACCTACGCCGGCGCCGACGACGACCCGGACCTGATCATCCGCACGAGCGGCGAGATCCGGTTGAGCGGGTTTTTGCTGTGGCAGAGCGTCTATAGTGAGTACTACTTCTGCGACGTGTACTGGCCTGCATTCCGGCGGGTCGACTTTCTCAGGGCCCTGCGCAGCTACCAACAGCGGCAAAGGCGCTATGGCCGGTAGCGCGGTTTCGAGCAGCATCCGGACTTGTAGGACGCCGACTCGAAGTGAGCGTGGGCGCCAGCCCTCAGGGCCGCGCGGGAGTCCGCGGAGGATCGGCGAGGAACCCGGCGGCGAACACGTCGGCGCCCACCGATACCCGTACGATCAGATCCGTTGCCGGATCGACGTACGTCCGGAAGGCCTCCTCGATCCTCCGCACGTCGCCGGGCTCGATCATGCGAGGGGCGCGCACTGTGGCCAGGATATCAAGACGCCCGTCCCGCCGTTCATAGCGAAACTCCTCGAGACTGGCCCCGGGAACGCGCTTTAACTGATTCTGCAATCCGCGCTGCACGCGGTTATGGAAGACGAGCGCCTCGCCGGCGAGCGGCGCCTCCTGCGTCACATAGAGGTAGCCGCGCGCGTCGGCATCGCGCGTCAGCACCGATCGCACGACGAGGTGAAGGGGCATCCCGAGCGCCTGCTGCAGTGTCAGCTCGATCGCCGCCACCTCCGCCGGGGCAATCGCGGTGGGCGTGCGCACGACCACCTGCACGGTGGTCTGCCCCTGTGCCTCGTCCCGACGGATGTCGACGAGCTGCGCACCGGCCACCAGTGCGAGGGCGTTCTTCAGCGTCGTGGACGCCGTCGTCAAGAATTGCGTCTGCGCCGCGCGTTCTCTCTGACGAGCCTGTTCTTCTTCGGGCACAAATACCGGTCCGTTCGCGTCGTCGTCCTGCGAGATCACGGAACGGATCACGAGGTGAATGTGCGGATTCAGCCGGGTGCGCAATGCGGCTTCCATGCCCGCGACCTGCGGCGGGTCGAAGGCCTGGGGCGTCACGACCGTCGCCAGGACGTCGATCGCGCGGTTCCGGCGATCGACGTGGACATCCGATATCCACGCGCCGAGCGTAGAGCCCACCTGCGCGGCGAGGATGTCGTGCAGGGCTGTCTCGAACCGGCGGTGGTCGACCAGGGTGACGAGCGTCTGGGTCATGAAGACGCCGACGGCGAGCAGCGCGATTAGGCTCGTCCCGAACCGGCGGACGAAGCGTGTGCTGAACACGCCCTGATCCGTATGGGCGCCGGCGAGGCGGAATCCGGCGAACACGACGGCGGCCGCGATCTCAATGGCAAGAAAGTTGCCGAAGAAGAGCAGGAAGGCGCCGAAGGCCCAATTCCACCGGCCGGCCGCCAGCGCGAGGCCGCAGGTCGCCAGCGGCGGGACGATGGCGGTCGCCATGGCCACCCCCGGCAGCGTGGGGCTGAGCCGTTCGTCGATCAGCGCGTAGGCGCCCGCGAGTCCGGACGCCACGGCGATCATGAGATCGTAGATCGTCGGCGCGGTCCGTGAGAGGATCTCCGACCCGAACTCGGGCCGCAGCGGCAAGAGCCCGATGAGGACGCCGAGCGCGACGGCGAGCGCGACGCCGGCCGCCTCGCCGACGGCGGCCCGGCCGAGAAGGCGGCGATCGCCGCCCAACAAGGCGAGCGCGATGCCGAAAATCGGGCCCATGAGCGGCGCCACCAGCATCGCCCCGATGACCACCGCGGTGCTATTGGACAGCAGTCCGTAGGCGGCGATGATCGTGGAGATGCCGACCATGATCCAGAAGGACGCCTTTGGGCTGGACATTCCTTTGATCTGTTCATAAACGGCGCGCCGCCGCTCCTCGGACACCTGGAGGATGACTCCGAAAGCGGAGTGGGCCCCCGTTTTGTGCGCCACTTGCAGACCTCCCGTCAGGCCCAGGATCGGCCGGAGATTGAGGCGCCGGCAAGACAGAGGGCTCGACCGGAGGAGTGCGAACAAACGGCATCGGAAAACGGGCCGGCCCCTTCCGCTCGCATGGACATCTTGCATGTCACGCTCGGATTCTTGTTGGCCGCCGCGGTCGTCTCCGTCATCGCGGAGGGCCTTCGTCTTCCGTACACGATCGCGCTCGTCCTCGCGGGTCTCGCCGCGGGGAACTTCCACCTGATTCCATCCATTAGAATCACCCCCGAGGGCCTCGTCACGTTGTTGGTGCTGCCCCTGTTGTTCGAAGGCGGCCTGCACCTCTCGGCGGCCCATCTCAAGACGTACGGATGGCTGGTCGGCGGGTTGGCCGTGGCGGCGACCCTTGTGGCCGTCGCGGTCATCGGCGGAGCCGCCGCGCTGACGTGGCATCTGCCGCTCCGGTCGGCCTTCCTCCTCGGCGCGATTGCCTCGGCGATCGATCCCGTGGGCGTCATCGCGCTCGTTCGAGAGGCGCGGCTCGACACCCGGTTAGGCACGATTCTTGAGGGGGAGGCGGTGTTCAACGACGCGGTGGCGTTCGTCCTTTTTACGCTTGCGTCGGCCCCAAGCACTCCGGGGGTGGCTGCGGCGGCGGGACAATTCGTCTGGCTCCTTGGGATGGGAACGCTGGTGGGAATCGCCTTCGCCGTCGGGATCGGCGTTGCCCTGAGCCGCATCCGGCAGCACCTGGTCGAGACCCTCGGAAGTCTGATTCTGGCCATATCTGCGTTCATCGCCGCCGACGGCATCCACGCCAGCGGCGTGATCGCGGTGGTGGTCGCCGGTGTCGTGTTCGGGAACGCCGGCCCCCACACTCTGACCGAGGCCGGCCGGCGCACTACGGCGACGTTGTGGGAGGTCATCGTGTTCCTCGCCAACTCCGCCCTCTTCCTGCTCATCGGGCTCGCCGTGCCCTGGAAGCCGCTGTACGATCTCGCGGGCCTGATCGCCATTGTCGCGGCGGCTGCGCTGGTTGCGCGGGCGGGAAGCGTCTATGCCCTTTCCGCGCTGTTCGGGCGCATCGGCGCAGCGATTCCCGTGCCGTGGCGGCATGTGCTGGTGTGGGGTGGGCTCCGCGGAGGGATGGCCGTGGCACTCGTCTTGAGTCTGGCGCCAGACCTCCCGGGGCGGCACGAGATCGCGTCGGGAGTCTACGGTCTGGTGCTGTTTACGCTTCTCGTCCAAGGGCTATCGATCGGCATACTCTTACGGCGGGTGGGCCTGCTCCGCGAGCCTGCGAGCGGGTGATTCGCTCTACGTGGGCAGGGAAACCCACGCGCTATCAGGCCGGCGCCGCGCACGGCCTTAAGGCGTTCGGGGCGAACGGGATGGAGACCGTCATCCAGCGCGGTGACGCGCTGCCCCGACCTCACATGATTGGGGTGTCGGCGAGCGATACGCCGGAGCTTTCGCGGGCCTCCCGCGTGGGGCCTGTATCCTCGTGGGGCAGATCCCTCTCGGGGCGAGGTCCGAGAATGCGCACGAGGGAGTCCTCGTCGATGGTCTCTTCTTTGAGCAGCGCTTCAACGAGTTGGTCCAGCTTGTCGCGAACTCCGCTTAATGTACGCCGGGCCACCTCCTGGCGCTCTTCCACAATGCTGCGGACGTCACGATCGATGCGGGCGGCGGTATCCTCGCTGTAATCCCGTCCCTGCGCCAAACTGTAGCCCAGGAAGGGCTGTTGCTCGTCGGCCTGGAACGCAAGCGGCCCGAGAGTGCCCATTCCCCAGCGTGTAACCATCCGCCTGGCAAGGCGGGTCGCTTCAATCAGGTCGTTCTCCGCGCCGGTCGTGATGTCGCCGATGGCGAGTTCTTCCGCCGTTCGGCCTCCCAACATGACGGTGAGACGCGCCAACAGGTACTCCCGGCTGTAGTTGTAGCGGTCTTCACCAGGGAGTTGCTGGGTGACCCCCAACGCCCGTCCGTGCGGAATGATCGTCACCCGCCGAACCGGATCGGCCGCCGGCAGGAGCCAGGCGACCAGAGCGTGACCCGCTTCATGGTACGCGACGACCCGTCGCTCTTGCGCGCTCAGCAACACCGCGCGGACACCGCCCAGCACGACCTTATCCAGGGCCATCTCGAAATCGGCCGGCATCACTTCACTGTGAGCGTGATGCGCCGCCGCAAGCGCAGCCTCGTTACAGAGATTCGCGAGGTCGGCCCCGCTGAACCCTGGCGTGCTGCCCGCCAGCACGTCGAGATCGACCTTGTTCGCAAGGGGGAGATGTCTCGTGTGCAGGCGGAGGATTTCCTTCCGGCCGCGCCGATCGGGAAGTCCCATGGTGACTTGACGGTCAAACCGGCCGGGGCGGAGCAGCGCCGGGTCCAGGACATCGGGGCGGTTGGTCGCCGCCAGCACGATGATCTCGTGGCGTTCATCGAACCCGTCCATTTCCACTAGAAACTGGTTGAGCGTCTGTTCCCGCTCGTCGTTCACCGTGCCCACGCCCGCGCCCCGCCGCCGGCCGACTGCATCCAGTTCGTCGATGAACACGATCGCCGGCGCAACTTTCTTGGCCTGGGCAAAAAGATCGCGCACCCGGCTTGCGCCGACGCCGACAAACATCTGTACAAACTCCGACGCGCTCAGGTTAAAGAACGGCACCCCGGCCTCTCCGGCCACGGCCCGGGCCATGAGCGTCTTGCCGGTTCCCGGAGGGCCGACGAGCAGGACGCCGCGCGGGATGCGGGCGCCGAGGTCGTGGTATTTCTTCGGATGCCGCAGGAAGTCGACGACCTCGACGAGATCCGCCTTGGCGTCGTCCTCTCCGGCGACATCCGCAAACGTCACGCGGGATTGTTCCCCCGTATACTCGCGGGCCTTGATCCGCCCAAAATTCAAAGCGCCCCCCTGGGTGCGGGCGGCTTGCCGCCCCATCCGGACAAGAACCCCGATGAAGAGGAGGGCGGGCACCGCGGTGGTCAGCAGCAGGCTCACCAGGGGATTGGGCGGCGGCGCGACGGTGAGCTGCACTTTGCTGGCTTTGAGCAGAGGCACGAGGGTGGGATCGCCCAAGGCCTGAGGGAAGTAGGTCTGAAAAGAGGCGTAGATGGCCGGGGAGGGCGGCGCGCCTGCTGCAGATTTGGCGGCGGTGGTCTTGCCCGGTGTGACCGGTGGCCAGTGGATCGGGTGGACGAACCGGCCTGTGATCTCACTCCCGTTCACGCGCACGGTGGAGATATTGCTGGCCTGCACTTGTTCAAGAAATGCCGTGTAGGGAAGGGTTACCTCCGGCTGGCCCCTCGGCAAGAGAGTCAGAAAGTTCCAGACGAGCAAGAGAAGCGCGACCAGCCACCAACCAAGGCCAATACGCGTTGGTTTCGTAACCGGCGGTCGGCGTTGTGCCATGTTGACCCCCGATCCTATTATTGGCTACCGGTAGCTTTGTCGTCCTCTCGTCGTTCGACGGACGCTCGCCGCGTTGGCTGCCGTCGGCTCGATGGGCGGGTGCTTCCTTTAACCGGCAGGCCCTCCTAGGCGTTCCCAACGCCTTGCGCCGGAGAGGAACTCATTGCACGGGAGTGAAGGCTCGAGCGATCGCGGCCCCGCGCAGGGAGGTGGCTGCAATGCTGAGCAGCCCGGCAACATACCTGCACTTTTCGATTTTTCTGATCTCGGTGCCGAATCTCGTCGTGATCGCCGCGATGGTGGTGGCCTTCATCCTCGCCATTGCGCTGCCGTTCCCGCGAGCGCGCGGCGGCAAAGAGAGGCTTGACCTATGAGCCTCACGCGGCAGATTCGCGAACGGGTCGTGCGGGCGCTGCCGCCTGAGCGCCTGCTCCCGGATCAGCAGCCCGCATACGTCCACTCGTACGTCTACCTGCTCGGCATTCTTACCTTGGTCAGCTTTGTGCTGCTCGTGCTCTCGGGCACGGTGCTGGCCGCGTTCGGCCCTCAGTGGTGGCACGGGTCCGCAACGGGGCGCTTCTTCAATAGCATCCACTTCTGGAGCGTGCAGGTGTTCTTTTTCTGCATGGTGCTCCATCTTTGGGCGCAGTTCTTCATGGGCGCCTGGCGCGACGGCCGCGCCATGACGTGGGTGACCGGAGCGGTCACGTTCGTGGCGGCCATCGGCACGGCATTCACGGGCTACCTCTCGCAGCAGAACTTCGATTCACAGTGGATCGCCGTGCAAGGCAAGGACGCGATGAACGCCGTCGGCCTTGGGGGATTCTTCAACCTGCTCAACTTCGGGCAGATGTACGGCTTTCACGTTTTCATTCTGCCGTGGCTGGTTGCGCTGCTGGTCGTCGTGCATGTGTTGCAGGTCCGGCTCCGCGGCGTGGTCAAGCCGTACCCGCCGGAGGAGCGGACGCCCTCACCCGCCGGGCGCCGCACCGCGCCCAAGGCGTAGCCCCAGTGCACGGCATCGCAGGGTTCGTATCATGAGTCTGCGGCCCGAAGAATATTATCGCGGCGTCCGCATGGCGCCATACGATTTGGTTAAGGAGGCGCTGGTGGCGTCCGGCGCCGTGATTGTAGCGGTTCTTGTGCTGGCGGCCGTCTTTTCGTCTCCCGACGTGCCGCCGCTCACGATCAGGCGGGTGGCCGGCGAGACGCCGCTTGTGTTCTTGCAAGTGGCGCTCGGAGACCTCGACGGCGGCGGAGACATCGCGTCCTACGGGCCACCGTACAATCATGGAACGGGGTCGGTACAATACATCGGTCCAGTCTCCCTCCAGAAGGCGATGGGGGTGCAGACTCCGATCGACACCGCGCGCGATTTCGTTATCGATCCGTTGCATGAACTGGCCCGCTACGATGACCGGCTCGCGCGCGCGCTCGCGGCGTTCGAGGCGGCGCCCCACCTGCAGCAGGATTGGGAAAAGGCTTACCGGGGCGCGCTGACCAAGGCCTTGATCCGGGGGCACGCGGTCAGCGTTCCGGCGGGCGATTATGGCCCGGTCGGTACCCTGATGGCAAACCTTCTGAGCATGGGTCAAAGCGGGGCGTTGGACGGTTTCTTGCTCACCAGTTCGCACTTCTATCAAACCGATTACACGAGGCCGCTGCTGTTCATTCAGGGAGACCCGATGCACTCCGAAGCGGCCGCGACGCACCTGCTCGGGACCCAGTGGGGCATGATGAACGAAACCGGCAGTTATCCCGGGCAAGCGTGGTTGTGGCTGTACACATTTTGGTACCAGATTCCGCCCTATTCGACGTCACCGAATGGCGATGCGTATGTATGGCTCACGATGGCCGCGTTGACGTTGATGCTTATATTGGTGCCGTTTATCCCGGGGCTTAATCGTCTTCCTCGTTATCTTGGCCTCTACAAGCTGATCTGGCGAGACCATTATTATGACCAGCGGATGATGCACAGTCAGTAATACAGTACCTCAGCAAGTTTGATTCGACGATGTCATCGGGGTCTGAACCGCCCGCGTTCGCCGGCCGACGAAATACGCTCCGGACACGACCGAGTGGCCGGCCAGGCACGACTACGAGTGTCGCCATACCGTTGTCTCGCGCGTTCCCTACGTAGTTTAGGGGCGAACGAAACTAAAAACCGACTGGGCGGTTGAACGTCTTACCGCGCGTCAACATCGGATGCCGATCCGATGGGATCGGCGCCAGTTGCTGTTACGCTCGGAATAAGACAAATTGCCCGATGGCGCCGCGCATCGGCACCGCCGGAACGTTCGTTGGGCGATCGTGAGCTAGTCGGCCCCGGTGATCCAAGCACGCGCTTCAGCCGCGGCCGGTGTCAGAAAGATCTTCACCCTGCCCGGCATCAGGAAACCAAACAGCCGCACTGTATTTCTGATCCATTCGATATTGGTCACGACCGCGACCCGTTCCCAACGTGTCAGGTGCTCCATCCCGACCTTGAAGTCTTCCCACATGGCGCCGACTTGATCAGGCCATTTCTCGCCTTCAAGACTGATGAAGGGGGCCGCAAGACAAGTGCGGAGAACAACGATGCATGGCCGCGGCCGCCTCCACTTCCGAGCCTGTGGAAAATCTGCTGCGCCGTGTGCCATTTTTTCGCGGTCTCGACCGCGTCGACATCGCACGGCTGGTAGGGGCGCTGGAGAAAGTGCATCTGGAGGCCGGTGCCCTGATCTTTTCCGAGGGAGCGGCGGCTGACGCGCTCTATCTACTCGAGGCCGGGAAGGTCCAAATCATCGTAAAGGCCGAGCATGGCGAGCGGGCGGTCGTCGTTGTGGAGGGCCCCGGGTACCTCGGTGAGCTCGGCTTGCTCCTCGCGCGTCGGACCGCCTCGGCGCGCGCGGTAACCGAGGTCGAAGCCTGGACGCTCCCGCGCCACCGGTTCGACCAAGTGCTCCATGAACGTGCCGCGGTGGGCGCGGGGGTAGCGGCGTCCCTCGCGCGATTGATTGAAGACCGCTCCCGTGAGCATGCAGGGGCGGTGCCTGCGACGCGGCAAACGATTTCCGCCGCCTTGCCGGCAGCCCGGGGCATTCGGCCGCGCCCGTGGCGGGCTGCCGCGGCCGCCGTTCCCATTGCGCTGCCTATGGCCTTATGGCTTACGGCTCCCCCGAGCGGCCTGAGCGTAGGGGGTGGCATGTTAGTCTGATTGTGTTGGGAGCGGCGCTCGGATGGCTGTTCCAACCGGCGCCCGACTTCGTCGTCGCGCTGGCAATGACAGCGGCGTGGGGCTTCACAGGGCTCGTCCCGATCTCGCTCGCCTTTGCCGGATTTGCGAGCCCGACGTGGGTGCTCGCGCTCGGGGCGGTCGGCCTCGCCGCCGCGATGGCGCGTTCGGGTCTTTTCTTCAGGCTCACACTCCTGCTGCTCCGAGTCCTGCCCGCTACGTACACCGGCCAAATGCTCGGGCTCTTGATCGGTGGGGCGCTGACGACTCCGCTGGTGCCGCTGGCGTCCGGGCGGATCGCTTTCCACGGCGGGCCTCACACATGAGTTGGCACAGGCACTTGGATACACCGAAAGGGGCCGAGCAAGTGCCGGGTTGGCATTTGCGGGGCTCGTCGGCTATTCGATTTTCAGCAGCGTGTTTCTCACGGCGTTGGCGACGAACTTCTTTCTGCTCGGCCAGCTGCCGGCGTCCGAACGGGCCGGGATCACCTGGCTCAGTTGGCTGGTAGGGGCCGCGCCGGTCGGGCTCCTTGTCTTTGTCGGGGTGCCTGCATTCCTGTCGGTGGTTTTTCGTCCTGAGCGAGCGGCTTTGGTTACGCCGGAGGCGCTGAGAAGGCAGCAGCGCGTCCTGGGCGCCCTTTCGCGACAGGAGATCGTGACGATCGCGGCGGCGACGTGCTTACTTGCCGGGATGCTGCTCGAGCCCGTTCTCCGTATCGATCCGGCTTGGTTCGCGACATTGGCGTTCGTCATTGTGCTGGCTGGACGAGTCGTGGACCAAGCTACCCTTCGCAGCGGCATGCAGTGGAGTTTCCTCATCCTCTTTGGGCTCCTCGTTGGTTCGGGGGCGGTGTTTCACACCGTCGGTATCGACCGATGGATCGTTCGGGAGTTTTGCACCCATTGCCCACCTTGCGCGGCAGCCGGCCGCGATGGTCGCGCTCCTCGGGCTCTTCGTGGCGGCCTGCCGTCTCGTGCTCCCCCGCGTCCCCTCAAACTTTCTGTTGATCCTCGCTTTCGTTCCCGTGTCCGCGCAGTTGGGGCTGTCACCCTGGCTCGTCGGCTTTATCGTCCTCACGATCGGCAATGCGTGGCTGTTGCCCAACCTCAGCGATTTTTACATTCTCATGAGCGATGGCACGAGAGGCGAGATGTTCACGAACCGTGACGGACTCCGCGTCGGCGCCTTGCTGACCGCGTTGGTTCTGATCGCCATCACCGCGAGCGTGCCGTATTGGCGAGCGCTCGGGCTGATCCGGTAGCGGAATCTCGCGTGCCGGACATCACCGCACCCTCTTCGGGGGGTGCGGTGAAGGCGCCCGTACAGCCAAGGTCGAGGTCGTACCGAAGAAAACGATAGACGCGGCGCCAATCGATGGTCGACCCAGATGCGGCGACGGATTCTACTGCTTCGTCGGTCCCGAGGGGTTCCGAAACTCCGGGAAGCGGGCGCGTCTGGTGCCAAAACTGCTGATCGCCGCTTCCGCGTCCGCCACACCGGTAAGGAACTTCATCAACCCGTCTTTCTCCCTCCGAACACTCGCGATCCGGTACCCCGCGTCCGACAGCGCCTGCAGGATGTTGCGGTACACGGGACTCAGGTACGATTCCAACCATGTGTGCACGCCGACGGCCGTGCCCGAGTCATCGCTGACGAGAACCAACCATTGCGACGTTCCCTTCGCATTGTTGTAGATGTCGACCGTCACCTTCAGATCATCGAGGCTGAGGGTGATCGAGGGAACGTCCGCTACGATCCCGTACGCCATCCCGCGCCACCAGGCCGGTTTAAAGTACCGGAAAACCACACCTCGGATTTCCGCATCCAGGTCATGCGCGTCCGCGAACGGCCGAGGCTCGTTCACGAGGCCGACCACGCGCTGCATATTGAGGTTGCGCAATTCCCAGAACGTCCAGCCGGGTTCGCGGAGGTCGGCCCGAGGCCGCAGATTCCGTTGTGCCGCAGCCGATGTGACGATCGCGGGCAGGTCCGGCGACGACTTCATGGACGCCTCCCTGGCGACTCTTTCAAGGTCCGGGTTTCAGCCATCCGCACCGTCTGCTCTAACGCCGATACAGCCGTTCGCCGACGGCGACGATGAGATCGTCGACTGTCTCCACTTCTTGGTCGGTGAGTTCGTCGCGGTCGGAAGCCCGCACGTGGCGAAGGGCCTCATAAAGGGCACCCCAACCGTCTGTGTGCGGCGACGGCAGAGGGTAGCCTGCCAGCACATGCCGCAGCGCCCGCAGACATCGCCGGTCGCACCAGGCCTCGACGAGGCGCTGAAGCGTCTCGAACAACTGCTCACTCGTCGAAATGCCTGTCATCGTTGATTGCTATGCGGGCGCGAGCCCCGGGAACCGAATTCTGGCGTTCCGCTTGGCGATGTCGATCGGTTCGAGATGGAGGGCGCATCCGGAAGTCGCTGTCACCCCTCGGCCACCAGCTTGCTGACCGGTTCGTCGGGCCAGTCCGGCCGCCCTTCGGGGCCACAAAAGTCCGCGCTCGCACCGCTAACTACGGACAGCCAGCGTTCCCCTGGGGACGGTATCGCAACTCCTCGAACGGACACGCCACCTACCCCAGGCCTACCCGCGCCAGGCGGTTATTTGTCGTAGCTCGCGACTCGTACGCTTAAGGCCCTAAGGCGCAATACTGCCACTCGGCGAGCCCTTGACGTTGGCCTTGCGACAGGTATTGGTTTGCCGGTCTTCACGGGCGGCTATCTTAATCTTGCGTCGTGTGTCATCGGCGATGACGTTGACATTCAGGCGGACAAGATGCCTACCCAAGGACTACCCTCGCTAGGTAGTTATCGTGGGCGACCTCGATGTGTACGCTTACGGCATGAGGTCGCAGTCGTCAGGACACGGGTGGGGGAGGTGAGACGACAAGTGTTTACGTTCGCACAGGCGTGGTTGATGAACAAACTCAACAGGGACGAACGCGGACAAGGTACGGTCGAGTACGTGCTCTTGATCCTCGGCGTAGTGCTTTTTCTGCTGGTGGCCGCGTTCGCGCTGCAGGGCGTGTTGAGCAGCGCGATCTCCAAGATCAGTTCTTGGATGGCCGGTCAGAACCCGCCGTAAGCATCAACCGTGACGGGCCGGGGTCGTCCCGGCCCGTCACGCGATGTGCACGACCGTGCTCCATCGCCGGTTTTCGAGGAGCGCAACAGCGCACATGAGCATCAGGGTCTTGATTGTGGACCACCAACCGTTGTTCCGCGCCGGCATCAGGGCGGTGCTGGAATCGCAATCTGGAATTGAAGTCATTGGTGAACCGGCGACCGCCGACGAGGCGCTTGAGCACACGGGTGCAGCGCGACCTGACGTGATGGTGATCGATATAGGATTGCCGGGTGACGCCATCGGCACGATACGGACGATTCGAGAGCGGTCTCCCAAGACGCAGGTGCTTGTCCTGACCTCACACGCGACTGAAGAGTGCTTCCGTCAAGCCGCCGCGGCCGGTGCCGTTGGGTACGTATTGAAGGACATCGAACCCGTCAATCTTGCGAAAGCGATTCGTGCAACCTATGCGGGCAGAACCATGCTGAGTCCTACCATTGCCGCCGAACTGCTCCATCGGTATTCCTCGGCTCGGCCGGACGGTATCGACTCTCCTTCCACCGCGACTCGGCAAGCGATGCTCACCGCGAATGAGGTTCAGGTCCTCACGTGGGTAGCGCAGGGGCTAAGCGATAGAGATATTGCGAGGAAGTTATTCCTCTCCGAATCCGCGGTTAAGTCGCGTCTCCGGAATTTGTATCAACGGCTTGAGGTTCGAAACCGGGCACAAGCGGCCATCTTCGCAGTCGAGAACGGGTTCGTAAGGCCGTCACGCGCCGCTTCCGGTGCGGCGTCCTAGTCTCACGAAGAGGTTAGTCCGCGTTCGGCTAGACTCTCGAGTCCGCGGGTTGGCAATCCCGGTCCAGCGAAATCCGCCCCGGCGGGAACTGCCGTCTCTTTTCTGGGGCTGATGCCGTGTCACGTCGACCGAGAAAGCGAGTCGCAAAACGGCGCACAGTCAGGCGGCCGGTGCGTCGTGCCCGGCACGCGCGCGCCGCGATCCTGTTTCCGGTGGCTGCTGGGGCCGTTTCCCACGGATTGCATCCGGATCGTAGTTAATCGTCCCATGGTTTTTGGGTCAGTACATCACCTGCCTGAAAAGAATTCCTACTCCTTTACAGGGACTCCAGGATGCCGTGACTTCCGGGCTCCCGTAGGCTTGGGGAAAGCCAAGGGGGTCGTCAAATGCGCGCTGTCTCGGTCTTCATACTTATGCTATTGATCTCGGTTCCGACGTGTGTGGCCAACTCCTCTGAGCATTATCCGAACCTTATCGTGCCGAGTGAACGTATCGGGGCAGCGCGTCTCGGTATGACGCGCTCGATGATCGAGGAAATAAACCGCACGTCGCCATGCCCGGTCGCCGCTACGTATGATGCTTCGGGTCGTTCAGCGTCCGTGGAGACAAATTGGGGCGGCGGGTGCTTTGTTACCAATACGATTCAGGTCGGTCTTCCCTTCGGCCCCGCGTTGCGAGCATTCGGGAAACCCGACCGAATCGCACCTGACACACGGTATCCTCACGCAACGGCAGTTTGGGTGGTCTATCGAGACCGAGGAATTGCCTTCCGTGTCATAGGCTGGAATTCGGGCACGACCATTCAGGCGATTGCCGTATTTCCCGGAGTGGCGGCGCGGGTTTCTGGCCAAGTTCGAACGATATCTTCTGTTGGGCCGTTGGCCCACTGAGCCAGCCGCGGTGCGCTCCGGCATGGCGTTACCGAACCCGGGCAATCAACTGGGGATGCGCGGTGACGCCCGGCGTGCCCCGCGACATCGCGTGTGTACGCCCATCGCTGTGATACACGAGCACGACGGCGTTCGAGTCCGTCAGCGGCGCGGGTGTCAGCACCGTGGCGCGGGCTGTGCCATCCGTGAGCGCGACGAAGTTGTGCCGCACGCCGCTGCCGTCGAGCGGCGCGAACGTATTGCCGGACGGCTGAAAGGTAACCTTGAAGAGCGTGTACAGACCGCCGGGGACCAGGCCGGTGAACGTGACGCTTACGCGGTCCGCATGAACGAGATCGCCTGCGGGCTCGACGATCCCGGTCCCGGCGGCTCCGAGCCAGCGGCCCAGCGTTGTGCCGAGCAGATTCCCATCCGCGTTGTACAACGGCGTGTCGGGCGGCGCGGACAGCGGCGCCGGAACGACACCGGCCGCGTGTAGGATACCCTGGGGCCCCAAAGCGCCCGGCGCACCCGGGGCTTGCACGAAAATCTGTGGGTCAATGGTAACGGGCTGATGGGTCTCCGACGAAAAGAACGCTCCGTGCCCCTCGAAATGCAACATTATGGCGGCGGTCACGTCTGTCACACCGGAGGCCAGCATCACCGCAGTAGCCGCAAACGCGCCTAGCGCCGCGCCGATCCTCCGAGTCGCGCCCGGCGATGTCATCCACGCGTTACCTCGTGTGAGCATAGGGGGCAGTCCGTAGTTCCGGTTGAACGGAGTGGTCCCTTCTGCGATTTGGCGTTCGTTCGGGAGGGCGCGCGACGGCCGGGTGCAAAGAGCATGATCGTGCCCCGTTTTGATCAAAGAGTTAACTGCATGGTCCTGACAATTTCGTCAATTGTCGCACGGCGGCAACATTGAACCGCGCCGCGCAGCAACCGCGCCACGCCGTGATCCGCTCCGGGCGGACGGTGCGGGCTTGAACCTGTCTTCGTATGTCAGGGCGCATCCTCGAACGGCGGCCGCTCTTGCCTTTGGGAGCGCCACGACGTTTGTGACCCATTTTGCGTGGGTGCCGGAAGCGCGTCTGAATGGCGTGGCCCCGCTCCTGACAATCGCGGCGGGGGTAGCCCATGGCGTCGCCGGGGCGGTTACCGGGCGACGCTTGGTCGACAGCACGCGACCCCCAACATCTGGGCAGGCCGGCGTGCTGGGGGCCGCGACCTCGCTGCTGGCGCTGGTGCTGTTCACGCCGCCGTTTACGCTCTATGTGATGCGAGGCCTTCATATGACGAATCCATGGTCATACCTGTGGCTCACCCTGTGGACAGGGTTGTTTTCGTTTCTCGGTGCGGGTTGGGCCCTGCTGCTGGTTTCTGTGGGGGTCGGATGGGCAATACACCACGTGGCTCGGCTGCGGTAGTCGTCGCAGGGTGCACGACCACGCCGCCGAATAGGCGCGTTATGGTGCGTCTGTGGCGTTCTTTTGGCCCCCGTGCCGCCGCCGCGCTGACCGCTTGGGCGCTTCTCGCCGCCCCCGGTGCGGCGTACTCGCAGAACTCCGCTCAACTGGGCACCATGGTGCTGCCGTTGCAAACCCGTATTCCCGGCGCCGCATTTATCCCGACCGCCGAAGATCGGCTGCTGGTGCTCATTAACGCCGTGCGACAGAGCCGGCACATCGCGCCACTCACGATGAGCGGTGCCCTCCGAATGGCCGCGCGGTATCACTCGCGTGACATGGCCGCCAACGGGTACATCGGCCACGGCACCAGCACCGGCGAATCGTTTCTCGCGCGCCTCGCGCAGGCGCTCTCCCACGGCAGCCGCGTCGGCGAGAACGTCGCCGCGGGCGTGGACGTCGAGCGGATCCACGCCGCCTTCGTCCACAGTCCCGGTCATCTCGAGAACCTGCTGAACCCCCGATTCAGGCACGTCGGGATCGGGGTGGCGACCACAGACGAATTTCTCATTGCGACCGAGGATTTCGCGGAGTAGGCGGGCGAACCCGCAAAGCCACCGGCTCACTGTCATGGCCCGACACGTTGGCGTGCGACATATGCGAGCGACGGCTAGGCCGATCGCGGCGACGATCACGGCGATCGCCCTCGGGCTTTCGTTTCCCGTGCTTGTGCCGGCGCAGACTGCCGCGGTGCCGGCGGCCTTTCTCATCGTGGCCGGGCAAGGTATCGGATCGATCCGGCTCGGTATGACCCTCGGGCAGGTGCGCGCCGCGCTCGGGCATGAGGACCGGACGACGGCGGACCCCGTGAGCCAGGCGATGGTGGTCGCGTGGAAGACGACCGCCGGCGGTCGCTTCGGCGTCTGGTTCCGCGACGGCAGGGCGGTCAACATCGCGGTCAACCAGGACGCGCGGTACGCCACCGCTCAGGGCCTGCGTGACGGGGACGCAGCCGAACGGGTTGGTCAGCTCCTGGGCGCGCCGCTCGAGACCAGATCGGTACCCAGCACCAACCTCGGCATGCTCCAGGTGTTCCACTATCCGGGGCTGCTCGTGTACGTTCCCAACGGTGCCCAGGACCCGAAGCTCAACGGGAGGGTCTATTCGATTATCGTCGCGGCATCGGACGCGCAGGTCGCCGTACCTCCGCCCGCTCAGTCCTCCGCGCCGGCGACGCCTAGCCCGGCGCCACCGGCGACCCCGGTGCCGCCCACGCAGCCCGCGCGGCCGACGCCAGCGCCTCCCGTGCCGTCCGCGACAGCTGGCGCCCAGACGCGGCCCTCGCCGGGCACTCCGCCGGTGATCGTTCCCGGTCGAAGCATCGGCGCAGTCCGGCTCGGAATGACTCTCGCGCAAGTGACAAAGCTCTCCGGCGCCGCCACCGACATGCACCCGTCTCCCGGCGGGGGCGTCACGCACTGGTGGCTCGATCCGTCCAAGCGCGAAGGATTCGGCGTGCGGGTGACGCAGGGCAATCGCGTGGACCGGCTGCTTCTCGTGAACGACGCGAGTTACGCGACCTCGACCGGCCTCCATGTCGGCAGTATGGAGGCGGATATTCGCGCCGCGCTCGGCGCCCCGACCTCGGTCAGCGCGGACGCCAAATCAGAGCATGCGACGCTCCGCTACGACACACTTGGGATCTGGTTCGAGATTGAACTTGACCAACAGTCGCCCGCGTTAGGCACCGTCGTGGCCATCGGCGTGGTCACACCGGCCGCCGCAGGGACTACCCCGACCGACCGCGGGCCACCGCTGCCTATGCCTGATCGTCCGGAATCGTCCGGCGGGATGGGGCAGTAGCGCCGGCGGCTCCATTGCCGGCCGCAGTCTGCTGCTACGGTGATCCGAAGCGCGCGATGACGGGCGCATGGTCGCTGGTTCCCACGTCTTTTTGTACAACGCAGGCGCTCGCCTGCGCGGCCAGTGACCCACTTGCGAAGACGTAGTCGAGCCGCCATCCGATGTTTCGCTGCCGCAGGTTCCGCCAAGGCGCCCACCAAGTAAAGAGACCCTCGTTGCCGGGATCGAGAGCACGCCCGAGGTCGACCAGGCCGCGGTTGAGAATCCGTTCGATCATCGCGCGTTCCTCCGGCAGTTGTCCGATGGCGCGCGGCTTGCGCTCTTTCGGGTGCACGTCGATGTCGGCCCGTGCGACGTTCATATCGCCGCAGAGTACGAGCTGCCGGACGGGCCGGCCGGCCTCCGGCTCGAACGATGCCGCGTATTCGTCGAGCGCTTCCAGAAATCGCATTTTTGCCTCAAAGTCTTTTCCGCCGTTGGGCACGTAGACGGAACCGATCGTCGCGCCGGCAACTTCCGCCACTACGATACGATTCTCGTGATCGAACGCGGGATGAACGAACACCGGCCGCTCGGGCGCGGTGGTCGTGTTCACGTGAAGCGAAACGCCTGAGTAGGCCGTGTCGCCGTGCCAATAGCTCCAGTAACCTTCCATGTCACGGAGGGCGGGCGGCACCTGGCTGGACGGTGCCTTTAACTCCTGCAGGCACACGACATCTGGACGCTCGCGCTCGATCCATTGCCGGACCTCGGCCTGACGCGCCCGGATCCCGTTGACGTTCCAGGTGGCGAGCGTGAGGACCGGCACGGCGCTACGGAAACTTCGGGAGGTTCTGGAGGAAGCTCGGCAGTCCCGGCGTCTGGGGGGATGCGGGCGAACCCGACTGCGGTGGGGGCATTGCACCGCCACCGACGAACTGGGGCGTGCCGCCGAGCGCGAAGTGCGGGTTCGAGATCGCGCCGGTCAGCTTGAAGGGGACGCTCGTCGCGCGGGCGCCGGCCGCGCCCGGCACGTAGCGGCCCAACAGCGTGGCGGCGGAGGGAATGGGACCGGGTGACGCTCCCGAGGCGCTCATCGCCATCACGCCGGTCCCGGAGTAATCGAGGCTTCCATCGAAGCCGATGCTGCCGCGTCCCGTCGCCTGAAGGCTGTCGCTGTCCAGCCGGAGGGCGCTGCTGTACACGCGCTCGCGCGCGATCCGCGCATCGCCGCCAAAGTAGCTGAACCGCGTTTGTCCGGTCGGTACAGGCGCCTGCAGCGCCCGTGCGGCCAGCGCCAAGCCGCTCTTGACGTCCAGTCCGGGGAAGGATCCGTCGCGGATCGCGAAGGTGCCCGTTCCGGTGAGCGTCGCCCGCGGATCGCCGGTCAGCATCGTCTGGAGCGCGCCGTCCCCATCCAGTGTGCCGGTCACCTGAGCTCGTGCCCCCACGCCGCGCAGGAGGGCGGCCACGTCGACGCCGCGTGCGTGCACGGTGAATGACGCGGGTGTTCCGGCCGCCCCGGTCTTGGCCGCCGCCGCGCCGGTGATCGCCCCGCCGTATACGGCGAGGGAGTAGGCGTCTACACGGACGGCGTCGGTATACACGCCGACCCGCGCGCGGATGCCCGACGCCACGACCGGGAAGAACTCGAACTTGTCCAATGCGACGGTTCCGGACGCGACGAGACGGTGCGGACCGGGGGGACCGGAGGGCCCCTGCGATGCCTGCGCGCTCAGGAGGCGCTGCAAGCGGTTGAGGTCGAGATCGGTCCCGGCCAGCGCGAACGAAATCACCGGCGTGTAGATCCGTGGAACCTCCGCGGTCCCGCTTACGCGTAGCGTATCGAGGGTGGCGGCGAACGTTGCCTTCAACCCGCCCTTCGTCAGCGTCATCGTCCCGGAGCTTACCTGTACCGGCACGCGCAGCGCGGGGATGGTGAGGCGGGCGCCTTTGAGGTCGACCGCCGCGGTCATCAGCTCCAGCAGGTCGGGTGCGGTAGCCTGCACGGAGCGGCTCGAGGCGGTGAGCCCGGCGATCTCAAACGATGGGATAGTCACCCGGCGCCGGCGGTCGTACGCGCCCACCTGAACGTCCACGTTCTTGAGGGCCACGGCCCCGATCGGTGCGAGGGTCAAAATGTCGCCCCTGATCGACGGACGGCGGGCCCGCACCGGCAGGTCGAAGTTCGACTTCCCGGCCGCATTGGTGAGGAAGTTGATGCGGACACCGTTCAGCGCGACCCATTGGATATCGAAACGCCGGCGAAGCAGCGCACGCAAATCGACGCCGAGGTCGATCGTCTGCACTTCCACCGTTGCGCCGCCGGGGAAGCCGGCGGGATTCATCAGCCGGACGTCGCCGGCGCGGACGTGCGGACGCGGCCATATTTGGAGACGCAGCGTCGCGATCTGCACGTCGCGGCCCGTGACCGATCGGATGTACTCTTCGAGCAGCGCGCGGTAGCGGTCCACCGGGACGAAAAACGGTACCGCGGCGGCCGCGACGGCGACGAGTACGACGGCGGCGGCGGCGATGAGCAGCCAGCGGAGAGGGTGCCGGGCTTGGGTCATCGAGCACCTGTGGGCCGATAGGTATTCACGCCATTGCTCCTGTTCTGCCGCTCTGTATAATGCCCTGCCGGGCAGGCGATCAGCCGGACCAACTCAAAGTGTCCACCATGGAGTCCCGAATGCGGCCCCAGAAGGCCCCGGTGGTGCTCGACGCGTTCGACTACGACGGCGTGCGCCTGCTGCCGGGTCGGTGCGCCGATCAGGCGGCGCGCGCGCGTGAGGTCTATTTCTCCCTTCCCGACGACGACATTTTGAAGGGCTTCCGGCAGCGCGCCGGACTCCCGGCGCCGGGCGCCGGCATGCGGGGATGGTGCGCCGAGACGAGTTCGTGCATCTTCGGGCAGCTGCTGAGCGGCATGGCGCGGCTGAGCCGGGCCACGGACGACACGGCGCTGCGGGACAAAGCGCTGGCGCTCTTCGACGGGTGGCGCACGACCGTCGCGCCCGGCGCAGACGCGGGTATGCGGTTGTACGACTGGGAGAAGCTGGTCTGCGGGCTCGTCGATCTGCATGCGTACGCCGGGTGCGGCGACGCGCTGCCCGTCCTCGAGGCGTCGACGGGGTGGGCGGAGCGAACGTTCAACCGCATGAGGCGCCCGGCGGACAATTTTCACTTCCAGGGTGACGGCCCGCGGCAGACGATCGAGTGGTACACGCTGCCGGAAAATCTGTACCGCGCTTACCTGCTCGGAGGGAACCCGGCGTTCAAGTCGTTTGCCGACGCGTGGCGCTACGAAGATTATTGGAGCCGGTTTGCCGAGAGCGCCGATCCCGGCGAGGTGGTGGCCGTTCACGCGTACAGCCACGTCAACTCGTTCAGCAGCGCGGCGATGGCGTATGCGGTCACCGGCGAGCGCCGCTACCTCGACATCTGCGTTCACGCTTACGATTTTCTTCAGGCGACACAGTGCTACGCGACCGGCGGCTACGGGCCGGACGAGCGGCTGATGCCGCCCGACGGCGCGCTCGGCCGGTCGCTTGAACTGTATGCCGGGCACGCGGAGATCCCGTGCGGTTCGTGGGCCGCGTTCAAGTTATCGCGCTACCTGATGACGTTTACCGGCGACGCGCGCTTCGGGGACTGGATCGAGACACTGCTCTACAACGGGATCGGGGCCGCGCTGCCGACGGAGCCTGATGGCCGCACCTTTTACTACGGCGACTACCGCCTGTCGAGCGGAATCAAGCAGCACTACTGGTTCGAATGGCCGTGCTGCTCCGGGACGTATCTGCAGACCGTGGCCGATTACCACAACGTGATCTACTTCAAGGACGCCTCCGGTGTGTACGTCAATCTATTCGTGCCGTCGGAGGCGACGTGGCGGCACGCCGGACACCCTGTGACGGTTCGGCAGCAGACCAACTATCCGGAGTCCGAGACGTCAACCCTCACGCTCTCGCTCGAGCGCCCGACGCGGATGGCGGTGGCGTTCCGGGTTCCGGGATGGTCGCACGGGGCGCGTGTCGCCGTCAACGGCGATCCGGCGGCACCGGACCCTCGTCCGGGGACGTGGGCGCGGATCGAGCGAGAGTGGCAACCCGGCGACCGGATTTCGCTGACGATCCCCCTGGCGGTGCGGACGTCCCCGGTGGATCGGCAGCATCCGCGCCGCGTGGCGATACTGCGAGGCCCGGTGGTGCTGGCACAAGACGAGGCATGCTGCCGCAGGCCGTTGGCGCTCGAGCCGGGCGGCGATATCCGCGGGCGGCTCGTTCAAGAGACGCCGCTGCGGTTTCGAATCTTGGACACCGCGCCGGAGCGCCACAGCCGCTATCTGCAGCCGTACTACGCGTTTCCGGCGTTTTGGCCGTACTGGGTCTACTTCGACCTCGACGCGGCGCCGCTGTACTAGAACGAGCCCCGCGGGCGCGGAAAAGGACCGGCGGCGGGTGCACGCCCGCCGCCGGGGTGTCTTACGGCCGAAAGGAATTCTGCGTTACCTGACGGCCGCCGGATCGTGTCGTTGGTCCTCGGCTGACGGATGCAGGTCGACCGCGCTGTCTACGCCGCCGGCCGCTGCACGCTCCCATGGCTCCCTGTGCAGGCCGTCGCCACCGCCGGCCGGCGCGCTCCGTTCCCAGGGCTCCCCGTTCCATTCGGCCATCCGGCGCTCGAGCCGCGCGCTCAGCGTGGTCACGTTCTGCTCCACCGCGCGCTGCGCGACCTGGAAGGCCTGATTCGCTTCGGCGGCGAGCTTGTCCGCCTCGACCTGCAGCAACGCGAGCGAGGCGGCCGCTTTCTTCTTGGCGCTCGCGACGATCAGGTCGGCGTCCCGCTCGGCTTTCTGAACTATCTCCGCCGCGTTCTTGCGGCTGGCGCGCGTTGTCTCGGCCGCGGACGCCTCAGCCCGCGCGGTGATCTCTTCCGCCTCCAACTGCGCGTTCCGCACCAGGTCCTCCGCAGTCTTCTGCGCCGTGAGCAACGTACGCGCGAAGAGCGCTTCCTGCTCGCGATAGTTGGCGGTGCGCTGCTCGGCGGGGCCGAGCGCGATTTTGGGGATCGGTGCCGGTGCGGGTGCCGGGGCCACGGCGGCCGCCCGCTTGCCGTTCGCGGACGGAGCGGCCGGCAGCGGCGTCACGGGGGCTGCTGGTGGCGCGTCCGTTGTCTCCCCGGCCGTTGCCTGTGCGGCGGTGGTGTCCGTCACCGGCTGCCGCGCCCCTCCGCCGAGAAGATTTCGCATCGCGTGCAACACCACGCCGCGCATCGGTGTGAGGAAGATCCCCGCCACCGCGATGATGACTCCGGCAACGACGACGCCGAGGCCCAAGGAATCAAACGGTCCGTTCATGATATCTCCTCCTCAGCCGCGACTCAGCCGGCTCGCGCGAGCAGCATGCTCGGATCGAGCCGGACGAACTCTAGCGTGGTCCCTGTTAGTCGCGTGAACGCGTCGCGTTTCAGCTCCTCCAGCAGCCGATCCATGCTGTCTTCGAGCTGCGACGCGTTGAGGTAGAGCGCGGGCGCAGGCCCACCCGCGGGCGCCTGAGCCGCCGGCGCCGGCTGGGTGGTCACGATCACGCTGCGCACCGGCACGCCGGGCGCGATTTTTTCGAATTCGGCCCCGGCCTGCTGCAGGCGGGTCACGTCGTCCTCTCCCGGGGCGCTGTCGCGCAGGCGAAAGAGGAGGACCGCGTCCTTGAAGTAGGCGGCGCCGTCCACCGGGCTGTTGGGCGCTTCCGACAGTACGACCGCGGAGCAGTTCCGCCGGCGCAGCGACGACTCGACGGCGTCCCGGATCCAGCGTGTGCTCTTGATGAACTCCTCGCCCTGCGGGCTGAGACTGTACAGTACGTCCTGGACTTCCTCGCTGAGAGGCCGCCGGCAGTGCGGGCAGCGCAGCGACAGCTGCATCGCGGCCTGGACCTCCGCGGCGTCCCTGCCGACGCCGACGATCTGGCCGGTCTCGCGGCACATCAGGACGAAGCTCCGCTCGATCAGGCCTTCGGAGGACAGCCCGTCGAGCTGCGCCGTGTCGACACGTGATCCGTTCGTCGTCTTGTCGATCTTTGAGCGCAGCACAGACGGCCGGCCGAGCACGGCCTGCGCGCCCTGCAGCGCAAACAGCGTTTGCGCGGAGGCGAGCGGTCGTGGGGACGGGCCCGCGGAGTCCTGTCCCTCCCCTTGGACGAGGCCGAGGGCGCGCGCCCATTCCTCGCGAAATCGCGGCTGGCGCGCGGGGCCGTTCTCCGACACGAGACGGGCCGCCAGCCCGCTATCGCGGCCGTCTTTAGACTCTAGTGCTAACTTGGCCGCGGTCCGTCCGCGGTGCGCTTCTTCGGGCGATCGGCCGACGGCGACCACGGCGACAGTCACGCCGCCGTCCGTCGCCGGGCGCTCGGCCACGAGGATGCGCGCCTTGCGGTCCGCGGCGGGGACCAGGACGTCGATCGTGCGCGGGCCGATGGGTTCGTCGGTTCGGGCGTCCGTGCCCGTGCTTGGAACGTATCGTCGAAGGAGATCGAGGGCGTCACGATGCAGGCTGTTGTACCCTTGCTCGGCCAGCATCGACGCAATCCGGCGGGCCTGTCCCGCGCCGTCGGCAGTGAACTTGTACTCAAAATGATCGAACTCCATCGGCGCTTTCCCCGCTCCCTTCCCGGATCTTCCGTTGATCCGTCGAGGTAGCTCCTAGTGTCACTCATGCCCATTTGGGGCCTGCGAAAGACCACCGCAGGGGGCCCCTGGTATCCCAGAGAAGCCCCCGGTATCGCAATGAGCACAGGTCAGGAGTTTAGATGGACGATCCGCTAGGGCGGGCGCCGGCGGCCGGCGCCGCGGCAACCACGGCGGGCCCGCACGCCGGCCGCTTCGCCGGCGATCCCCGGATCGCGCTCCGGCTCAATAACACAATCCAGTTTCTTTCGAACGGCGCGTGGTACGTTGCGATCCCGTTCTTCCCGCTCTACCTGCTTTCACAAGGCGCCACGGCGGGCGTGGTGGGTACGGTTGTTGGACTCTGCGGGATCGTGCCGCTCGCCATCTCGATCCACGCCGGGGCGCTGGTCGATGAGCGAGGACCGGTCGGCGTCTACGCCGCGTCCACCCTGCTGTTCGGCGTGGGAGGGCTCGTCCTGACGTTCCTGCGCGGGATTCCCGCGGCGGGCGTCGGGTACGGGCTGATGACGATTGCGAACATCGGGTTCGCGGTGGCGGCGCAGGCGATCGTCGCCGTCGCGAGTACCGATGAGACGCGCATCCGCAACTACGGTTACTACTCGCTCTGGAACTCGGCGGGAGCGGTTGCGGGGCCGATCGCCGGCGGGTTTATCGCCGCGCGGTTCGGCTACGTCGGATCCTTCGCCGCGCTGTGGATCCTGATGCTGCCCTGCCTCGTGTGTATCGCCGGCCTTCGCGGCATACCGTCGCCGCCGCGGCATGCGGTGCCGCTCTCGGCCGCGCACACGCTCGTGGGCACGATCCTTAGGCAGCAGGGGATGGGGGCGATTCTGTTCGTGTCGGCCATGATGGTCTCCGCCCAGCAGCTGCAGAACACATTCTATCCACTGTATCTGCACCAGATCGGCATGGCGGCGCCGTTGATCGGCATCCTCGTGGCCGCGGTGAGCAGCTCGACGATGGCGGTCCGGTCGCTGCTCTCGGCCGGCGTCGCGCTGCTCGGCACCGGCCGGGCGCTGCTGCTCTCGATGGTCGTGGCTGCCATCTCGTTCGCGCTGGCACCGCTCACGCACGCCTTTGGGCTGCTGCTCGGCGTCTCGATCCTCATGGGGTCGAGCGTGGGGTTCACGCAGCCACTGACGATGAGCCTGCTGGTCGAGTGCGTGACCGCGGAGTTCTGGGGGGTGGCGCTCGGCGTTCGGCAGAGCGTCCAGCGGATCGCCACGATCATCAGCCCGGTGATCTACGGCGCCGTCAGCACGGCGGACAACGTGCAGAACGCGTTTTACGCGGGCGCCGCGATCTTCGTCGGCGCCGCCGGAGTGATGACCCGGTTCGCAGACCGGATGGGGCGACCGCCGGACGCGCCGCTCTAGGCGGGTACCCGCTCGCCGTCCCGGGGAATGGCTACACGCGCCGTGAGGCCCGCGCGCTCGAGCCCCGCCGCGAGGTCCGTGCGCCGCACGATGCAGTGGTTGATCGAGTCCATATGCACCGCGACGATGCGCGTCGCGGACGCCGCGCGTGCCACCGCCGCGATGTCGTCGGGCGTCATCGTGATCGGTCCGCCTTCGAGAAACTGCGCCCCGCCGGCGTTGACCACGGTGACCGCGGGTTCGTACGTCCGCAGCGCCTGCTCGACCTCCGCGCACCAGATCGTATCGCCTGCGACGTACAGCACCGGCTCGTCCGGGGCGCGGAGCACGAAGCCCGAGACCGGCGCGAGGCGCTTTGCTACCTCGCCGCTGCCGTGCTGGCCGCCGGTGCGGTCGATCGTGATGCCGCTCCACGTCACCGCGTCGCGGACGGGACGCACGTCGGTGAAGCCCGCCGCGCGGATCTTTGCCTCGTCCTCGTGTTGGCAGAACAGCGGCAGGTGCTTCGCGAGCGCCTGGGCCGCCGCATGATCCCAGTGGTCGCGGTGCGTGTGCGTGACGAAGACCGCGTCCACTCCGGACACGACGTCACCGGCGGGGACCGGCAGCGGGACGAGCGGGTTCGGCCGCTGGTTGGGCGAGTTCGCGACCGGTGGGGCTGTGCCGGCGTCGGCCAGCATCGGATCGACGAGGAGCCGTTTGCCGTGGAACGTGACGAGCAGCGTCGCGTGCCGGATCAGGCGCATCTCCATGGGCGGAGGACTTGGGCGGCTCCGGCAGAACGTCCTCTCATGACCGACGCCCTCGAGACCTATCTCAGCCGGACTACCGCGTCGCGGCGTCTCCACGAGCAGGCGCGCCGCGTGATGCCGGGCGGCGACACCCGCAGTTCCGCCTACTGGGCGCCGTACCCCGTGTTCATCGAGCGGGGCGAGGGCTGCCGCCTCTGGGACGCGGACGGCCACGGGTACGTCGACTTCGTGAACAACTACACCTCGCTGATCCTGGGCCACGCGCATCCCGCCGTGCTCGAAGCGGTGACCCGCGAGCTCGCGCGGGGCACCGCCTACGCCGCGCCGCTCGTGCCGCAGATCGCGTTGGCCGAGATGCTCGTCGACCGCGTGCCCTCGCTTGAGACGGTGCGCTTCTGCAACTCCGGCACCGAGGCAACGCTGTTTCTGTTGCGCGCGGCGCGGGCGTTCACCGGGCGGCCCAAATTCATCAAGATCGAAGGGGGCTTTCACGGCACGCACGACGCGGTCGAGGTCAGCGTGTCGCCCGACCTTGCCGCGGCCGGCCCGGCCGACGCACCGCGCGCCGTTCCGGACGCGGCGGGCCTGCCGGCTCACGTCGCCGACGACGTGGTGGTCGTGCCGTTCAACGACGTCGCCGCGGTCGAGCGCGCCTTCGCCCAGCATCCGGGCGAGATCGGCGCGTTGATCGTCGAGCCGGTCCCGGGCGGTCTAAGCTACATTCCACCGGCGCCCGGGTACCTCGCGGGCCTGCGTCAGGCCGTGTCTCGACACGGGGCGCTCTTGATCTTCGACGAGATCCAAACCCTGCGGCTCAGCCGGGGCGGGGCGCAGCAGATGTTTGGCGTCACGCCGGACCTGACCGCGATGGGCAAGATCATCGGCGGCGGGTTCCCCGTGGGCGCCTTCGGCGGACGCCGCGACGTGATGGACCTGTTCGATCCGAGCCGTCCGGGGCATCTCCACCACTCCGGCACGTTCAACGGCAACCGGGCGACGATGGTAGCGGGCCAGGCGGTGCTGCGGATCCTCGATCAGCCGCAGATCGACCGGCTCAACGCGATGGGGGACCGCCTGCGCGCAGGCCTTTCCGAGACGGTGCGCGCCGC
The DNA here is from genome assembly GCA_035280345.1 of bacterium. Lineage (GTDB taxonomy): Bacteria > Sysuimicrobiota > Sysuimicrobiia > Sysuimicrobiales > Segetimicrobiaceae > DASSJF01. The sequence continues at coordinate 3,579 of DATEGA010000227.1, read as the reverse complement.
GGGGATCCGCGCGCAGGTCACCGGGGTCGGCTCGTTCTCGTGCATCCTGCTGAGCCACCGTCCGGTCACGGACTACCGCTCGAAGGCCGCGGTGCCCGCGGCCCTGCAGTCGCTGCTGCACCTGCACCTGCTCAATCGCGGGATCTACTCGATGTCCCGCGGGGCGTTCAGCCTCTGCGCACCGATGACGGACGCCGAGATCGAAACGTGCGCCGCCGCGGTGGGCGACGCGCTGCGCGAGATGCGGCCGGACGTCGAGCGCCAGGCGCCGCACCTGCTCGCGTAGGGTCTCCCGCCGTCCTCACGTGCATGCGGTGGCGGCGGACCAGCGCGGCGAACTCGTCGCGGGACATCGGCCGGGGGCGCGCGCCCTTCCGCACGCTGATGTCCCGAAACATCTCCTCGAGGCCAGGCGGCGAGATAATCCAGATGAGGTGCAGGTCCGCGCGGCTCGTGTTGTCGACGCCGTGCCACACGCCGCGGCGCACGAAGATCGTGCTGCGGGTGCGGAGCGGGACGCGACGCCCGTCGAACACGGCCGTGCCGCGGCCGGCGTGGACGAAGATGACCTCGTCCTGATGCTCGTGCAGGTGGACCGGGATCGCGGCCCCGGCGCCGAGACGCTGATGGCCCACCGCCAGCAAGGGGGAGCCGGCCGTCCGGCGGTCCACCTTGATGGTGACGTTGCCGCTGCGCGACGGCGGACGGAGCCGCAGCGCCTCACCCCCGCGGGGACCGAGCACGATCCATGGTGGCTTCATCCAGTCTCCTCCCGGAGGTGCGCCGCATGGCCGCACAGGCGAAATATCTCTTTGTCGTGATGATGGACGTCGCGCCCGAGGTCGAGGCGGCGTTCAACGACGTGTACGACAGGGAGCACATCCCAGCCCTGCTCCAGGTGCCGGGGGTGCGGAGCGCGACGCGCTACCGCACGAACGCCGAGGGCGTGCCCAAGTACGTGGCGATCTACGAGATGGACCGGCCGGATATCCCGGAGAGCGCCGCGTTCAACGCCGCGGCGGACAGCGGCACGTGGCCGCACAAGATCCGCCCGCATACCTTCAACCGCCGGCGCGTCGTGTACGAGCGGATCGGCTGACGTGCCGAGGCTCGTGGTCGGGCTGGACATCGAGACCGTCGGCGAGAACTGGGAGGCGCTCCCGCCCCGCGCGCAGGCCTACCTCTGCGAGGGCAAGGACGAGGAGGAGATCGCGCGCGCCAAGGAGCGGCTGGGGCTGCACGCCGCGACCGGCCGCATCGTCGCCATCGGCATGTGGGACCTCGGCGGGTCGCGGGGACGGGTGTTCGTCGAGGGCGGCGTGCCGGAGTGGACGGCTTTCGGCGAAGACGCGCAGATCTTTCGCGGCGCGGAGGCGGCGATGGTGCGGGAGTTTTGGAGCGTGATCGGGCGCGAGTCGCCGCTCGTCGTCACCTTTCACGGCCGGGGTTTCGACGCGCCGTACCTGATGCTGCGGTCCGCGATCCTCGGCGTGGCTCCGACGCGGAACCTGATGGGACCGCGCTACCAGCTGAGCAATCACTGCGACCTGTACGAGGTGCTGACGTTCTGGAACGCGAGCCGGATGCGCGGCACCCTCGATTTCTGGTCGTGCCAGTTCGGCCTACCCTCCTCGAAGGGCGAGATGCGCGGCAGTGATGTGGCGGGGATGTACCGCGACGGCCGGCTCGACGAGATCGCGCGCTACTGCCTCGACGATGCGCGTGTCACCGCGCAGCTGTACGACCGCCTGCGGCCGATCATCTCGATCATGGACGCAGGCACAACCCTGTAGAACCGGGCATACCGGCAGGGCCGGAGCGCCGGTCTCAGCGCGCCATCTTTGCAACCGTCTCCCACGTTCGGGTGGTCTGCTCCTTGCCGAACGTCCGCTCGATCAGCGCCATGAAGACGGGTCCCTTCGGGGTGCGGACGTAGGCGCTGAAGACCTGACCGCCCATTGCGGCGAGGATGCGCGCGCCGTCAACCTCGATGGGCAGCGCCGGCCGCCGGCTAGGCCGGGCCCGGAGAAACGTCACGATGCGCTTGGTGCCGGCGCTCAGCCGGAACCTCCGGTAGGGATCTGCCGCGAGGATGTCCCGGAGTTCGTCGACCGGCCGGACGATCGTGAGGAAATGGCGTCCCAGGTGGCGGCTCATCGCGGTCTCGGCCCGCTGCTCGAGCGACCGCTCGGAGGCCGCGGGGGCGGTGAAAAGGACGTTGCCGCTCCCGAGGACCGTCTGTACCTCCGTGAAGCCCGTCGCCTCGAACGCGCGCCGCAAATCGGCCATGCGCGCATTCGTGGGCATGACGCCGCGGAGGAAAGCCGCGTAGCGTGTGGCCCGGTTCATCCCACCTCGATCATGGTTTTCAGCACGCCTTCCTGGTATGCGTTCTGAAACCGGAAGGCGTCGGGCACGCGCTCGAGCGGGAACCGGTGCGTCATCACCGGGTCGAACTTGATGCGCCCGGCCAGGACCATCTGGATCGCGCGCGGATAGACGTGGCCCATCCGCTTCTGCCACTTGATGGTCAGCGCTTTGCCGCGCACCGCCGCGGCGGACAGGGTGAACGTATCGCCGTCCGGAATGCCCACCATGACCACGCGGCCGCCGACGCGCGCGCACGCGACCGCGGTTTCGGGCCCGGTGGGTGAGTTGGTGGCTTCCAAGACGACGTCCGCGCCGCGGCCGCCGGTCCACCGCTCGATCGCCGTGTAATCGGTCGACGCATCGTCGGCCCCGGCGCGCTTAGCCGCCGCGACACGGTAGTCGATCGGATCGATCGCCCAGATGTATCCCGCCCCGGACTCGCGCGCGACCTGGATCAGGAGCTGCCCGATCGGACCGGCGCCGACCACCGCCACATTTTCCATCGGCCGCAGGTGCGCGAGGTCGAGCGTGAAGATCGCGACGCCGAGCGGCTCCAGCATCGCCGCGGTGGCCGCGTCGAAGTGCGGCGGCACGGGAAAGAGCGCGTCGGGCGGCGCGGTGTGAAACTCGGCGAGGCCGCCGGCCCGCCCCGGCGAACCGGCGAACTCCACGTCCGGGCAGAGGTTCTGGTGGCCGTGCAGGCACCATTCGCACCGCCCGCACGGACGCGCCGGGTCGACGGCCACGAGCGTGCCGCGCGGCAGGCCGTGTGCGGTGCCGCGGTCGTCGGCCACCTCGGCGGAAAACTCGTGTCCCAGGATTTGGGGCCCGGTGAGGACCTGCGTACCGACGCAGCCCTCCCGATAATAATGAAGGTCGCTGCCGCAGACGCCGACGGTCCGGACACGCAGCAGCAGCTCGCCGTCTTTCGGTTCCGGCCGGGGAATCGTCGCCAGGCGGATATCCCGCGCTTTGTGAATGAACGCAGCGCGCATCTCGGCCATCGGATCCTCCTCATCGCGCTCGGCGCGAGCGCGGCGGTTTCCGGCCTTCTCGCCGCGCGCGGGGCCTTCCTGTGCCGCGGCGCGCGCCGGGTGGAGGCCGGGTGCGCGATGCCATCGAACCGGATTCGGCATGGCGAGACTTTCGTACGTCGACGATCCGACCCCGCGACGCGGGTGCCGGCCGGCCCCGGCGGGATGGCCCGGC
>DATEGA010000226.1:0-3264 GCA_035280345.1 bacterium | reverse complement strand
ACCGCCACACCCACCACACGAGCGGCCTTCCGTACCATCCCGCGCATCTGCATCCCTGCCCCTCGACCACGTGTCGTGCCGATACGTTGGATGCCCAGATAGCGGCTCAAGCAGCGGTTTCGTTCCGAAAAATCACAATTAACTCAAAAGTGTGAAGACCGTCGTGTGCGAACATCAGTTGTGAAGACGGGGGAGCTATGACCGGGCCCCGGCGGTTCGCCGGGGCCCGGCTAAGGCAACACCCTACGCCGGTGGAGCGGCGGCGAGTGCCGCCGCCCGGCCCGCCTCGCCGCGGCGCCGCGACTCGTTGGCGTACCGGATCGTCCACAGGATGATCGCGATCGTGATCGCGTTCGACTGGATCGGGCCCACGACCAGCACCTGCGGCACCGTCAGGGTCAGAACCAGCACGACCTTCAGGAGAAACTCGCCGAGCCACCCGAGGCCCCAGACGACCGTCATGACTCGGAAGACATGCGGCGCGCCGGGCCGCTCCCAAAGCGCGTTGAACTCGGCGATCTTCGCCGGATCGTGGCCGGTGCTGAAGTCCCGGCCGATGAAGAAGAGCAGCGGCCGCGGCCACGCGAGCGAGGACAGACAGACGATCGCCAGCACGCCGGTGACGAACGACTCGCGAATCAGCAGCAGCTTTGGGTCGCCGGTCATCAGGACGCTCGCGGCCCCGACCACGATCCCGACCAGTATCACGATCCCGATGATGTCGAGCGTCCGGCTCTTGATGAGACTCCCAAGATTGTTGAGAACCGGAAACACGCCGGATAACAACAGCGCGGTCGCCCCCGACAACTGGGGCATGTGCTGCCGCAGGTACCGATAGGCGAAATACGGGCAGGCGATGTCCACCACGAGCGTCGGCAAGAGGCTTCGAATACTCAGCCCCGCTCGCCGACGCCCGACGGTCATCGCACCTCCACAGCGAGACGCAGAAGCCGGCTTGTCTGCCGCCGTCGCTACGCCGGAACGGCGGTAAGCGCTAGTTCCTTGAGCACCCCGGCGATCTGCTCCCGCTCCTTCGGCGTGACCTCGACCATCGGCAGCCGCAGGCCGCCCGGGTCGAAGCCCGTCATCGCGAGCGCCGCCTTGACCGGCGTCGGGTTCGTTGTGATGAACAGCACCTTGAAGAGGGGCCACAGCCGCAGGTGGAGCGCCTGCGCCTTCCGGACGTCGCCGGCCTCAAACGCGAGGATCATCTCCTTGATCTCACGTCCGGCGACGTGCGCGGCGACGCTCACGATCCCGTACCCGCCCACCGCCAGCAGCGGAAGCGTCAGGCTGTCGTCGCCGCTGTACAGCCGGAAACCCGGCGGGGTGAGTTTGCGGATCTGCGACATCTGGTCGAGGCTGCCGCTTGCCTCCTTGACGGCGACGATGTTCGGCACCTCGGCGAGGCGCGCGATCGTGGCCGGCTCGCAGTTGACGGACGTGCGGCCCTGAATGTTGTAGAGCATCACCGGCAGGCGCGTGCTCTCCGCGATCGTCCGGAAATGCCGGTACAGGCCCTCCTGCGACGGCTTGTTGTAGTACGGGTTGACTAGCAGAATCCCGTCGCAGCCCGCCCGCTCGGCCTCTTTGGTTAAATGGATGCTGTGCGCCGTATCGTAGGTGCCGGTCCCCGCGATCACCGCGGTCCGCGGCCCGACCGCCTCGCGGACGGTGTGGAAGAGACGCACTTTCTCCTCGTCACTCAGCGTCGGCGACTCGCCCGTCGTCCCGCAGACGACGAGGCCGTCCGAGCCGTGCTCGACCAGGCGCTTCGCGAGGGAGGCCGCCTTCGCGTAATCGACCGCGAGGGACTTATCCATCGGCGTCACCATCGCCGTGATCACACGTCCAAAGTCCGCCATCCCGGTCACCCCCCTGCTGTGTGTTGGGTGGAGACGTTCACCCTTTGGGCGCCGCCTCCTCCATGACCACTCAGTGACTAAGTCTTCCCTACGCGCGGGCGCCCGCGAGCCGCCCGTCGCGGACGAGCGTCTCCGCGATCTGGACGGCGTTGAGCGCGGCGCCCTTCCAGAGATTGTCGGCCACCGCAAAGAACGCGAGACACCCGGCGGCGTCGGTCCGGATGCGCCCGACGTAGCAGGGCTCGCGGTCGGACGCCCCGATCGCGGTCGGCACGCCGCCGGCGGCCGGGTCGTCTATCACCTCGACGCCCGGCGCGCCCGTCAGGAGTTCACGCGCCCGTTCGGCGGAGAGCGGTTCCGCGAACTCCGCGTGCGCCGCCACGCCGTGCGCGCGCAGGGTGGGCACGCGGACGCAGGTGGCGCCGCAGAGCAGGTCGGGCGCCTCAAGCATCTTGCACAATTCGGCCTGCAGCTTCACCTCTTCGCTCGTATGCGCGCCGCGCAGCGAGCCCACGGCCGGGATGATGTTAAGCGCCATCGGGTGCCTCGGGGACGCCTCGCCGCGAGGCGCCGACGGTGCACGGCCGCCGGCGGCGGCCTCCTTCAATTCCGCCCACAGCTGGTCGAGCCCGCGCTGGCCCGCGCCGGACGCGGACTGGTACGAGCACGCGATCACGCGCCGCAGCCCGGCCGCCCGGTGGAGGGGCGCGAGCGGTACCGCCACCGTCGCCGTCGTGCAGTTCGGATTGGCGATGATGCGGCGCGGCGCCCGCCGCAGCGCGTGCGCGTTGACCTCCGGAATCACCAGCGGCACGTCGTCCGCCATCCGGAAGGCCGCCGAGTTGTCGATCGCCCAAGCGCCGCGGGCGGCGGCGACCGGCACCCACTCCGCGGCCGCCTCGTCCGGGGTGTCGAAAATGGCGACGTCGATGCCGTCGAAGACTTCGGCCGCGATCGGCTCGACCAGGTGCGGCCCGACGCGCCGGCCGGCCGAGCGCTTCGTCGCCACAGCGCGCAACGTCGCAACCGGAAAACGCCGCGACTCCAAGAGCCGCAGCACCTCGCGGCCCACGGCGCCCGTCGCGCCGACCACCGCTACTCGATAGCCCCCTGTCATCACGTCACCCCCGTTCGCACCGTGCTCAGAGATCGAGCAAGTGCTCGAGGCCCTCCACGAACGTCCGAAGGCCCCCCGCCTTCTGGATTGCCAGCACGACCCCTGGCATGAAACACTCCTCGCTCACGGAGTCGTGCCGGATCAAGAGTGTCTGCCCCGGGCCGCCGAAGAGCACTTCTTGGTGCGCGACGAGCCCCGGCAGCCGCACGCTGTGCACGTGAATCCCCTCGATCACCCCGCCGCGCGCGCCGGGGACCTGCTCGGTCTCCTGGACCGCCGGCG
>DATEGA010000225.1:0-2730 GCA_035280345.1 bacterium | reverse complement strand
CCGCCGTCAGCGCCTGGCTGTTCGGGATGGCCGCGGCGCTGACCGCGATCGCGATGTTCTTCGTCGCGCTTACGGTCGCGTATCTGGCGCGCCGGCAGGAGCCCGGCTGGGGCGGCATCACGATGCCGCCGGTTCTGTGGCTCACGACCGCTCTCTTGTTGGCGAGCAGCGGCACGCTCGAATGGGCCCGCCGCCGGATCGCCGGAGGCGACATCCGCGGCCTGCGGCGGGGGCTGAGGGCGACGGCGTGGCTCGGCGGCGCGTTTCTCGTCGGGCAGCTCGTCGCTTGGCGGATACTCGCCGCGCAGGGAGCGTACATCTCGTCGAACCCGCACAGCAACTTCTTCTATTTGCTGACCGGCGCGCACGGGGCGCACCTGCTCGGCGGCCTCGTCGCGCTCGGCATCATCGTCTGGAAGGCGCACGCCGGACGGTACGGCGTCGCGTCACACGCCGGAATCGACGTGTTCGCGCTGTACTGGCACTTCATGGACGCGCTGTGGCTCTATCTCTTCGCCCTGCTGTTCTGGGCGTGATCGCGGTCCAACTCACAGGGAGGCGCTGATGGCGGCAGGCGAAGCTCACGGCGACGGGACGACGCTCGCGGCGCGCTGGGCCGGCGGACGGTCCCCGTGGGACGTCAGCTGGGGCAAGCTGATGATGTGGCTGTTCCTCGCCTCGGACGCGATGACGTTCGCGGGACTGCTCGTCGCGTACTGGGCGGCGAGATTCAGCGCGCCGCTGTGGCCGAATCGGGCGGAGATCTACAATATCCACCTCGCCGCCGGAATGACGGTCATCCTGATCTTCAGCAGCACGACGATGGCGCTGTCCGTCTTCATGATCCGTCGCGGCCTGCGTGGACCGGCGGTGCAGTTTCTCGCCGCCACAGCGCTCGCCGGCGCGGTGTTCGTCAGCCTGCAGGCGTATGAGTGGTCCCACCTGATCCGCGACGGCGCGGCGTTGGGCGGCAACCCCTGGGGCGTCCCGGCGTTCAGCTTCACGTTCTTCACGATCACGGGGCTTCACGGCCTCCACGTGCTCGGCGGCGTGCTCTACCTCTGGGCGATGGCGGTCCGCGTCGCGAAGGGGCGGTCATCGGCGGAAGGCCTGGAGATCGCAGGACTCTACTGGGGTTTCGTCGATTTGGTCTGGGTCTTTATCTGGCCGTCGATCTACCTGCTCTAGGAGGGGACGACTCGTGCACATGAGCGATTCGCAGGCGGGTCACGGCACGCCGGAGCACGGCGAGGCCGAGTTTCACGCGCAGCCGCTTCCGGAAAGCGTGACGCGCGCTTACCTGATCGGGTTCATCGTGCTCCTGCTGCTGACCCTCATCGAAGCCGGCACCGTGCTGGCGTGGCACGTGCCGCCGGCGGTGCGCATTACGATCCTGATCATCTCCGCGTCAATCAAGGCATCGCTGATCGGCGCCTACTACATGAACCTCAAGTTCGAGAACATGGCGATGATGGGAATCGCGGTCTCCCCGCTGCTCCTCGCGGTGCTCATGTTCTTCATGATCGCGCCGGACGCGGCGCAGCACTTCGGAGCGCGCTGACCGTCACCGTCGGGTAGCGCCCGCTAGAGACCCTCCCAAGACCGCGGCACGAAGAGCCGCTCGTGGGTGCGGATGGCAAACCGGTCGGTCATCCCCGCGAGAAAATCGCACACGGCGCGGTGCGCGCCGGCCTGACCGTCCTCGAGCGCCGCGCGGGCTTCGCTTCCGATCTCGTCGGGGTGCGCCACGAAGTAGTCGAACAATTCCCGCAGCAGCCGCTGGGCCTTGCCGACGTCGGTTTTCGCGGCCGAACTGTGGTAGATGCGCGCGAAGAGGAAGTCCTTCAACTCGTTGAGCGCGCGCCGGATCGGGTCGCTGAACTCGATCCGCGGTTTGCCCGCCGAACGCTCGACGATGTCGCGGACGGTCACGTCGACCCACTGACCGCGCGTCTCGCCGAGGACCGCGCGCACCGAAGCCGGGACGTCGCGCTCGCCGATCAGGCCGGCCCGGATCGCGTCGTCGGTGTCGTGGTGAACGTACGCGATGCGGTCGGAGACGCGGGCCAGCTGTCCCTCCACCGTGTGCGGGAGTGCCTCCGACGGGGTCTCGTCGATCGGCGGCAGGGTCTGAAGATCGGTGGGACCTTTGGAGTGGCCCCCGATCCCGTCGCGCACTTCCCAGGTCAGGTTCAGCCCGTGCTCGATCCGGCCGGTCGCCGTGCGGCGGCGCTCCAGCAGTTCGACGACGCGCAGGCTCTGCACGTCGTGGCGGAACCCGCCGTGACGGGCCATCACGTCGTTGAGCGCTTCTTCGCCGGCGTGCCCGAACGGCGGGTGGCCGAGGTCGTGGGCGAGCACGATCGCCTCCGTCAAGTCCTCGTTCAACCGCAGCGCCCGCGCGATCGTGCGGGCGATCTGCGACACCTCGAGCGTGTGCGTGAGCCGGGTCCGGTAGTGGTCGCCCTCCGGCGCGATGAACACCTGCGTCTTGTGCATCAGGCGGCGGAACGCCTTGGAGTGGATGACCCGGTCCCGATCGCGCTGGTAGTCGGTGCGGATCGAATCCGACGCTTCCGGCCGCACCCGTCCCCGGGACGCCGCGCTGCGGGCGGCGTGCGGCGCGAGCAGCCGGTCTTCCAGCGCCTCCGTCGTCTCGCGCGGGTTCACCGCCGCCGGCCTCCCCCGACCGCTCCGGACTGTTGGTCGCGGTGCCGGGACGCGCCGGGC
>DATEGA010000224.1:0-4022 GCA_035280345.1 bacterium | reverse complement strand
TAGGCGACCAGTTCTCGGTCGGTCGGGTGGTCGACGGTCTCGACGCCCGCGACCTTGGCGCGCAGCGGCCTGTCGTGGGTCTCCAGATATTTGACGAACTCCGTCTTGGCCGACGCCGGGCCGGCGATCAGCAACGTGTCGGCGTCCTTGATGACCCGCGCCACTTCATAGAAGAAGTGCTCCGCGTCTTGCGGGTGCTCGCGGGCTTCGCCTTGTCCTTTCGGATGCCGGTGAATGATGTGCCGCGGGGAAAGAATCGTCCGCTCGTCGATCGGCTCCGGCTGCGGATGGCCGGGCGTCTCGGGCTGCACGTGAAAGACGCGGGCCTCGGAGTGATCGAGCCATACCGCAATGTGCGTTCGCACTACAGCACCCTCCGTTGCTGCGCCTGTTTCCGCTGCTCCCGAACCGCCTGCCAGCAGTACCAGGCCGCGACGGTCCGGTAGGGGCGGAACCTTTCGCCTTGTTCGTCCAGCTGTTTTGGCGTGAGCAGTTTCCGCAGGCCGTAGGCGATCGAGTAGCCCTGGCGCACGCCGTAGTCGTCGACCGGCCACACGTCGAGCCGGCGCAACTGGAACATCAGAAACATCTCCGCGGTCCACCGGCCGATCCCCCGGACGACGGAGAGGCGGGTGACGATCTCCTCGTCCGTGAGGCGCCCGATGCGGCGGAGAGGAACGGTCCCGTCGGCGACCTTCCTCGCGAGATCCCGGATCGACAGCACCTTGCTGCGCGAAAGCCCCACTCCGCGAAGCTTTCTCGGGGTGACCGCGAGCACGGCCGCGGGAGAAAGATCCCCGTCGAACAACGCGACGAATCGTCCGTGGATCGCGCGGGCGGCCGCTCCTGCCAGTTGCTGGTACAGGATACTTTCCGCGAGCGCTCCGAAATGATCGGTGGTGGGCCTCGGCAGGCGGAACGGTCCCGTCCGCTTCATGAGCGCGGCCATGACCTTGTCGCGGCGTGCCACCGCGGCACCGGCCGCGGCATAGACGTTGGTCTTCGTCTGGATGCTCATGATTTGATGGGCCCGAGGCTCCGCGAAACGAGTTGCCAAGCAGTACGCGCGAGGCAAGAGTAGGATTCCTACCCCGCAATGTCCTGCCCGCGGCTGTTCGACCCGCCGCCGCCGTGGCATGCTGTGTTGGGGGCATCCGTAGTCGGGCGAGGGAGGGCGGCATGGCGGAGGTCAAAGTGGCTCAGGTCGGCCAGGTGGCTCCGGGGACCGCGAAAGTTGTTGACGCGAAGGGGACCAAGATCGCGATTTTCAATGTCGGCGGCAAGTTCTACGCGACCTCCAACACGTGCACGCACGTGGGCGGGCCGCTCGGACAAGGCCGTCTTGAAGGCGCCACCGTCACGTGCCCGTGGCACGGCAGCCAGTTCAATGTGACGTCCGGCGAGGTGGTGCATGGACCGGCGCAGCGGCCCGTCGCCACGTATCGGGTGCGCGTGCAGGGAGACGACGTGTGGGTGGTGTTGGGGGACACACCGTCGTGACGGCAGGCGAGGGACTGGGCGGTATTCATCATGTGACCGCCATTGCGGGCCCCCCGCAGGAGAACGTCGACTTCTACGCGGGCACGCTCGGCCTGCGCCTGGTCAAACGAACGGTGAATTTCGACGATCCCGGCACCTATCATCTGTATTTCGGCGACGACGCGGGCCACCCAGGTACCATCCTCACGTTCTTCCCGTGGCCCGGCGCGCCCCGCGGACACCAGGGCGCCGGACAGGTGACCGTGGTCTCGTTCTCTGTCCCGCCGGATTCGCTTGGGTTTTGGGAGGAGCGGCTCCGGAATCACCGCGTCGCGTTCGAGGCCAGGGAATCCCCGTTCGATGAATCGCTCCTTGAATTTTCCGATCCGGATGGCCTGCCGCTCGAGCTGGTGGCGGATCCGCGGCGGGACCCCGGGCGGCCGTGGCCCGGCGCTCCGGTTCCGGCCGCGCAGGCGATCCGCGGCTTTCACAGCGTCTCGCTGCTCGAGCACGCGCACCACGCGACCGAACGCCTGCTCACGGAGATCATGGGCTGTCAGTTCGTGCAGACGGTCGGACACCGCCGGCGGTATGTCACGGGCGAGGGCGGGTCGGCGGCCTACGTGGATATCGTGACCGCGCCCGACGCCTCGCCGGGACAGGTGGCGGTCGGCACGGTGCACCACGTCGCCTGGCGGGTACGCTCCGGCGAGGCGCAGGCGGTGTGGCGGCAGCGGCTTCTCGAGGCGCGCGTCAACGTGACGCCCGTGCGCGACCGCCAGTACTTTCACTCCATCTACTACCATGAGCCGGGCGGCGTGCTGTTCGAGATCGCGACCGACCCGCCGGGGTTTGGAATCGACGAGGCGCCCGACGCCCTGGGCACCGCACTGCGGCTGCCGCCGTGGCTCGAGCCGCGCCGTGCCGCCTTGGAGGGGAGGCTGCCGCCGCTGCATCTGCCGGGCCGCGCGGGGTAGCCCGCGGATCAGCCGAGGTACAGCGCCTCGAGTCCGATCAGCCGGTCGGTGATCAGGACGACGATCACCGCCATCGCGATACTGATCGTGCCGGCGACGGCGAGTGTCGGGTCGAACGAGAAGCGCAGGTAGTCGAACAGTTCGATCGGCAGCGGCACCGTGCCGATGCCGTGCAGCAGCAGCGAGATATTGAACTCGTCGTAGCTGGTGACGAACGCAAAGATCGCGCCCGAAATCACCGCCCCCTTGATCAGCGGCAGCGTCACCCGGCGGAAGGTCACCAGTGGTCCGGCGCCGAGGTTGCGCGCGGCCTCTTCGAGGCTGCGGTCGAAACGGACGAGCACGGCGCTCACGATCAACACGACATACGGGATGCAGATGAGCGTGTGTCCGGCGACGAGCTGCCAGAGCCCGCCCGATTTTCCCCAGCCGATCGCATAGAAGTAGATGAGCAGCGCGATGCCGGTCAGGATGCCCGGGACCGCGATCGGCGCGATCATGAGCAGGCGCATCGCGGTCCGGAACCGCCCGGAGAAGCGCACCAGCCACAGGCTCGCGGTCGTGCCGATCATGGTCGCGATCGCCGTGACGATCGCGGCCAGTTCGACGCTGAACTTAAACGATCGCACCATCGTGCGGCTGTGCGCAAACGCCTCGAACCAGCGCAGCGAGAATCCCTCGGGCGGGAAGCGAAGGTAGGTGCCCGCGTTGAGCGCGGCGATGACGACGATCACGACCGGCGCGAGCAGAAAGACGTACAGCAGCACCGCCGCGAGCGTGAGCCACCGCCGCTCGCCGGTGTTGACCACGGTCAGGCCGCCGGGTGGGCCGCGCGGCCGAGCCCGCGCAGGTAGGCCCACAGCACGGCGATCGTGATTGCAAAGAACAGGATCGCAAACGCGCTGCCGCCCGGCCAGTTGAACAGCTCCGTAATCGTCCGGATCACCAGGATCGGCACGGTGAGCACCTTGAAGCCGCCAAGCAGCGACGGAATCACGTAAGAGCTGATCGTCAGCACGAAGACGAGAATCGTCCCCGCGGCCACGCCCGGCATGCTGAGCGGGACGGTCACCCGCCAGAACGCGCGCCAGAAGCCCGCGCCGAGCGAGCGCGCGGCGAGTTCGACCTCCGGGTCGATGGCGCGGATCGGTCCGGCAATCGCGAGCACCATGAACGGGATGAAGACGTGCACGAGCCCGATCATGACGCCGAGGTCGTTGTACATCAGCGGCAGTGGGTGGAGGCCTACCGCCTGGAGCGCCTGGTTGATGAGGCCGGTATCTTGCAGGAGGATCATCCAGCCGTACGTGCGGATCAGTACGCCGACGAGCAGGGGCGAGATGACGAGCGCCATGAGGAGACCCCGGTACGCGCGGCCGGCCCGGGCCAGGTGGTAGGCGAGCGGGTACGAAGCGGCGAGCGCGACGAGCGTCGTCAGCACGCCGATCTGCAGGGTGTGGAGAATGACGCCCCACGTGAACCCGTCGCCCACGATCCGGCCGTAGTTGGCGAGCGTGAAGACCCGGAGGTACGCCGCCGTCGGGCTGGGCGTCATGGTACTGATCA
>DATEGA010000223.1:0-2592 GCA_035280345.1 bacterium | reverse complement strand
GAAGCTCCTCGATTGGGCGGCGGACGGCGGGGCGGGACCGGTCTTCGCGACGGGCGCAGCGCCGGCCACGTTGTGGACCGCCCGCGCCGGCGGGCGCGCCACTCGCGTTGCGTCGCTGCCGCCGAATCTCGACGTCCGCGCGATCACGTGGCTATCTGGGAACGCGGGGGTGGCGGTGGCCGCCGGCAGGTTCGGGGAGGCCGCGGACCGCATGCTCTACCTGCGCCCCGGCGTCCGGGTCGCGCCGCGCACGGAGATGCTCCCGGACGGCGCGCACGATCCCGTGCCGTCGCCCGAGGGCCGTTTCATCGCGTATCTTCAAGACGGGGGCGAGTCCGTGCCCGGCGGCGCTGAAGCCGGCAGCCGGATCACGGTGGTTCGCGCGAACGGCACCGGGCGCCGGGTACTGACTCCGCCGCGCCGCTACAGCGGCCTGGCCTGGTCGCCCGCCGGGACGTTGCTGGCGTACGCGTGGCAGGAAGGCGGCCGCGCCGCGATCGAGATCGCCGACGTGCTCACCGGCGAACGGCTGCGGATCGGCGACTACCGGCTGGAGGCGCCCACGCGTTCCGCGCCGCTTGCGATCGTCTGGGCGCCCGACGGCACGCGACTCGCATTCGGTACAGACACGGGAACGCGCGACGGCTTCGTCTGGGTCGCGACGCTCGAACGGCGGTAGGCCGCGCCACCTACGGACCGGATGGCGCCGGTTTTCGGGCGAAGACGTAGGCGCGCCGGCTCTGATACTCCACCTCCGGGGCGTACGGGCCGCGCTCCACGACGTCTTCGACGGCGAATCCCGCACGCGCCAATTCGTCGCAGATCGCATCAGGCTCGAAGAAGAAGAACTCCAGGTCGATCGGCCGGCCCCAGAGTTCACGCTCGCGAAGCGTCTCGCGGCCGGCGTGAAACGCAAGCAGCATCAGGCCCGCCGGCCGCAACACGCGCGCCATCTCCCTGAAGACGGTCGGCAGTGAGCTGGGCGCGAGGTTCACGATCGCGTAGAACGCGGCGATGCCGGCGAGCGCGCCGTCCGGGAGATCGAGCGCGAGCATGTTGCCCTCGTGAAACAGGATGTCCGGGTTGAGCCGCCGTGCCTCGGCGATCATGCGGGGCGATAGGTCGAGTCCGAACACCGCGGCGCCGGCATCGCGCAGGTATCGCGCGACCTGCCCGGGACCGCAGCCCAGGTCGCAGATGTCGCCGTGTCCGGACACGTCTGCGCCGAAGCGGTCGAGCAGCTGCCGATCGAGCGGCTTGTGCCGCAGCTCATGGAAGAGCCGCGCGGCGTACGCGTCCGCCACGCGGTCGTAGCTGTCGCGGGTCGACTGCCATCGATGCTCTGTCATGCCGCCACCGCCGTCATTGTACCGCGATCCCCGCGTCCGCCTTGACACAATCTCCGGCCGGGGAGACAATAAATCGGTAATGTGTGGGCGGCGGCCCCGCCAGCGCTGGCGGGGCCGCGGCACGCGCGGGGGTGACATCAGTGCCGATTTACGAATATCACTGTCCGCACTGCGGGCATCGCTTCGAGACGATGCACGCGGTGAACGCGAAACCGCCGAAGTGCGAGCGTTGCGGCCGCGCGGTGCGGCGCGTCTTTACGCCGGTGGGCATCATCTTCAAGGGCTCAGGCTGGCACATCACGGATTACCGCAAGACGCCGGCACCCGCGGACGCGGAGGCGAAGAAGAGCGAGACGACATCATCGGACAAGAAATCCGACGACAGCGCGAAGCCGGGCAAGGCATCCGGCGCCGCGGCGTCGGACGGGAAAAAGTCCGGCACCAAGTCCGCCTCGCGGTCCGGTGGCGGCGGCGCGTCGTAGGTACCGCGGTGGTGCGTGGGCGCGGCCGGTCGGCCGCGCCCTCATGCTATCTCTGGCCGTTTGTGCGGCGGCCGCCCTGCCCGGGTGGGCGCAGACGCTGCCGGCCGCGCAGACGCTTGTGGTCACGCTGGGATTCGACGGCGCGGTGCGGCCGGGCGCGCCCACCGCCGTCGACGTGCGGACGCCGCCGATGCCCGCGAGCGGAACCGCGGAACTCGTCGTCGAGACGCCGGCGCTCGCCCCGCAAACCGGCCGCGCGACCGTGTCCACGGTGGTGACGTTTCAGGCGGTCGCCGGCGTCGTGGAGCGGCGGCGCGTGCCGGTGGTGATCCAGGACATCCGGCATCCGGTGCGAGCGCGGCTCTCGCTCGGCGGTCGGGTCATTGCCCGCGCGGACGTCCCGGTCGATCCGGCGCGCGTCCCCGGCCGGCTCATCGTGCTGGTTTCGGACGTTCGGGCGGGCCTCGGGGCGCTACGGCGCGTCGACGACCGCGCCGTCGGCGCCTACGTCGCCGCCGACGCCCTCCCCGCGCACTGGCAGGAGTACGCCAGCGTCGATCTGCTCGTGCTGCGGGATCTTGATTCCGCGCGGCTCGGCGACGCGCAGCGCGCCGCGCTGCTGACGTGGATCCGTCTCGGCGGACGCCTTCTCGTGATCGCGCGGCCTGGAGTGCCGCTGCCCGCGTTCCTGCAACCGGTGCTGCCGGCGCACCTCGGCCCGGTGCGCACGCTCGCGGCGCCCGCCGATCTCGCCGCGGGCT
>DATEGA010000222.1:0-5491 GCA_035280345.1 bacterium | reverse complement strand
CGCCCCGCAGCAGCCCGCGGCGCGTCAGCCGCGTACGCGGGTCCTGGCCCTGCTTTCCCATCCCTTACTCCCCCTTTGTCTCTCCCGGCGCACTTGGAACGACCCGTCCGCGTGCGGATTCGGGTCATACGCGGTGCGTGCGGGGATCCAATGCGTCGCGCAGCGCGTCGCCCGCGAAATTGAAGCTCAGCACCGTAATCGTGATCGCCAGTCCCGGGTAGACAGCCACCCACGGGGCGTAGAAGACGTAGGTCTGCGCGTTGTTCAGCATGTTGCCCCAACTCGCCGCCGGCGGCTGAATGCCGTACCCCAAGTAGCTGAGCGACGACTCGAGCAGGATAGCGGTGGCGACGGTAAGCGTCGCCGCGACCAGCACCGGCGCGAGCGCGTTTGGGAGCAGTTCCCGGAACATCACCCGGCTGTCCGGCGCGCCGGCCGCCCTGGCCGCGTCAATGAACTCCCGCTGTCGCAGCGCCAGGATCTGCCCCCGCACCAGGCGCGCGACCGGCATCCACGAGGTCAACGCGATGATCAGCGTGATGGCGAAGGGATTCGGCTTCAAGAACGCGGCGAGCCCGAGCAGCAGGAAGATCGTCGGCATCGCGAGCAGAACGTCGGCGGCGCGCATCACCACCGTGTCGCACAAACCACCGTAGTGACCGGCGACGACGCCGAGGATCGAGCCGGCCAGCCCTGCGAGGACGGCGGTGATGAGACCGACCGCGAGTGAGACCCGTCCCGCGTACAAGAGGCGGCTTAGTACGTCGCGGCCGAGTTCGTCGGCGCCCAGGAGGAACCCGTGCTGGCCCGGCGGCGCGAACTTGTACGTGATGTCGATGTAGAACGGGTTGTGCGGCGCCACGGCTGGCGCGAGCACGGCGAGCGTAACCAGGACGGCAACCACCACCGCGCCGGCGACACCGAGGCGATGGCGCAGAAAGCGCCGCCATATCGTTCCCGCGCGCGTACGGCGGCGGGCGGAGATCGCGGCGGGGACGCGCGCCGGCACGCTAGGCAAGACGCACCCGCGGGTCGACCACCGCGTAGAGGAGATCGGCCAGCAGGCTGCCCGCCAGCACCGCAACGGACGACATCAGCAGCAACCCGAGAATCACAGAATAATCCTGCGCGTTCAGCGAGTCGAGATACAGTCGCCCGACGCCCGGCCATGAAAAAACCGTCTCAGTGACAAGCGCGCCGCCGAGCATGTTGCGGAACTCGAGGCCCGCCAGCGTGACCAGCGGGAGCAGCGCGTTGCGTACCGTGTGCCGCATGAGCACGACCCGCTCGCGCAGGCCTTTTGCACGGGCGGTGCGGACGTAGTCCTGGGTAAGGACCTCCAACACGCTCGATCGACAGAACCGGCTCCAGACGGCGGTCATATACAGACCCAGCACCGCCGCAGGACCGGCGAGGTGGACGAGGCGATCGCCGAGCGAAAACGGCGCCCCGATCGTCGCGATGCCCCCGGACGGGATCCAGTGGAGATCCGCGGCGAAGTAGATGATCGTGAGCAGCCCGAACCAGAAGATCGGGGTCGACAAGCCGACCATCGCCGCCGGCGTCGCCAGGTAATCGAACACGCTGTAGCGTTTGATCGCGCTGATTACGCCCGTGGCGACACCGAACACGATCGAGATGAGGTACGCGCTCGCCATGAGCTCGAGCGTGGCGGGCACGCGCTCCAGAATCACGGCGCCGACCGGACGCCCGGTGCGATATGAGAACCCCAGATGTCCCGTCAGCGCGCCCGCGGCCCACTTCACGTACTGGATGTGCACCGGCTGGTCGAGGCCCAGCAGGTGCTCGATCCGCCGCAAGTCGGCCTCGGTCATGCTCGGGTTCTGCGCATACACCGCCATCGGGCCCCCCGGGGCGAGCCGAAGGATGACGAAGGCGACGAACGAGATGCCCACCAGCAGCGGAACAGCCTGAACGAGACGGCGGACGACGTACGCGGCCATCAGCGAGAACGCGGTCGCAACTCAGCGTCCTGCGCGCGGGACACTAACAGATCGACGATCGGCGACGCGGCCGGCACCTCACCGGGCAACTCTGGATGCGCCGCCGGCAGCCAACTCACACCGATGCGCGGACCGCGCGCGGTGCCCACGCGGTCGCCTTCGGCGGAACGCGGAATCGTCCCTGTCAGCCCGTCTGCGTGCGGCGGATCGTATACGTGATCCAGAACACGCTCCAGGCGGCCAGCATCATACCGGCGAGGGCGAGACGCGAGATGTCGACGACCGGCTTCACCCTCGTCCCGCTCGCATCAACCTCGAGCACCGCGACCGGCCGGACCGACACCCCTCCGCCGCCCCCGGCGCCCGCGCCGATCGGGACCTGAGGCTCCGCGTGTCCGGAGCCCTGCGCAAGGTCCGTCTTGCGCGTTCCGCGCCCGCCGCCGACCCCAAGCCCGAACGCAACTCTCGCGATCGGGATAATCGTGCGGCCGTTCACCTGATACGGCTCGCCGAACACCGTCTTGACCGTGGCGCGCCCGTGGATCTCCCCGAACCGGTTCAGCATCTCCTCGAGCATGACTCACCTCCCCGCGGCGCATCGCGCGCCGCGGTTCCATCGTACGCGTTCTTCGGGAGGGCTGCGAGTACCGGTTGGAGGTTACGGTGCCGTCACCGGCCACAAAACGAGCGCGTTCGCGATCTCCCGGCCAGGGCGCACAAGATAGTTGCCACCGCAGACGAGGCTGCTCGAGGCGTTGTCGTCGAGGTTCATTGCATCCCACGCACCGAGGCGCCGCGCCGCCTCGGCCGCCTCGGGAATTGTGGCGCCGCTCACGACGGCGAGCAGGACCTGCCGGTCCTCGGTGTAGCCGATGAGCGAGCGCCGGCCGCGGTCGTCGGTGATCTTCCGGTCGCGGAAGCCTTCCGCGACGGCGTCCGAGACGACGGCGCCGTGCTCCACCAACCGCGGGCCGGCGCCGAGGCTGAACCGGGTGCGCAGCGGCTCGCCGTCCTGCACCGCGCGGTAGTCGATCCGCCGGCCGATTCGGAACTTCCAGCCGAGCACACCGACCTCACGGCCCATCAGCGCGAGCACAAACCCGTTGTTCGGAATCGGCGCGTCGCGGTTCTGCTCGATCGAGACCACCCAGCCCAGGTGCACCGTGATCGCGAGGTCCGCGTGGAAGCCAAGGCTCGGGCCGCGCTCGCGAGTGTAGATGAAAGCGCCCGTCGGCGCCGTCGGCGTTTGGTTCAGGTTATAGGCGTACCAGTTGTAGGGGTAGACCTCCCGGCCATCGAGCGACCCGCGGATCTGAAGACGCTCGCGGACCATCCGCATGCCGCCGTCGTCGAACACGTCGAGCCGCGTCCCAAAATCCCCGAGGTGGAGCAGCCGCCCGTTGACGACGAGCGTGCCGTACGGTTCGCGCGTCTCCCCGGAGTAGGCGGCAAAGAACGTGCCGTTGATCGCGCAGGCCGCGCCGGACGACTGAGCGATCGAGTCGAGCCACGCATTATCGCCCACGCGGCTGCCCGCGAGCGCTACGCCGAGGCGGTACCGGGAAATCGGCGCGCGCACAACGATCGCCGGAAGCGCCCGGCCGCCCACGCTCACGCTCGTCCGGTCGTACGGCGACGGGTACGCCGGCGCCGCGGCCGGCGGCACGGCGGCGACCATGATCGCGGTGGCCAGGACGGCCATCCGGAATGCGGCTCCCCCCGTAATGATCGGCCCCCCGTGTTCGTGAGATCCCGTCGCGGTTATACCCGGGCGGTGACGACTCCCTGACACGCGCCGCCGGTCCACGAACTCGTCCGGATATTGATCGACGCGACCAGCACAAAGGTTCCTCCGTCGCGTTCGCCCTCCCACGGCGGGGGCGCCGAGGAACTGCCGGAGGGCCCGCCGAACCCTCGCGTGCCGGGCGCGTCCCTGTACACCGCGCCCGTTGTGTCACATATTTCGGATCAGGAGGCAAAGTCGTGAGCACGCTTCGCGTGATGGCCGCCGCGGCGACCGCGGTCGCGCTCGTCTTCGGCTTGTTCCCCTCGATTTCACCGACCGGTGCTGCCGGCTTTAAGAACGTCATCAGCTTCGGCGTCAACCGTGCTGCCGAGGACCTCGACCCCGTGACTCAAGACGCCAACCCGAACATCTGGGCGTACATGCAGATCTACCAGCAGCTTGTGCGCGTAAACGCGGCCGGCGACGGCTTCGTGCCCGACCTCGCGACGAGCTGGAAGGTTTCGGCGGACGGCAAGACCTGGACGTTCGCGCTGCGGCCTGATGCCGTGTTCTCCACCGGCGAGCCCGTCACGTCGGCCGACGTCGTGTGGACGTTCCAGCGGGCGCACGACGTCGACGGGCCGTGGAAGTGGGCGCTCGACGCGATGCAGACGATCACGGCCGTGAATGCTCACACCGTCGCCATCACGCTGAAGGAGCCGTTTGCGCCGTTCCTCTCCGATGTGTCACTCTTCTCCAACAGCGTGGGCCCGGCGAGCAAGTTCAAGTCGGCATCCCACGAAGAAATATCGAACCATCCGTTAGGGTCAGGCCCGTACATGCTGGTCGACTGGAAGAAGGGCGAGCAGCTGACGATGCAGGCCAACCCGCATTACTACGGGCATGGGTTGCCGAAGACCCGCGAACTGCGCATCATCTACATCCCGGACGACAACACGCGCGCGATCGCGCTGCAGTCGGGCCGCGTCGACGGCGTCGACTATCCGCCGTTTTCGCTGCTCGCGGCGCTGCGCGGCGATCCGCGGATCGACGTCCAACTCAATCCCTCGACCGCGGTGCAGCACGTAGAACTCAACGTCACCAAGGCGCCGCTCAATAACGCGAAATTCCGGCAGGCGCTCTCGTACGCGACCGACCGCGCCGCCATCGTGAAGGCCGTGCTGTACGGCAACGGCACCGCGGCCACGTCCTTCCTGCCGATCACCACGCCGTTCTTCGACAAGCAGCTCAAAGCGTACACCTACGACATCGCCAAGGCGCAGGCGCTGATCAAGGAATCCGGCGTGGCGACGCCCGTCAACCTGCGGGTCACGATCTGGTCGGGTAACGCGGACCAGCAGTCCACGGCGACTTTGCTGAAGGACGAGTGGGCCAAGATCGGCGTGAACCTCGAGATCGAGCCGCTCGACCGCGCCGCCGTGACCAACCGCGTCCGCGCGCTCGATTACCAGGTCGCGGTCGGCGGATGGACAAACGACGTCCCGGACCCATCGGAACTCGCGTCGTACGAGTTCGACTACGTGACCGCCAAGTCTTACCATACCGGTTACCAGTCGGCTGCTATGAGCGCGCTGATCAAACAAGGCGAGCGCGAGCTCGATCAGGGAAAGCGGCGGGCGATCTACTACAAGATGCAGGAGCTGGCGATCGCCGACGCGCCGCTGATCTGGCTGTACTACGCACCGTATACCGACGCGCTCAACAAGAACATGCACGGATTCGTGCAGCTGGCCACGGGCCCGTGGATTTTCACGAACGTCACCGTCGCCCAATAGCGTAG
>DATEGA010000221.1:0-3347 GCA_035280345.1 bacterium | reverse complement strand
TATGATCAGCGCGGCGCTGCTGATTGCCGGGAACCTGCTGGCCGACCTTACGTACGCCGCGCTCGACCCGCGGATCAAATACCAATGATGCGCGCTCAGGGGAATGGCACCTCGGCGGCCCGGGCGAGCCCGGGGGCAGGAGCGGGGGGGCGGGGCGGCGCCGGTGGGACGCGGCTCCGGCCGACCGGGCTGTGGGCGCTGGCGTGGATGCGGTTCCGGCGCCATCGGATGGCACTCGCCGGTGCCGTGGCCCTTGCCGTGGTCGTCGGCTGCGTCGTGCTTGCACCGCTCCTCACACGTTATGATCCAACGGCGCTCGACCCGGACCACAGCCTCTCGCCGCCGACGGCGGCGCACCTTCTAGGGACCGATGACCTCGGCCGCGACGAGTTTTCACGCGTCTTATACGGCGGCCGCATCAGCCTCCTGGTCGGCGTTACCGCGATGCTGCTGGGTTCGGCGATCGGTGTGACGTTCGGGTCGGTCGCCGGCTACCTGGGCGGGTGGGTCGATACGGCCGTGATGCGCCTCGTCGACCTGGTGCTCAGCTTCCCTGCGATCTTTTTACTATTAATACTGCTGAACTGGACGGCGGGGCGCGCGCCTGTGATCATGATGGTCGCCTACCTGGGACTGTTCGGTTGGACGGGTCTCGCCCGGATCGTGCGGGCCGAATACTTGTCGCTTCGGTCGCGGGAGTTCGTTGAGGACGCCCGGGCGGCTGGGGCCGGAACGCCGCGCATCATTTTCCGGCACATCCTGCCGAACGCGATGGGGCCGATTCTGGTTCAGGCGGCGTTTGCGGTCGCGGGGGCGATGCTGGCCGAGGCCGCGCTCGACTTCCTCGGCTTTGGTCTGCCCCCGGGCATCCCAACTTGGGGTAACCTAATGACACAGGCCCAGAACTACATGACGACCAACCCGGTGCTGGTCATCGCCCCAGGTCTTGTCGTGACGGTGACCGTCGTCGCCGTGTTTTTCATCGGGGATGCCCTGCGCGATGCCCTCGACGTTCGGTCCCGGTAGGCCCCGACCGGGACACGGAATGCCGCACTGTCGATTTCCGAGATCGCCGAACGACCATCCGGTGTGACGCGACGCAGGCGACAGAGGAGGTCTTGAGATGGCAACCAGGACGGAGTACCAGCACGGCGAGTTTTCGTGGGTGACACTTTCGACGAGCGATCCGGCGGGGGCGAGGCGGTTCTACGGGGGTCTGTTCGGGTGGCAGTTCAACGAGATGCCGGCAGGTCCGGGACAGACCTACACGTTCTGCGAACTCGGCGGCAAAAGCGTCGGCGGCCTGTCCGCACTGACCCCGGAGATGGGCCAGGCCCCGCCGCACTGGATGCCCTTCATCAACGTGCGCAGCGCCGACGAGATCGCCAAGCGCACGAAGGCGAACGGCGGCCAGGTTCTGTACCCTCCGGCCGACGTGCTCGACGTGGGCCGGATGGCGGCGATCGCGGATCCCACAGGCGCGCGGGTTGCGATCTGGGAGGCAAAGCGCCATAAAGGGGCGCAGCTGGTGGGTGAGACCGGCGCGATGTGCTGGAACGAACTGATGACGCCCGATATCGAGGCGGCCGGCCGTTTTTACCGCACGGCGTTCGACTGGTCGTCGGACCTGGTCGACACGAGCGAGGACAGCTCGTACACGGTCTTCAAAGGCGGTACCACGATGATCGCCGGGATGATGGCGCGGCCGCAGCGGCTCAAGGACGTGCCGCCAAACTGGCTCACGTACTTCGGCGTCAAGGACTGCGATGCGTCGGCCGCCAAGGCGCAAGAACTCGGCGGGAAGATCATCATGCCGCCGACCGACATTCCCGACATCGGCCGCTTCTCGGTTATCGCCGACCCCCAGGGCGCGGTGTTCGCGATCGCCTACTTCATACCGCCCTCGCATTAGCACGTAACGCGCTCAGGAAGCACAGTGGGGATGGGCCGGCGCACCGGCTCATCCCCACTTTCGCACCCGGCGGTCCACAGCGTCGGGAGGAGGAGGCACCGGCGCGGGGAACAGCACCTTCCCGGTCGCGTCGCGGCCGGCCAAGGAGGCCTCCCGTGGCGACCCACTACGTTCCCGAAGATCGCGTGCATTTCACTTGGGACGTTCGTCACGAACCCACGGTCGTCGCGGAGAGCGGCGACGTCGTGGTCGTCCACTCGCGCGACGTGAGCGACAACCAGATCACCCGGACGTCGACCGCCGCGGTTCTCACGTCGATGAACTGGAGCCGCGTCTATCCACTCGCCGGGCCCGTGTTCGTGAAGGGCGCCCGGCCGGGGGACACACTCGCGATCGAGATCCTCGACATGCATACGGTAGGGTGGGGGTGGACCGCCATCATTCCCGGGTTCGGGCTGCTCGCCGACGAGTTCAAGGAGCCGGCGTTGCGGATCTTCGACCTCACGAACGGTCACGCCGCATTTTTGCGCGACGACGTCGCAATTCCAATCGAGCCGTTCTTCGGAACGATGGGTGTCTGCCCGGCGGACGCGAAGGAGCAGGCGGTGATGCCCCCGGGGACATTCGGCGGGAACATGGACACTCGCCAGCTCACGCGCGGGACGACGCTTTACCTCCCCGTGCAGATCGAGGGTGCGCTATTCAGTTGCGGTGATGCCCATGCCGCCCAAGGCGACGGCGAGGTCTGCGTCACCGGCATCGAGGCGCCGATGTACGCGACCTTCAGGCTGTCGGTGCAGAAGGGCCGTTCGATTCCAGCCCCGCAGTTCGCGCACCCCGGACCGCTCACACCGCAGGTCAACGACGGCGGATGGTACGGGACGACGGGCGTGGGGCCCGATCTGCACAAGGCGGCGCAGGACGCGGTGCGGGCGATGATCGCGCATCTGTCGGCGACGCGCGGGCTCCCGCGGGAGGACGCCTATATGCTGGCGAGCCTGTGCGCCGACCTCAAGATCTCGGAGATCGTCGACGCGGGTCAGTTCATCGTGAGTGCATTGCTGCCCAACGCGGTGTTTCGCGGCGCCGCGGCTTGAACGGCCGTCCGAGGTCCGGTATGCTAGACGGTGCCGGGGAGACCGTGAACCTCGGCGACGCGCGCCCGTAGCTCAGCGGATAGAGCGCCGGACTACGAATCCGTAGGTCGGGGGTTCAAATCCCTCCGGGCGCGCCATATTTTTCTGGGTTTGCACGGTTCTGCCTATCCGCCGGACCGACGAGATCTCGTTAGCATTTCGTTAGCAACCGCCGCGGCCTCGGCTTGGGTCTCCTCCACGCCATGTGTGTACGTCCGCATATAGAAACCGGCATCGCTGTGCCCCAACCGGTCTGACCCTGTCCGCGCGTCGACCTTCCGGGCTGCAA
Source organism: bacterium (assembly GCA_035280345.1). Classification (GTDB taxonomy): domain Bacteria; phylum Sysuimicrobiota; class Sysuimicrobiia; order Sysuimicrobiales; family Segetimicrobiaceae; genus DASSJF01. Next base: position 10 of record DATEGA010000221.1, on the reverse strand, counting down.
GATATGAACC
>DATEGA010000220.1:0-3692 GCA_035280345.1 bacterium | reverse complement strand
CGGCGGCGGTCGTCACCCGCGCGTTGGCCTGCGCGAGTTGCGCGGCGGTGGTCCGGTCCTGCATGTCGAGCTGCGCCTCCGCCTGCGGGAGCGTCGGCTGCGTCGCCTGGACGCGCGCGTTCGCGGCCTGGACGTCGGCCTGGAACTGCTGCTGCTGCACGCCGAGGGCGGCCTGCAACGCCTGGACCTGCGCCTGCGCCGCGGTGAGGGCGGCCTTCGCCCGGGCGAGCGCGACCTGGTAGTCTTGCGGGTCGAGCGCGATAAGCGGATCGCCGACGCCGACGTGCTGATTTTCGACCACGTACATTTTGACGATAGTGCCGGGGATCATCGACGACACGGGAGAGATGTCGCCGAATGTCTGCGCGTTGTCGGTCTTGACGATCCCGACATTGGCGCGCCAGTAGACGACGAGCGCGACCAGCGCGATGACCCCGGCTGCGGCGGCGGCGAGCAGGGCGATCCGCCGAACATTCGGGCGCGGACGCACGGCGGTCTCGACGACCGCGCGGGAGACCCGCGCCACGCCGTCGTCGCCCGGCGTCCGCGGGACCGCGTTGGCCGGCGGCGCGCCGGTCCCGGTTCCCGGGGCCGTGGTACGGCCGTCCGAGATCCTCCGGTCTTCGGCAGGCGCGCGCGGCGTTTCTAGGTCGGTCTTGCTGGGTCCGTCGTTCATCGCGCGGGCTCCGTGGCGTCACCGGTACGGATCTGTTCACGCAGAGTGCGGAGGCGGGCGAGCCGTTCAGCATACTCCGTGCGTAGCTGCGTCAAGCGGCCTACGCGCTCGTCGATCAAGGCGAGCTGTGAGTGGAGCACGGGCTCGGCCCGATCGAGGAGGCCGAGCCTGGTGCGCGCATCCGTTGCCTGCTCGTATGCCTGACGGATCTCCGCGCGGACCGCGTCGATCCGGAGCGTTTCCTTGATCTCGGCCAACGAGAAGCCGAGCAGGGTCTGCAGTTCTTTAATCCGCTGCAGCAGGGCGACGTCGGCCTCTGTGAAGAGACGGAACCCCCCGGCCGTCCTAGACGCCGCGGTCAGCAGACCGACCTCTTCGTAGTAACGGATCGCGCGAGGAGTAAGGCCGGTGCGCTTGACTACATCCTCCATGCGGTGCAGCGGTCCCTCGAGCTCACCCGCAAACCCGATCCCGCCGCCGGGTGCATGCCCGGGCTCGGCCGGCGTCTCTTTGATGTGCATGGGCGTAGAGTCCCCCCCTGCCGATTCCAACGCCCGGAACTATACCATACTCTTCCGTAAACGTCAAAGATGATCGTCTGGTTAATTTGTTAAATTGAGTCATTGTGCTGCTGGATTGTGATCAGTACTATTAAATACCGTGGGACGCCATGGGGGGGCGCGGTTTGACCGGGGCGCCGCGGCAACGGGGACCACCCCCGAGAACTGCCGTGAGGCGCTCGACCGCCGGCCGCAGGCCGGGACTTCGGCCCCTAAGACGACATTCGGTCAGCGGCTCAGGGAAGCCCGCCGCGCGCTGGGTCTCACCCAGGACGAACTCGGCCGTCCCGATTTCACCAAGGGCTTTATCAGCCAGCTCGAACACGACCGCGCGAAGCCCTCCGTGGCGTCGCTCGAGCTCCTCGCGGCTCGTCTCGCCCGGCCGGCATCGTATTTCCTCGACGGCAGCGAGACGGTCATCTCCTCCAAATTCCTCGACGTGCTGCGCAGCCGGGGGCGCGCCGAATTGACAAGCCGCCGGTTCGACGCGGCACTCGAGACGTTCGCCGAAATGCGCCGCGTGGCCGCCGGCCGGCGCGACGTTCTCGCGGAGCTCTACGCCGCCGTCGGCGAAGGTGAGGCGCTGCTCGGCCTCGAGCGGGCCGAGGATGCGCGAGCCCGTCTTGAGGCGGCCTCAGGGAGAGCAGGGGCCACGGGAGCGTCCGCGCTTGAATGCCGAGCGTCGCACCGCCTCGCCGCGATCGAACTTCAGCAGGGCCGGTACGGCCGCGCGGTCGCGCTTTCGCGGACCGCGCTCAATCTTGCGGACCGTTCCGATGGCGCCGAGCCCTCGCTTCGCGGAGAGATCCAACTGCAGCTTGGGACCGCGCTCACCAGGATGGGGCGTCTCGACGAGGCCGCGGACGCGTACCGCGCCGCGCGCCGCATTTTCGAAGAGGCGACGCAGCCCAATCGGGTCGGCGAAGCGCTGTACGGTCTCGGTGCGGTGCTGGCGCAGGACGGCGATTACGACGCGGCGATGCTCCACTTCGAGCGCGCGCAGGGACTGTTCGAGCAGTACGCGGATATGCGCCACCTCTCGGAGGTACGGGACCAGGCAGGCGTGTTGCTGATGCAGACCGGGCGGCCGGCGGAGGCGCTCGAGCAATTCGCCGCGGGCCTTGCGGTCAGCCGGCGCGTCGGCGACGTCGCCGGCGAGTGCCGGACCTTGACGGAATACGCGCGCTGCCTGTACGCGTGTGGTGAGGCGGAACGTGCGAAGGAATTCGCGGAGCGCGCCGCGTCACGCAGTCACGCGGCGGGCCTGCCGGATGAAGCGGCGCGTGCCCAGGCGCTGCTCGGTGCGCTCGCGGCCGCATCCGGCGAGCTCAAAGAGGCGCAGCGCGCGCTCGCCGCCGCCGCCAAACACTGCGAAGTCGCCGGCCTGACCGTCGATCTGGTCGCGATCTACAAAGACCTTGCGCGCGTCGCGGGTCTCTCGGGGCGGTACAAAGAAGCCACCGGGTACCACGAACGCGCCTTCAAGCTGCTGCAGGCCGTCCGACCGGCCGACATGGTCGCGGCGGTGCGGTCGGACGTGACGCCGCCCGCCGGGGCCTCCATCGAGAAGCGAACCTCCCGCTAAGTCGAACACCAGTTCGCCGGGTACATTTGCACGCCGTCCGGGTGCGGTATACAATGCTCGGTACCTCTCGTTCCGGAGGCCTTTGTGCGACCCGTCTGGCGAGGCTATGTGAGCTTCGGCCTGGTGACGATCCCCGTGAAGCTGTACACCGCCACGGAGGAGAAGGACGTTCGCTTTCGCCTGCTGCACTCGACGTGCGGCACGCCGATCAAGAATCAGCGGTACTGCCCGCACGATGACGTGGTCATCGAGTGGAGCGACGTCACGCGCGGCTACGAGGTGAGCAAAGGCCGGTTCGTCACAGTGACCGACGAGGAGCTCGACAAGATTCCGATCGACACGAGCGGCAACGTCAATATCGCTGGCTTCGTGGAGCTCTCTGAAATCGACCCGATCTACTATGAACGGTCCTACTACGTCGTCCCCGACGAAGGCGGCGCCAAAGCGTTCGTGCTTCTGCAGGAGGCGCTGCGCCAGGCGGACCGTGTCGCGGTCGGCAAGGTCGTGATGCGGGAGAAAGAACACGTCGTCTCGCTGCGGCCGTTCCAGGACGCGATGGTGATGTCGACACTCTACTATGCCGACGAGGTGCGTTCCGTCTCCGGGCTCGACGAGGTGCCGGCGGACGTGAAGGTGCATCCCAACGAGCGGAAGATGGCAGGCCAGCTTGTGGAGAGCCTCGCGATCGAGTTCCATCCGGATGAATTCAAGGACGAGTACCGCCAGCAGGTCCTGGCGCTGATCGACGCCAAGGGCAAGGGCGAGCCGATTCCGGAAGCCAAGGCCAAAGAGCCCGGCAAGGTCGTAGACTTGATGGAGGCGCTGCGGCGGAGCGTCGAAATGGCGCAGCAGCGGCCGGCCGGCGCGAGGC
>DATEGA010000219.1:0-15753 GCA_035280345.1 bacterium | reverse complement strand
CACTCACAAACGGCACGGCGGTGTTCCAGGCGAGGTTGACTCCGGAGTACGAAAGCAGCCAGTTCGTCAGGAACGGATCGAGATGGTGGGACAAGGCGTAGGGAAACCATTCTAGGAACCACATGAATGACAACGGATCCTCAATGGCCGGACCAGGTTCACCGCCGATGTAGGCCGTGGTCGGACGTGACAAGATCGGAAGGAACAGGATGAGAACGAAGCCGCCATAGACGAGGAACGCCAACGCATGAGATGCGCGGCCGGGGACACTCTCGCGTAGGCGCTCCGTCATCGTCGCCCCTGAAACAGGTACACTCGAATCAGCGGCAAGCCTGGGAAATCGCGCACGGACGCGGTATCGTCGGCATCGCTCAGGGTCGCCGGCACCAGATGGCCCGGATCGGTCCACCAATCGTGACTGTAGACGAGCCACACGCGACGGCTTGTCCGGGCCAAGACGCGTAGGCGCGGCATATCCACCTGCGCCGCCCGCGGTTCTCTCACGCCGCGGTCGGGGAAATCGTCGGGAACGCCGTGCTCGCGTACCGCCGGGCCGGACGCCCGATAGTAGTAATCAAACGGCAGCTGCATCAGATTGTCGTGAAACAAGATCTCATCGCCCGCGGCGGCATGGGCCGCCACATAGGCGGCGGCGCTGTCCCAGGCCTCCCATTTCGGCGCGGTGCGATAGTAGACGAATAGGACGCCGACGGTGCTCGCCAACACCAGCGCCAGCGCCACGGCGCGCCCGCTCCGGGACGCGATCCCGAGCACACCCCGGCCCACCAGCAGGCATGGAACCATGGACGTCCAGATCAGCGTGCGATAACCGGCGGTCAGCGTCGCCGGCAGCAGCGCCGAGACGCCGGCCGCGGCCAGCAGGACCGCGCAGAGCACGGGAGCGATCCACACCGTCGCCAGCACGCCGATGGAGAGTCGGCCGTCACTCGGTCCAAACAGTCCGCGCCACAGGAGCGGCACCGTCACCAACGCCGCGAACGCGGCGATAAGCACTCGCGTTGCTGCGGGCGGTTCAGGCCGCGCGCCGAACAGCGGCGAGAAGGTATCCGGAAGCAGCGATGCGGCCGCGCCCCACCCGCTCAGCGACGTCGGTCCGGCCGTTCCGGCCGCCAACTGCCGAACCAGCATCACGAGGACCGGGGTCCAGGCCGCCAGGATGCAGATTTGGGCGGCGAGCCAGCGGCGCCAAAATCCAGCGCCGGGATGCCGGCGAAACACGAGGATCGCCAACGCGCCGGTCCCCCACAGCAGCGCGGCGCTGTGCTCTGTCCACAGCGCGAGGAGTGTACCGGCAACGTACAGCGTCCACGCGCCGCGCGGCACCGGGTCCCGGAACAGTAAAAGGAGGCCCCACATTCCTACCGCCGCGACCAGCATGAGCAACGGGTACATGCGCGCTTCCTGCGCGTACCAGAGGTTGAAAGGCGAGAGCGCAAGCAATAGCGCGGTAAGGATTCCGAGGCGCGGTCCGCCGATCCCGCGGCCGAGAAGGTACGCGACGGGAGTCGTCAGCACGCCGGCGGCCACCGACAGCGCGCGGAGCGCGACTGTGCGGTCGCCGAAGACCAGCCACGAGTGCAGCAGCAGGTAGTACAGCGGGGGATGCGCGTCGAGTTGGGCCGTCCACCGCCAAATCGCGTGCGCGGAATGCCCCGCCATCCACAGGCTGAACGCCTCGTCCGTCCACAGTGGCGCGGTGCCGAGACCGATCAGCCTGACACCGGCCGCGACCGCGGTCAGGCCGCCGGCCCAAGCCCATTCGCGCCAAGACCCGTGCAGGTCCATCCTGCGGTCATTGTACGCCGCACCGGCCGGATTGGACGCCCGGGACGGCGGACCTACCCGAAGACTACCTGGCAGACGGCCCGTGCCCGGACGTATGATAAAGCCGCAAGATGCGGTCGACACTTCGTGTGGGGACGATGGGGGGGCGGATGGTGACGTCTGAGGCATCGCCGGTCGACGTCTCGATTATTGTCCCGGCCCACGACGAGGAAGAGAGCCTGCCTGCGCTGCACGGCCAGATTGTCGACGCGATGGGGACGCTGCCGGAACGCTGGCAGGTCGTCTACGTGGATGACGGCAGCACGGACGGCACGTTCCGGGTCTTGACGGAACTCGCCGAGAACGATCGGCGCGTGACCGTGGTACAGCTCCGCCGCAACTTCGGCCAGACGGCGGCGATCGCCGCGGGAATCGGGCATTCGAGCGGGGCCGTCGTCGCGCTCCTGGACGCCGACATGCAGAATGACCCAGCCGACATCCCCCGCCTGGTCCGGAAACTCGACGAAGGCTACGACGTGGTGAGCGGCTGGCGCAAAGACCGCAAGGACGCCTTCCTGCACCGGCGCGTGCCGTCCCAACTGGCAAACGCGCTCATCTCACGGGTGACTGGCGTGCGCCTGCACGATTACGGCTGCACCCTCAAGGTCTACCGGCGCGACGTACTCGAGCACATCCGGCTGTACGGAGAGATGCACCGCATGATCCCGGCCTATGCTCGCTCGGTCGGCGCGCGCATCGCCGAGATGCCGGTCAATCACCGGCCGCGCCGGTTCGGCCGGTCGAAGTACGGCATCGCGCGCACCCTGAAGGTCATCCTCGATCTGTTCACCACGAAGTTCTTGTCCAGCTACGTGACCAAGCCGATCTACGTGTTCGGCGGGAGCGGCCTGGCGCTGGCGTTCATCGGCCTGTTGCTGACCGGCGTCGTGGCCGCGCAAAAGGTCTTCTACGGCATCTGGGTGCACCGGAACCCCCTCGCGTGGATCGCCGGCTTCAGCTTCGTGTCGGCGCTGCAGCTGATGCTGATGGGCCTGCTCGCCGAGATGATCGTGCGGATCTATCACGAGTCGCAAGACAAACCGACGTACGTGGTCCGTCGAGTCGTGCGCCGCTCAGGAGAGCCGGCTGTTGTGCGGCATATCCGGGTTCACCGATAGCGCGCTCGACCAACACCGCGCCCCATCGATCATCAGAGCCATGTGCCGGGCGATCCGGCACCGCGGACCTGACGATGAGGGCTACCATGTCGATCCGCGAACCGCGCTCGGCATGCGGCGCCTCAGCGTCATCGATCTGGACGGCGGCCACCAGCCGATGTCCAACGAGGACGGCACCCTGTGGACCGTCTTCAACGGCGAGATCTACAACTTCGCCGAACTGCGCGCGGAGTTGGTGCCCCGGCACCGCTTCCGCACCCGCTCGGACACCGAGGTGATCCTGCACCTCTATGAAGAGGGCGGCCCGGCAGCGGTCGACCGCCTCGAAGGCATGTTCGCCTTCGCCGTCTGGGACGCGGTTCGTGCCCGCCTTGTGCTGGCTCGAGACCGGATGGGCAAGAAGCCGCTGCATTACGCCCTGCTCGGGTCGGAGCTCGTCTTTGCCTCGGAGCTGAAAGCGCTGCTGCAGCATCCGCGCGTGCGCCGGGCGATCTCCCTGCCGGCGCTGACCCGCTACCTGGTGCACGATTATGTCCCCGCGCCGCGGACCATCTTCGACGGCGTCCACAAGCTGCCGCCGGGCCACGTGCTGGTGTACGAAGGCGGCACGATCCGGCTACACCGCTACTGGGATCTCCCGGCGCCGCGCGAGGGGTCGGATCGTTCCGTGGCCGACGACGCGGCGGCACTGCGGCAGCTGCTGGACGGCGCCGTGCGCCGGCGGCTGGTCAGCGACGTTCCGCTCGGCGCCTTTCTGAGCGGCGGCATCGACTCGTCCGCCGTGGCAGCCCTGATGGCACGGCACAGCACCGGCCGCGTCAAGACGTTCACCGTTGGGTTCGCGGAAAAGTCGTTCGACGAGGCGGCGTACGGCCGGCGGATGGCGGCCGTGCTCGGCACCGACCATCACGAAGCCGTGATGACGGCCGAGACGGTCTGGGATCTCGTCGGACGGGTCGGGCGGTTCCTCGACGAGCCGCTCGCCGATGCGTCCTTTCTGCCGACGTATCTCCTCTCCCGGTTCACGCGCGAGCACGTCACGGTCGCGCTGTCCGGCGACGGCGGCGACGAGCTGTTCGCCGGGTACCCCACCTACCCGGCCCACCGGCTCGCACGGTTCATGACGGGCACGCCCGCGCCGGTGCTGCGGGCGGCGCGATCGCTGGCCGAGCGGCTTCCCGTCTCGCACGCGAACTTCAGCCTCGATTTCAAAATCAAGAAGTTCGCCGCGGGGCTTGGGCATCCGCTGGAGCTGCGCCACGCGCTGTGGCTGGGATCCTTCGCGCCCGCGGAGCTGCCGGGGCTCCTGACCGCGGACGCCTGGCACGCGGTGCGGGCGGACGACGTCTTCTCGGAGGTCCGCGCGCACGCGGCCGCGGCCGGTGATCGCGACTGGCTGAACACCGCGTTGTACCTCGACGCCAAACTCTACCTCCAAGACGGCGTGCTGGTCAAAGTGGACCGGGCCAGTATGGCGTGTTCCTTGGAGGTCCGTTGTCCGTTTCTCGACACGGGCGTCGTCGAGTTCGCGAGCCGCCTGCCGGCCTCGCGGAAGCTCCGCGGGCTGACGACCAAGTACGTACTGAAACGCAGCCTGCAAGACCTGGTGCCGGCCGACGTGCTGCGCCGCCCCAAGAAGGGCTTCGGGATCCCGCTGGGACGGTGGATCCGCGGGGAGCTGCGCGATCTCTTCGAAGAGACGCTCGCGCCGCGGCGCATCGCCGCGCAGGGCATCTTGAGACCCGATGCGGTCAGCCGCCTCCTGCGCGAGCACGTGGGCGGGGGTCGCGATCACCGCAAGAAGCTGTGGAATCTCTTTGTGTTCCAACAGTGGCAGGCGGCGTACCTTGAGTCCCCCGCCGAAGGTCACAGGCAGGCCCCGCCGGCCACCGCGGCGGCCGGCGGACGCCCGGTCTCGTAGGGACGGCGGCGATGCGGGTGCTGGTGACGGGCTGCGCCGGGTTCATTGGCGCGAAAGTCAGCGAGGTCCTGGCGCGCGACGGCCACGACGTGGTGGGCATTGACGACCTCAACGACGCCTACGACGTGCGCCTCAAGGCATGGCGCCTCGACCAGGTGCGAGCGCTGCCGCGGTTCGTCGCGCATGTCGCCGACATCGCGGCCGAGGACGGGCTCCGCGGGCTCGAGGACAGCCGGCCCGTGGATGCGGTGGTCAACCTCGCCGGGCGCGCCGGCGTGCGGCAGAGCATCCTGGCGCCCGACCTCTACTATCGGACCAACGTCGAGGGCACGCTCCGTCTGTTGGAGCTGTGCCGGAGCCGCGGCATCAAAAAGTTCGTCCTGGCCTCGACGTCCAGCCTGTATGCCGGCGGGGAGTGCCCGTTTCGGGAGAACCAGCCGACGGACCGACCGCGTTCCCCGTACGCCGCCTCCAAGAAGGCGGCGGAGGCGATGTGCTATGCGTACCACCTCCTGTTCGGTATCGACGTCGCGGTGCTTCGGTATTTCACTGTATACGGCCCCGCCGGACGGCCGGACATGGCCGTGTTCAGGTTCATCCGCTGGCTCGACGAGGATCGTCCCCTGATCATCCACGGCGACGGCAGCCAGGAACGCGACTTTACATACGTCGACGATGTGGCCGACGCGACGCGTCGTGCGCTCGCCCTTACGGGGTATGAGGTGATCAACGTGGGCAGCGATCGACCGGTCTCGCTGCGGCGCATGATCGCGATTCTGGAAGGGGCTATGGGACGGCCGGCGCGCCTGAAGCACCGGCCGGTCCATCGCGCCGACATGCCCGCCACATGGGCCGATATCACGAAGGCCCGGGAGCTTCTACAGTGGGAGCCACGAACGGCGTTGGAGGAGGGGCTGCACGCGGCGGTGCGGTGGTACGCCGAAAACCGCGCGTGGGCGTCGCAGATTGCCGTTGGCGACTGACCTGAGTCTGGAAGCGAGGGAATCCGCGTCGCAGGACGCGTCGGCGCTGCCACGGCGAAGCGCCCTACCGAGCGGCGGCGACATCGTGTTTCTGGCCGTGCTCTACCTGCTCATCGGGGTCCGCGCGAACAGCCTGTTCGACGACGCGTCGACCGGCTGGCACCTCGTCAGCGGGCAGTACATCCTCGCGCATCTGCGTCTGCCACACACGGATCTGATGTCGTACACCTTCGCCGGAAAGCCGTGGGTGCCGTTCGAATGGCTCTTTGACGCCGTGGCCGCGGCGCTGGTCCAGATCGGCGGTCTGCCGCTCCTCGCCGTCGTCGCCGGCTCGGCGATCGCCCTGCTGTTCATGCTCCTGTTCCAGGACGCCCGGCGGACTGGCTGCCCGTTCCTCGCGGCGCTCGGGTTGACGCTCATTGGCGCGCTCGCCTCGTCGGTGCACTGGCTGGCGCGGCCGCATCTCTTCACGTTCTTCGGCGTGTACATCTTTGCGCGCGTGCTCGAGTCGTTCCACACGCGCCGGCTGACGGGACCGGCGACGGTTCCGCTGCTGGTTCTCACGATGCTCGTGTGGTCCAACGCGCATCCCGGCTTCCTGATCGGGTTCGCGATGGTGATCATCTACGCCGCCGCCGAGGCCGGGGAGGCCGCGGTACTGGTGGGCCCGGATGGCATCGACGCCAGGCGGCGCGCAAAGACGCTGCTTCTGGCCCTCGTCGCGGTCGTCGCGGCGACTTTCGTCAATCCTAACGGCCTGGCCCTGTATCCGTCCTTCGCCGGGGACCTGCGGCAGCTCGGGGCCAACATCCAGACGCAGGAGTTCCAGTCCCCGACTTTCCACGGAGAGATGTACTCGGTCTGCCTGGAGTTGCTACTGGGACTGCTCGTCCTCGGGCTCGCCACCTCGCGCCGCAAGCCGTGGCTCGGCCAATGCCTGCTCATCCTGGCGTTTGCCTTCCTTGCGTTCGACGGTGTCCGGAATGTGCCGCTGTTCGTTATCGTCTCGCTGCCGATGATCGCAGGGCTGCTGGCGCAGAGCGAGCCCCTCGTGCTGTTCGAGAATCCCGTCCGCGTCCGCGGGTGGGTGCGGGCCGTGGAGCAGCGGTGGCGCCGTGTGGACGAAGGCTACAACCGGATGGAATGGCGGTGCACGATGCACCTCGCCCCGGTAGCCGCGGTGGTCGTCCTCGCGCTGTCCTGCGTGGCGGCCGGCCGTCTTCCGGGCGTCCGTCCCATCGTGACGTCGTCCTTCGACGCAAAGCATGTGCCGACGACGACGCTGACGTACATCAAGAGCCACGATCTCGACTGGAACCGCGGGCTCAGTTTGGACAACTGGGGCGGCTACATTCGCTACGAGACCGGTGAGCGCATCTTCATCGACGACCGCACGGCGTTCTTCCCCGCATACTTCTATCAGCGCTATTTCCAGATGATGTTCGCACAGCCCGGATGGGCCAAGCGAGTGGACGAGTACGGCTTCCAGTGGGTCCTCGTGCCCAAGTCGATTCCCCTCAACGCCGGCCTGCGGCGGCGCCCTGGGTGGCGGGTCGCGGCCGAAGACCCCGCGGCCGACCTCTTCGTTCGCGGCCCGCGGTGAGCGCCCCGCGGCGACCGTGAAACGCCTGAACGTTGGTTGCGGGGAGTTTCGGAAGGACGGGTAAGTACTCGAGCATCTGCGCGATCCCTTTGCGGTCATGCGGGAGTTGCACCGTGTCACGAAACACGGCGGCACGGTCGTGATCCGCACGCCGCATTTTTCGCGGGGGTTCAGCCATCCCGAGCATCAGCGCGGCTTCGATGTGTCGTTCCCGCTGTACTTTCAGCCGCGGTTCAAGGGCGGCTATCAAGGCGTGGAGTTCCAGCTCGAAGAGCTTCGCCTGACGTGGTTCGCCCAACCGTATCTCAAGAAGGCGACCTTATCTCCGCTTCAATATCACCTCGGCACATGGCTTGGCGGCGCGCTGTCGTTCGCCGCGCGGCTGCCGCCGTACGCGTGCTCGCGGGTGTGGTGTTTCTGGGTCGGCGGCTTCGAAGAGATTATGTTTCGCTTCACGGTGAAGAAGAGGAGCTGAGCGCGTCGCCAACCGGCCGGCCCTTGGCGGGGCCGGTGTTCCGCTGCTCGACGGCCACGCGGTCCCGGCCGTCCCGTTTGGCCGCGTACAGCGCCTGATCGGCGCGCGCCAGAATGGCGTCGCCGGTGTCCCCGATCTCGTACACTGCCACGCCGAAGCTGGCGGTCACCCACCCGCGGTCGCCGGCCATGGGATGCTCGCGCAGCGACCGGCACAGCTCCTCCGCAAGGCGCGTGGCGTCCGCCAGGCCGTTGCCTGCGGCCAGGATCAGGAACTCCTCTCCGCCCAGCCGCCCAAACATGTCCGTGGCCCGGAGCCGGCGCTGTACGTGGCGCGCCACCGCGGCCAAGACTGTGTCGCCGGTCTGGTGGCCGTAGACGTCGTTGATCTCCTTGAAGTGGTCGAGGTCGAACTCGATCACGGCCAAGGGCAGTCCAAACCGGGCGGACATTGCGGCCTCGCGATTCAGCTCGGCCATGAGGGCGCGCCGGTTCGGTAGTTCGGTGAGCGCGTCCGTGTGGGCGAGGCGCTCTAGGGTTTCCCGATCCCCGTGTGATGTGACCAAACCCGTCTCGAGCGCGGTGAGTTCCTTTAAGATTGCGTGCAGCACGCCGCTCATGACGACGAGGGGCGCGATCATGGTGAGTGCGTTCCCGGCGGTCCGCCGCGCGACCACGAAAACAATTGCCGGTGCCACGACCGCGACATAGTAGCCGATAACCGTGAGCCTGCGGTGCCCCGCTTCAGACAGGAGCCACGCGCTCGCGAACACGACCGGCGCGAGCACGATGGCTGCCGTCCGCGGCAGAAGCGCCGTGCCGGGATGGGCGAACAGCGTAATCCCGAGTTGAATCGCGAGGTACATCTCGCCGGCCGCCCAGATCATCGGCTTGAAGCCTGCCGGAAGCCGGCCGCCGCGCAATACGGCACCGGCGCCGAACAGCTGGCACGCGGCAACGGCGAGGCCGAGTGCCATCACGGCGGGCTGTCGCCCGTCCGACAGGATCTGGGCCAAAATGAGGACGGCCCCCGATATCAATGTCATCGGAAGCAAGAGTACCGGCCTCGGGGGAAGCGCATCCCGCACTTTACTCATCGGGGATCACTCTCAGGTGTTCCACCACACCACAACTACCCAGGACGGGGAGTTTCAGGACACCGCCGGTCGGCGCCGCGGGCGCGGAACAGGAAAACATCGGGGGAACCGTCAATGCCCGTCGGTGTGACACGGGGAACGAACGTCGCGGACACGACGGCGCATCCCGCCGCCCCCTCTTCGGTGCTGATGCTGGGAGGACAAGCGGTGATCGAGGGCGTGATGCTCCGCTCGGCCCGATTCGTGTCGGTCGCGCTCCGGACGATGCGCGGAGAGTGCGTCGTCGAAACGCGTCCGGTGCCCTCGCCGGTGATCTCGCGGGCATGGCTGAGAGCCCCGTTCATCCGGGGGATTGCGACCCTCGCTGACGGACTGGCGGTCGGCACGTGGGCATTGATGGTGTCGGCCCGAGCTGGGGGATCAGGACAAGTGCCGTCCACCGGCAGAATTCGCCTGGTGTTGGTTCGCAGCCTGACGATCTCAATCACGCTATTTTTCCTGTTGCCGGCGTTCCTCGTACGGTTCGTAGGGACGGGGGGGCAGGCGGTGGAGAACTGGCTCGAGGGCGTGGTCCGCATTGCAATGGTCCTGGCGTTCTTGGTTGCAATCGGACGAATCCCCGCGATTCAGCGGGTTTTCCAGTACCACGGCGCGGAGCACAAGGTGGTCAACGCCTACGAAGCGGGTTTCCCCCTCAGGGTGGAGACTGTGGCCGGGGTGAGTCGATTTCATCCCCGCTGCGGCACGACGTTTCTCCTGATGGTCTTGCTGGTGGCGGCCATTGTGTTCGCCGCCCTCGGCCGTCCCTCGCTGCCGGTGCGATTGGCCGAGCGCGTTCTCATTCTGCCGGTGATCGCGTCGGCAAGCTTCGAGTTCATGCGGCTGGCTCAGCGCGCCGCCGCACTCCGGCCCTTGCTGGCGCCCGGTTTGTGGCTTCAGCGTCTGACGACGCGAGAACCCGACGCGGGGCAATTGGGCGTGGCCCTCGCGGCACTCAAGGCGTTGTTACCCCTGGAAACAGCCCGGCCCCTGTAGGGACCCGTCCAGGCTACGGCGAACCGACGACGCACCAAAATGGGTACATAAAACAGTTAAACTCGTGGGGGGTGCTGCATGAAGGCGATCGCATTCGTTCTCGCTATGGCCGTGGGCGTGGCCGTATCCGCGGCCTCGGCGACCGCGCAAATCTCGAAGTCGGTGATCACGGGCGCGGCCCCATTTTCGTTGGGGATGGCACCGGCGGACGCGCTCAACGCGGATCCGTCGCTCAAGCCGGTCGCGACGGCGACGTGTGGTGGCCCGGCGCCGGTGGCCGCCTACACAACGCACGTGACCGCTGGAATCGGCGGCTATCCTTACGTCGCGAACGTGCTGCTGTGCTTCTCCGCCGGGAAGCTGGGCGCGATCTACCTCCATTGGCCGCAGGGGACGTTCCAGGAAGACACTGCGCGCTGGCTGCTGGCGACCCACGCCCTCGCCTCTCAGATCGCCGTGTCGTACGCGCCGGCCCTGGTGCGGCGGCTCGCCGTCGACGACGATATGGGCGCTGTGATCGAGCTCGGGGACGCCCAGGGCAACATCCTTCAGGCCGTGTCCGTCCCGGGGGACGACCCGGAGATCGCTGTAACGTACTTTTCGGCCGACTACGACCAGGCCACGAACGGAAAGCGCACATCGATAACCTCTTATTGAGCATACGGAGGTTATAGACTGCGACGTCCTTACGATCCGAAATAAGTCCACTTTCGAGGCCGATAACTACCCGAGAGGGTAGTTGGCCGAGCAAGCCGGATTTTGATAATGTTTTCAGCGCGGGCGCGCACTTCCGTGCGAAGCCGTAATTTCTGTTATGAGCATCCCGAGGCGGCCGGGGGGCGTGCGTCCGGCGCTGCAAGTAAATCAGGGGGGACCACTATGAGAATCGCGCTGGGACGGCGGGCGCAACAGTTCAACGGGAACGAACGAGGATCGGTGTTCCTCGTCGTCGGCGCCTTCCTCGTCCTGTTGCTCTTCGTGGGAATGGCGGTCGATTTCGGTATCCTGCTGCGGTACCGCCGAGCAATGCAAAATGGCTGCGACTCATCGGTGATGGCCGGCGCGATGGATTTGACGACCAGCGGGAGCACTGCCCAAGCCACAGCCTCGCGCTACGCTCAGCGTGACTATACGGAAAACAACATCACATGGGTCTCAAATAACTTCACCTCAACCCCCGAGGATGCCAACGGCAACGCCACCGGCACCAGCCCGGTGCGGCTCGCGGCCACCTACACGACGACGGTGCCGCTCTTTTTCCTCGCGTCCGTTGCGCCCTCGATGACTATCAACGTGGCCTGCGCGGCTCAAAGGGTGCCGGTCCTCACGACCGGACTCAAGCCACTCGGCCTCGACAAAGCGGTGTACACGGCACGCTGGACGGCGCAGGGCAGCAAGCCGTGCGCGGTGTTTGGGTCGGCCGGGAATCCGAATGCGCTCGGGACACAGTGCGGAGATTGTGCGCTCAGCATAAACATCAACGGATCGGGCACGCAAAACTCCCCGGCGAGCTTTTGCGATTCCTCGGCACCCGGTTCCGGTAACACCGGCTCGTTGGACCTCCACAACACCCAGGCCGGCTGCACGAATAATGGATTCGACACCAGCGGCGGCTGGGGGTGCACGTTCATCAACGGCACCGGTACGAACCCGGCCTACTGCGCCACTTCCTCGACAAGCAACAACCCGGCGAACTGGCCGGCCTGCGCGACCGTGGTCACGAAGACGGGCATGGGCGTCGGACCATGGAACACCGCGGTCAAGGCGGTCTGCAGCACCCCGGATCCGGTTACAAACCCGGGTGCGTCCGGCTGGGTCGTCGTGATGCCGCTGATGAACAGCAGTCTGTGGGAAGGGCAGATTAATGGCAGGTCGACATCGGTGGACATTGTCGGCTTCGCGGCTTTCGAAATGGACTGCGCTTTCATGGCTAAGAACGGGTACGAGCCTATCGTCGGCACGTTCGTTCAGATTTTGGATTACCAGGGCACTACCGGTAATCCCAACGGGGTCGACACGGGAGTGGACACCATCATCCTGGTGCAATAGCCGGCACCGTCCGGGGATTCGGCAGGAGCGGTGGACCGGGTGCGCAACTTCACAGGTGAACGGACAATGAGAGGTCAACGCGGACAGTCCACGGTCGAGCTCGTCTTGCTCGTGCCGCTTCTGGCCGTCCTGCTCTTCCTCATCTTCGAGGTGGGCCGGTTGTTCGGATCATGGCTCCTGATCACGAACGCGGCCCGTGAGGGTGCCCGGTATGCGGCCGTCCAGTGTGTGCCGACGAATTCCGCGAACTTGGCGGTCACGTGTAATACCGGGGTCGACCCGACGGCGTCGATCGAGACGCGCGTTCAGCAAACTGCCTCATTCCTTGCCGTGCAGACCGGGACCGCCTGCACAGTCAGCGGCAACACCATTACGGTGCCCTCGGGTCAGACGGCCTGTGTGGCCGTCACATATTCCACCGATACTGGCGGCAACGGAGACGGGATCGTCACCGTCCGTGTCGCATACAATGTTCAGACGCTGATGCCAATCACAGGCAACGTTCCATTTCTCGGCGCCATTAACTATCCCGGCACCCAAACGGTCTACGGAACGTCCACGATGCGTTTAGAGCAGTAAAACCGCCCGGCTCGTCTACTCCTCTCCCGTAATGGGCAAACAGATGTACCGGCAGCCGCCCGTTGCGGAACCGCGCAGCGGACTGTTTGACTACGCGGGCAAGCCGGAGGAGACTAGGCGTGAACACTGGGTCCGAGCCGGGACGCCACTCTCTTGAACGGGTGGGCCAGGCGCTCGATAAGGTACGGCGCGTGCTTCGCGATCTCGAACAAGCCGGGCGTCCTGCGGAAGCGTCGCAGGAGAACGTCGCCGCCGGGGGCGCGGCGCCGAACGCGGACCACCGTCATGACCAGCTTCGCGCCCACGAAGCGGCCCAGTTCCTCAACATCCCGTTAAAGGAAGTGTACGTCGCCGTGCGCGATCGGCGGCTGATCGCCACCCGATTTGGACGGAACCTTTGGTTTAACCGGACGGACCTGGAGGCCTTTGCCCGAGCGACTCAGCGCTTGGAAGCCTTTGGCCGGGCGACCCAGCGCGCTGGGCGTCAGGCGTCGGCCACGGCATCGCCCAGTCGGCCTCGGGCCAAGCGCGTCAATAATATCAAGAGATCATGACGTGCCATCCGTCGGAAGACGGATGAGCGGTGGAAACCCGCCGAAGCCCGCCGCCCCCGGACGGACCTATTCTCTGACGACGACCGCCTCAAACCCGTCGCTTCGCAGCCGGTCGACCATGCGCGCAGCGGCGGAATGATCGAAGACCCCGTCGATCCAGACGCGATGGGGCGGGCCGGTCGGCGCCTCGACGAGCGTGACGGAGTAATCGCGGGCGCGCAGCTGGCGCATCATGTCGCGCGCGTACACGAGGACGTTGAACGCGCCAACCTGCACGTGGTAGCCATTGATCGCCGGCGTCTGCGCCATGGCGATCGGTTGCGGCCTCGCCGCGGGTGCACCCGGCGTTACCACGGCTCCCGGCGCGACCACCGGAGCCCCCGGCGCCACCGCGGTTGACTGGGGAGCTCGCGGCACCGGGGTATCCGGCGCGGCCATCGTCGCGGGTGGCGTGCTGTCCGCGACGACGGCCGGTGGAGGCGCGACCGGGCGCCCGTCCGCCGACACTACCAGCCGCTGCAACGCTCCGAATCGCTCCCAGACCACGCCGCCGATGTATCCTAGGGCAACTGCCGCGACACACGCCAGCAGCACGGCCGCGACGCGAGCGCGCCGTCTCGACGATGGTGGGGAGGCCATCGGTTCAGGCGGCGGCACCGCCTCCTGCTGGGCGAGAAACAAATTGCGAAACTCGACCATGAGCTGGAGGATGGCCTCTTCCTGCTGTCCGCGCTGGTTGGACTCAGTCATCACAGATCAACCCGGCTTTAGACGAAGCAACTCAACACGCGGTCGCCTTCGTCATTGGAATAGGTTCTTCGATATTCCAACGAACCGCTTGATCTCCTCTGTGCAGATTGCAAACTAGGCGCGCGAGCGTAAGAAAAGGCACTCAAACTTCACAGGGGATTTTGTGTTCAGGCCCGCCAACTTGTTCCACCGGGAGGGATGCCGCCATGGGCTCGCGCACGTCCGCAAGATCCTCCGCCTCGGATGACGGCGGCGCGAAGACGAGGGAGGCACTTTCGCCGCGCGAGCAGACCGCGCGGGACCTAATGCGATTTTTCCGGGAGCGGAATGTGCCCGTTTCCGATGCCATTCACTACAGCGCGTTTTTCGCCGGCTTCGCCGCGGCAAGCCTGATGTCGGCCAACGGTGTGACGGACGCCGAGCCGGAAGGGCAGCGGATTGTCGCCTCCGTGCGCGAGGCTATCGACGAAGGCTTGACCGCCGTGCGCCAGGCAGTCGACTCGGACGTCGGAAGAACACTCAAAGCCCACAAGTACATTTAACCCGACAACTGAGGACGCCGCCGCCTGCGCGATGATCGCAACCCGCGGCGGTTCAACTCTTCTTTGATCACGACTGCCTGGTTGTGCTCAGAGTCGCGCGCTCCGAACACGAGGGTCAGTCTGCCGCGGCGGGCGTACCCCGCGAGTTCGTCCAGCAGCGGTTCTTTCGCAGCTAATTCCTTCCGGAACCGCGCGCGAAACACGGGCCACCTGGCGGGGTCGTGGCCGAACCACTTGCGCAGCGGGGTACTCGGCCCGATTTCTTTCAGCCACGCCACGATCTTGAGCCGTTGTGTCGAAACGCCCCGCGGCCACACGCGATCCACGAGCACACGCGGCCCGTCGCGCGGCGCGGGTGGATCGTAGGCCCGCCTCAAGACGATTGTGAGTCGCATCGCAACCACGCCAATATACCCGGGTCTAGTAGTCGACGCGGACGAGGTACAGCCCGTGCGCCGGCGCGGTCGGACCGGTGCGCCGGTTGTCCGAATCCCCGAGAAACTCGGCGGGAGCCTCCACCGGCAACCGGCCCAACCCCACCCGGATCAGCGTGCCCGCGATCATGCGGACCATGTGCCGTAGAAATCGGTCGGCGGTGATCATGATCCGCACGCGTGCGTGCGGGAACACCGCCGCCCCATCGGCCACGTCGACCGAGACCAACCCCAACGTGCACACGGTCGTGCGCGTCTCCGACCCTACGCCGCGATAGGCGACGAAGTCGTGGCGCCCCGCGAACGGCGCCAGCGCACGCTGCATCGCCGCGGCGTCCAAGGGCTCCCGCACGTGGTGGACCAGTCCGCGCAGCACGGCGGGCGGCCCGGGGCGGTTGAGGATTTCGTACCGGTACGTGCGTGCGGTCGCGTCGTATCGTGCGTGAAACCCCTCCGGGGCATCCTCGGCCGCGACCACGCGGATTTCCGGCGGCAGGTGCGCGTTCAGCGCGGCCGGGATGCGCGCGGCCGGGATGCGGCTCGTCGTCGCGAGGCTCGCCACCTGGCCCAGTGCGTGCACTCCCGCGTCCGTGCGCCCGGCGCCGACGACGCGCGCCGGCTCGCCTGCGATCTCCTCGAGCGCCTGCTCGAGAGTCGCCTGCACGGAGGGCGCGCCTTTCGCGGCGGAGCCGCGCTGCCGCTGCCAGCCGCAGAACGCCGCGCCGTCGTACTCCAGGGTCAGCTTGAGCGTCCGCATTCGCGCCCAGGA
>DATEGA010000218.1:0-3039 GCA_035280345.1 bacterium | reverse complement strand
GTCCCCGCGGGCTTTGCTGCTGCCGTCGCCGCGCCGGGCGCCGCGGGAGCGGCGGCGGGAGGCGGCGCGGTCTTCTCACCAAAAAACTCGACCCGCAGATACTGCTCCACGGCGCGGCGGATGCGGTCCGCTTGGTCCGTCTTGCCGGCGCGCGCGTCTGCCACCCAAGCCTTGTCCACCCGGTAGGTCACAACGCGCTGGCCCTGTGCGAAGTGCACGAGGAAGTGATCCATCGAGTCCTGCAGCACGACGATCTTCACCGGCAGTTTGAGCGAGGCCGCGATGCCGGAGACTTCGCCGTACACCCATTCCTGGGCTTCGGTGCGGGCCGGTGCCTGGAGGGTCTCTGCGACCGACAACCCCGCGAGGGGGTTAGCCGGCCGCAGTTGTGCTTTTCCCCGGGCCACCCACTGCTTGTGAATCTTGTCGAGCAGTTCGTCTTTAACGTCCGCCAGCGCCACGGCGACCGACACAATCCAGATGAAGAACACGGCGAACGCCAGCGACCAATACGTGAGGAACTTGCTCACACGTCCCTCCTCCCCTGAGAGAGAACTTGCACAACAACGCTGTGGCTATTTGGCGTCCGTTCGGGACTGCTCCTGCCCGGAGAGCACGCGCGCCACCGTCGGGCGCGCGGCCTGGAGCGCGCGAGCGCGGTGGCTCACTCGATTCTTCACTTCGGGCGGAACTTCCGCCATGGTCCGTCCGTCGCCGGCGATCTCGAAGATCGGATCATAGCCGAAGCCGCCCCCGCCGCGCGGTCCGTCGGCGATTGCGCCCTCGCAAACGCCTTCAAAGGTCTCAACGTGCCCGTCGGGCGTCGCGATCGCGACAACGGCGCGGTAGCGCGCGGTGCGCCGCGCCGGCGGCAGGCCGGCCAGCCGCTCCAGCACGTACGTGTTGCGGGCCTCGTCGGAGGCGGCCTCGCCGAGGATGCGGCGCGACCGTACGCCAGGGCCGCCGGCGAGCGCGTCGATCTCCACGCCCGAGTCGTCGGCGATCGCCGGAAACCCGGTGGCCCGTGCGACCGTCAGCGCCTTGCTGGCAGCGTTCTCAGCGTAGGTCTCGGCGTTCTCCGGCAGCTCGCCGAGTGACGGCCATTCCTCGACACCCGAGAGGCGCGTCCCGAGAGAAGCGTAGATCGCGGCGATCTCCCGAACCTTGCCGGCATTGCGCGTCGCGAGCACGAGCCGCGCCCAGCCGCCGGGCGGTCCGCCGGCGGCTGGGCGGTTCGCCTGAGACCGGGTCACAACGCGCTGAGGACGTCGGCGAGGGCGTCGCGCTGTCTCGCGATCAACGTCACGATGCCGCGCTCCGCGAGCTGCATCAGGGCCGCGGCCTCGGCCTTGGTGAACGGGCCGCCTTCGCCCGTGCCCTGGAGCTCCACGAACTTGCCGGATTCCGTCATCACAACGTTCATGTCCACCCGGGCGCGCGAGTCTTCCTCGTAATTCAAATCGAGGACCGGCGCACCTTCGACGATCCCGACGCTGGTGGCGGCGAGAAACTCCCGAACGGGGACGCGCTGCAGCGCGCCCGTCTTCCGCAGCAGCATGAGCGCGTCCACGAGCGAGACGAACGCGCCGGTGATCGCCGCCGTCCGCGTGCCGCCGTCCGCCTGGAGCACGTCGCAGTCGAGCGTCACGGTGCGCTCGCCGAGCTTCTCCAGCTCCACGACGGAACGCAGCGACCGGCCGATCAGGCGCTGGATCTCGTGCACGCGGCCGCCCGGCCGGTCGCCGCGGGGCGTCCGTTCCTGGGTCGACCGCGGCAACATGCCGTACTCCGCCGTCACCCACCCCTGGCCGCTGCCGCGCAGAAACGGCGGAACCCGTTCTTCGACGGAGGCCGTGCAGAGGACGCGCGTTTCGCCGAGCTGCACGAGCACGGAGCCTTCGGCGAACTTCGTGTACCGGCGGGTGAGCGTCAGGGCGCGGAGCTGGTCCGGCTGGCGGCCGTCGCGGCGTGCTGCCATGAACGGTCCGGTTCGCGCAGCCGCCGCGGCCTTCCTACCGACCTGCTACGGCGCCGTCCCCGACGAACCGCGAAGATACTTGGTGATCCCGCGCGCGATCGCGTCGGCGATCCGCCGCTGGACGGCCGGATCGCGAAGCATCGTCTCTTCCGTCGGGTTGGTGATGAACGCGGTTTCCACGAGCACGGACGGCATCGGGGTGTTGACGAGCACATAGAAGTCTGCCGTGCGAATGCCGCGGTCGGGTTCGCCGAGCGCCTGCGACACCTCGGACTGCACCACGCGGGCCAGCGCCTGGCTCTCCGGCGTCGCGTAGTAGGTCTCGGTGCCGGCGGCGCCCACGCTCCTGCTGGCATTGGCATGAATGCTCACGAAGACCACGCCGCCGTTCCGCTGCGCGAGATCGGGCCGCTCCTCGAGGGGTACGGTCGTGTCCTCGGTCCTGGTCAGGACCGACGCGATGCCTTGTCCGGTCAGCGCGTCGTGGACCAACCGCGAAATCGCGAGCGCGACGTCGGCTTCGCGCAGCCCCGAAGGCCCAACCGCCCCCCCGTCGTTGCCGCCGTGGCCCGGGTCGACGATGACGGCCGAGCCGCGGGCCAGGCGGCGCCCCGGATCGCCCAGGGTGACAACGAGCATGCGGCCGGCGTCGGCGACGGCCGCACTGTATGGCATCTTCCGGTTGAGATGCACGAGCACCCGAGTCAGGTTGGGCTTCAACTGAAACTGCGAGACCACGATGTTTTGGACGGTCTCGCTGTCGACTTCGATGTCGTGGCGCCGCGCGAGATACACCCCGCCCGTGATGTCGATCGCCAGTCGCTCAGGGTAGACGAACTCGTGCACCGCGTACGTCACATGCTGCGAGGCCTGAATGACGATGCGGCCGGCCTGCCCCTGATCGTCGTAGGCCACGACCTGCACGTGGAAGGCGCCGGGCCGATCGGTGAACTCGGGCAGCGGCGGCAGCGCGAGCGGCTCCGGCGCCATCCCAGAGGCATCCGGCGGCACAACGGGCGGTGCGGCAACCGGTGGTGCGGCCGCCGCGCCCGGTGTGCTCG
>DATEGA010000217.1:0-35913 GCA_035280345.1 bacterium | reverse complement strand
CGGCGCTCGGCCTGCCGGCCCCCGACGCGATCGAGATGGCGGCGCGGCTCTCGCCGCCGAGCCCGCGTCATCCCCTCGGCACCGACAACTTCGGCCGCGATGTGCTGAGCCGCGTGATCTATGCCGGCCGTGTGTCGCTGTTGATCGGGCTCGGGGTGATGGTGCTGAGCACTGCGACGGGCACCCTCGCCGGGCTCGCCGCCGGTTATTACCGCGCCGTCGACGCCGTGGCGATGCGGATCCTCGACGGCCTGATGGCGTTTCCGGCCATCCTGCTCGCGATCGCGCTCGTCGCCGCGCTGGGCGTCGGTATCCGCAACGAGATTCTCGCGATCGCGCTCGTGTATTTTCCGCGCACGGCCCGGATCGTCCGGGCTTCGACGCTGCAGCTCAAACAGCGCACGTTTGTCGAGGCCGCCGTGGCGCTCGGGGAGGGAGACGGCCGCATCCTCGGAGTGTACATTCTCGGCAACGCCCTCACGCCGCTGATCGTGCAGTCTACCTTTGTCTTCGCGGAAGCGATCCTCGCCGACGCGGCCCTCTCGTTCCTCGGGCTCGGGGTGCGGCCGCCGGCGCCGACCTGGGGCAACATGCTGGACGAGGCGCATATCTACATCGAGACGGCGCCGTGGTTCGTCGTCTTTCCCGGCGTGGCGATCGTGCTTACTGTGCTCTCCCTGAATCTCGTTGGAGACGCGCTGCGCGATCTCGCCGATCCGCACGCGGTCGCGTCGCGGCGAGGCGTGTCCCGCCCCCCGCGCGGGCTCGTGCCCGAGAGGCGGCGAGGACTTCCGGAGCCCGCGCGAGAATAACGCGCGCAGCGACATGGCCCGGCCCTTCAGCCTCTCCGCCGCCGGCGACGCCCTCATCTCCCAGCGCCTCGCGTCTCGGGACTCCGGCTTCCTCCGCCTCACGGAGGTGATCCGTTCCGCGGACGCGCGCTTCGTCAACCTCGAAGGCACGCTGCACAACTTCGAAGGGCATCCTCAGGCGACGAGCGGAGGGTCGTACGTCTGCGGCTCGCCGCTCATCATCGAAGACCTGAAGACCCTCGGTTTCAACCTGTACTCTGTCGCCAACAACCACATGACCGACTGGGGCGAGGGGGGCATCTTCGGCACGTTCGCGACCCTCGACGGCGCCGGCGTCGTGTACGCGGGGCTCGGCCGGCACCTCGCCGAGGCGCGCACGCCCCGGTACCTCGAGACGGCGGCGGGCCGTGTCGCGCTGCTCGCCCTGACCAGCACGATGCCGCCCGGTGCGTACGCCGGCGAGCAGCGGCCGGACTGCCAGGGCCGGCCCGGCGTCAATCCGCTGCGCTTTGAAACGACGATCGCCGTCGACCGGGCGACGCTCGACACGCTGGCCGGCATCGATACGCGCGTGCACTTCAGCGCGTCGCGGCAGCATTCGGTTCAGCTGGGGTTCCTGCGCCCGGACCCGGCGGGCATCAGCAATCTCTTCGGCCAGCGGTTTACGGTCGGCGACCCGCCGGGTATCCGCACCGAGCCGCACGCCGCCGACCTGGCCGGCAACCTCGCGTGGATCCGCGACGCGCGCCGCCAGGCGGAGCGCGTCGTGATGAGCGTGCACGCGCACGAGCAGCGAGACGGGGACCACGAGCAGCCGGCGCAGTTCATCCCCGCCTTCTGCCGTGCCGCGATCGAGGCCGGCGCCGACGTGGTGATCGGCCACGGACCGCACATCCTCCGTGGGATGGAGATCCACCAGGGCAAGCCAATTTTCTTCAGCCTCGGGAACTTCATCTTTCAGAACGAGACGATGTGGCGGCAGCCCCAGGACTTCTACGAGCGGCTCGGCCTGCCGGCCTCGGCCACGCCGGCCGATCTCTTCGACGCCCGCGGGGCGCGCGGCGGCTTTGCGGTGGATCCGGCGTACTGGGAGAGCGTCGTGGCGACCGTGCAGTTCGACGGCGACCGCCTCGCGGAGATCCGGCTCTACCCGGTGACGCTGGGGCACGGCCTGCCTCGGGCGCAGCGGGGGAATCCCGTCCTGGCGGCGCCCGATACGGGACGCGCCATCATCGAGCGGGTGGCGCGGCTCTCGCCGTCCTGCCGGATCGAGTGGGACGACGACGGCTTCGGGGTGGTCGCGGTCTAGGAGGCCGGTGCTCTTTCGCCGAGGAGCACGGCGAGCCGCGCAAAGCTGGTTTCCCACCCGATCGCAGTGTTGCGGCATGTTTCGCCGGACATGAAGCCGGCCTGCCGAAGCGTGAGACGCGTGCCTCCGATGACCATCTCGATTGTGTACGTGAGCGTCGTCGCCCCCCCGGGCGTGCCGGACGGGTGCCACGTATGCACCACCCGGTGGGGCGCGTCGACTTCCAGGTATTCACCCTCCAAGGTATAAGGCCGGCCCCGGGCCTCGCCGGACGCGCGCCACCGCCCGCCGGGGCGGGCGTCGCCGCTCCATTGTCTCGTATTGAACACGCCCGGCCTGACCCACCAGTCGCAGACCTCGGCCGACGTGACCGCGCGAAAGACCCGTGCCGGCGGCGCCGCGACCTCCACACTCGCCAGAAGAACGCCCTCGGCCGTATCGGCCACCGCCCGCGCCTTGCTCTGCTCGACGCTCATCGGCTCCCTCCGTAGACCGGCATCCTCACCGCGCGTCACTTGCTGGAAGGGAGAATACGGGAGATGGTACGAATCTGCAAGTACGGACAAAATTGATACTATATCGTTAATCGTACCGCCAGGCGCGCCACGCCGGGAGGATTGCCCGCATGGCACAACGCATCGATCGATCTCACGAGACGAGCGGCAGGCTGTGCCCGCTCATCGGTTTCAGCCGGATGGCCGGTGGGAAGTATAAGCTGCGAATTCTGTGGGAACTGACAGAAGGGCCCGGCCGCTACGGTAAGCTGCGCCGGTCGGTCGTGGTGGCGTGCCAGGGTAAACCGGTCACGCCGCGGGTCCTCAGCCGCGAACTGAAGGAACTCGAAGCCCGCGGTCTGATTCGCCGCCGGCAGTACCCGGTGGTCCCGCCCAAAGTGGAGTACAGCCTGACAGAACTCGGCGAGCGCCTGGTCCCGGTCATCCGGCAGATTATCAAGTGGGGACGGACCGGCGCGCATGACACTGCATCTACGGCGACCGGCAGGGCGGCCGGGGGATGACGGCCGGTTAGTGCAGCCAGCCCCTCGAGGCGCCCAAGAGCAGCACGATTCCGAGGATCACGCGGTACCAGGCAAAGACCCATGCGGTGTGGTCGCGCAGGTATCGCACGAGGAACGCGAGCGCGACGTACGCCGCCGCGGACCCCGACGCCAAGCCCAGGATGAGCAGCTCCCATCCGTGGGCACCGAGGCCCGCCTTCCGCAGTTGCCACAGCTCGTAGAGGCCCGCCAGCGCGATCGCCGGCACGCCCAGCAAGAACGAGAACCACGCGGCCGTGGCGCGCTCCATTCCGAGCCCGAGGGCCGCGGTCAAGGTCGAGCCGGACCGTGACACTCCGGGGATCAGCGCGAAGGCCTGCGCGATGCCCACCCAGATGCCGTCGCCCATGGTGAGGTCGTTCCATTTGCGGCGGCCTCCACGCCGGTCCCGCTGTCCGTACCACTCCGCGAGCGCGAGCGCGGCGCCCATCAGGACGCACGCCCAGCCGATCACCGCAATGCCCCGCAGCGGAGAGTCGCATTGGTTGAGGCGCTTCTGCAGCAGCAGGCCCGCGATGCCGATCGGGATCGTACCAATCACAATGCCGGCCGCCATCCGCAGCGAGTGATCGCGCCAGTTCTTGCGGCCAAGCGCGGCCGTCGCCTCGCGTGTGACGCGCGTCACGTCCGGCCAGAGGAAGGTGAGCACCGCGACGAGGCTTGCGAACTGCATCGCGGCGGAGAAGGCCGAGCCGGGATCCGGCCATCCCAGCAGCGCCGGCACGATGCGGAGGTGCGCCGTGCTGCTGATCGGCAGCAGCTCGGTGATTCCCTGGACGATGCCGAGAATGAAGACCTTCCAGGCGCCGAGATTGACGAAGTTGATGCTGACCTGAGCGGCCTGCGCGCAGGGGTTCGGGGTCATCGCACGCTGTGGTGGGTGGGTGACGACATGGCCATGCCAATTCGAGCCGGTTTCAACGCCGCCCTCCACGGGCTCCAGGACCTGGCCGCGGCCGATCCGAACGATCGGTCGGAGTTCTGCGTCGCCTGAAAGGAGCCGCCATGTCCGAGTTCGTTGCCACGCGGAAGATCGGGGACGCCGTCGTGACCGTCATCTCCGAAGGCACGCTGCGCTGGAACCCAAAGTTCGAGATCTCGAACGACGAACGGCGCCGCGCGATGCCGGACGCGGACGGCGAGGGAAAGCTGACACTCGGCCTCAATCTGGCCCACGTCCGTCTCGGCTCCGTCTCGATGGTCCTCGATCCAGGGTGCGACGATCCGTCGTCGGCGTGGTCTCGCGAGTTCGCCGCGAAGTGGCCCGGCCTGACGCGGACATCGGGCCTCGAGGCCGCGCTGCGCCACATCGGCGTCTCGCCCGACGACGTGACCCACGTCCTGATCACGCACGCCCACGAAGACCACTACGCCGGCGTCGCGATGGAGCGCGGGAGGGGGTTGGCGTTGCGCTTTCAGAACGCTCGCCACGTGATCGGCCGCCGCGACTGGGAAGAACATCCCTCCCGGAGTCAACCGGACAGTCCGTTGAATCAGCGGCTCGGGCTCGCGGCCACCCAGCGGCAGCTGGAGACGATCGATCACGAGCGCGAGGTGGAGCCCGGCGTCACGATGTACGCGTCGCCCGGCGAGACACCAGGGCACTGCACCATTCGCATCACATCGGGCGGCAAGCGATTCTACTATCTCGGCGACCTGTTCCACTTACCGAGCGAGATCGAGCATCTCGAGTGGGCGCCACCGAACCGGGATGTCGCCGCGCTGGCGGAGTCGCGGCGTCGCCTGCTCGCCGAAGCGTCCGAGCAGGACAGCGTGCTGGTATTTTCGCACGACCGCTTTCCGGCGTGGGGCCGGATCATCCGCGCGAACGGCGGATATCGGTGGCGGGCCGACTAGACTAGGCCCTCGGCCGCCCGCGGGCGCGGCGAATTGCCCGCCACACCTGGTCGGGCGTCATCGGCATGCCGATGTCGGCAACCCCCAGCGGCCGCAGCGCGTCGTGCACCGCATTGACGAGTGCGGGCGGCGCGCCGATGCATCCGGATTCTCCGATGCCCTTGGAGCCGAGCGGGTTGAGCGGCGAGGGCGTCTCGTGCATCGCCGAGACGATCGCCGGCAGATCCGCCGCGGTCGGAGCGCCGTAGTCTAGCAGCGAGCCGGTGAGCGGTTGGCCGTCGTCGCCGTAGACGACCTGCTCGAGCAGCGCCTGCGCGAACCCCTGCGCCAGGCTGCCGTGTACCTGCCCTTCGACTAAGAGCGGATTGACCACCCGCCCGCAGTCGTTCACCGCGACGTACGAGAGCACGGTGACCCCTCCGGTGTCGGGATCTACCTCAACCACGGCCACGTGCGCCCCTGACGGCGTCATCACGCTCTCGGATTCGAACTTCACGCTCGCCTCGATCGGCTCGCCGGCCCGCTGCGCGATCTCGCGGAAGTCCAGCGCGCGTTTCGGCACGCCCCGCACGCCGGCCCGTCCGCGCTCGAGTACGATGTCGCGTGGTGCGGCCTCGAGCAGCCGGGCGGCAGTCTTGATGATGCGTCGTCGCACCTCCGACGCCGCGTCCGCGATCGCCGAGCCGCCGAGCGACAGCGACCGGCTCGCGAATGTGCCGACGCCTTCCGGAATCGCGTCGGTGTCGCCGTGGAGCACCGCGACGTCCTCGGGCGCGACGTCCAGCGCGTCCGCCAGGATCTGGCTGAACGCCGTGGTAAGCCCCTGACCGTGCGGCGAAGAGCCGGTCAGGGCGGTGATGCGGCCCGTCGGCTCGAGCCGCACGATCGCAGTCTCCCACGTCTCGCCGCCGCCCGCGGTCTCGATCCACGTGCTGAGGCCGATGCCGAGCGGGAGACCGCCCTCGCGCCGGCGCCTCGCCTGCTCCCGCCGCCACCGCTCGTAGCCCGCGAGGCTGAGCGCCCGGTTCAGCAGCGCAGGATAGTCGCCCGAGTCGTGCACGAGTCCGGTCGGACTCTCGTAGGGAAACGTGTCGATGAAGTTGCGCCGGCGCACGTCAGCGGGGTCGAGGCCGAGGCGTGCCGCCAGCAGGTCCATCAGCCGTTCAATATAGTAGGCGCCTTCCGGACGCCCCGCGCCGCGGTACGGACCGTGCGGCACTTTGTTGGTCGCGACCCCCCTGAGCAGCAGCCGGACGTTGCGGATCCGGTACGCGCCGAGGCCGACGAGCGTGGTCAGCGTCGGGATGAGCGCCGTCACGGAATAGCAGTACGCCCCGAGGTCGGACAGGATGTCGCCGTCGACCGCGGTCACGGTGCCGTCGGCCTTGGCGGCCAGGCGGAAGCGCGCGCGCTGCCCCCGGCCCTGGACCGTAACCCGCAGATTTTCGAGGCGGTCCTCGGCCCAGGCGACCGGCCGGCCGAGGCGCCGGGCGAGGTGCGCCGCGAGTGCTTCCTCCGGATAGTCGATGCCTTTGACGCCGAACCCGCCGCCGACGTCCGGTGCGATCACGCGCACGCGGTCCGGATCGACGCCGAGCACTTCCGCCAGCGTCTCTCGCGCGCCATGGGGTGACTGGGTCGACAGCGTGACCTCGAACCGTCCGGTCCGGGCGTCGTACCGCGCGACCACGCCGCGGCACTCCATCGGCATCCCGGCGAGGCGGGGCTGTTCGAACGTCGCCTCCACGACCGCGGCCGCGTCCCGAAACGCGACCTCCGGATCGCCCGCCCGCACCTCGTCGCTGAAGACCGTGTTGCCGCCCAGCGCTTCGTGCAGCACGGGGACGCCCGGCGCGAGCGCGGCGTCGACGTCTACGACCGCCGGGAGCGGTTCGTAGTCGACGCGCACCGCGTCGGCGGCGTCTTCCGCCGTGTACCGGCTGTCGGCCACGACGACAGCAATCGGCTGTCCGACGTAGCGGACCGTCCCATCGGCAAGCAGAGGGTGCAGCGCGTGTTCCACGGCCCGCGGCGCCGGCACCGCCGGGATCCGTGGGACGGGCGACCCGAGATCCGATGCGGTCACTACCACGGCGACGCCGGGCATTGCGCGAGCTGGCCCCGCGTCGACGCGGACGATGTGGGCGTGGGCGTGCGGGGAGCGGACCAGGGCCGCGTGCAGCATGCCCGGCAGCCGGATGTCGTCGAGGAACCGGCAAGCCGCGGTCAGGAGACGCCGATCTTCGCGGCGGCGGAGCGAAGCACCGACGTACGCCATAAGAGGGGGGTTCGTCCGCCTGCGCGACTAGGCCTTTGCCGCGGCGATGAGCCCCCGGATCTGTGCGGCCGCCTGCTCGACGCCGTCGCTGAGCGCATCGCGGCCGGCGGGCGGCACGCTGATCGGCTCCCCCACGTAGATCGTCACCGGCCGGCGCCGCGGGAGGATCCGGCCGAGCGGAAGAGCGTCGTCCGTGCCGACGATCGCAATCGGTACGATCGGCGCGCCGGTTCTCGCCGCGAGCATCGCGGCCCCCCGGTGAAACGCCCGCACTTCCCCCGTCTGCGGGATCCCGCCCTCCGGGAACACGATCAGCCAGGCCCCCCCGCGGAGCGCCTCGGTGGCGCGGCGCAGCGCGGTGGTATCGATCGCCCGCCGCCGCAGGGGAATCGCGAGCGGCCCGTAAAGCCGCATGACCCACGAGACCACCGGCATGTGCCAGAGCTCTTCCATCGCGAGGAACCCCGGTTTGCGCGGCAGCGCGAGGGGAAGGACGACGGGGTCCATCCAGCTGAGGTGGTTGGCGACGAGCACCGCGGGACCAGACATCGGGAGCCGTTCGAGGCCCACTGCCCGAAGCCGGAACATTGCGCGGGCAAAGCCGCGCACCGCGCCTCGGATCAGTCGATACACGGGCCCGTCCAATCTCCGACCAGCATACGCGGCGCGGTACCGTCCCGCAAGCGCGACTCGCGTGCCGGCGTTCATCCACGCGGAGGTGCGCGGCTGTTCGGCAGGGAGCACGCGGCACCGCCGAAGAAGAACGCGGCGTCTGACTCGGTGAAGAGGTGAGGTACGTGCCGGCTTGGGATCTGAGCGTCGCGGGCAAGGCCGCCGTCGTTACCGGCGCCGGCAGTGGAATCGGCCGGGCCACGGCGCTTGCGCTCGCCGCCGGCGGCGCGTCGCTCTGTGTCGTCGATCTGCGGCCGGACGCGGCCCGCGCCGTGGCGGGGGAGATCGAGCGCGCCGGAGGCCGTGCCATGACGGCCAACGGAGACGTGAGCAAGTCAGAGGACGTGCAGCGGTTCATCGGTGAGGCCGTCCGGGGCCTCGGCCGCCTCGATATTCTCGTCAACAACGCCGGCCTGCAGTATATCGCGCCGATTCACGAATACCCGGAAGAGAAGTGGAATCTGCTGATCGGCGTGATGCTGACGGGGACGTTTCTCTGCACGAAGTACGCGCTGCCGCACATGACAAAGAACCGTTGGGGGCGCGTCGTCAACCTCGCGTCGATCCACGGCGTCGTCGCGTCGCCGTTCAAGAGCGCATACACCGCCGCCAAGCACGGTATCGTGGGGTTCACGCGGTGCCTGGCGCTGGAAGTGGGAGAGCACGGCATCACCGCGAACGCCATCTGTCCCGCGTACGTCCGCACGCCGCTCGTCGAAGGGCAGATCGCGGATCAGGCCAAAGTCCACGGCCTCTCACCGCAGCAGGTAGTGGAGAAGATCATGCTCGAGCCGGCCGCCATCAAGCGCCTCCTGGAACCGGAAGAAATCGCCGGCGCTATTCGTTATCTCTGCAGCGAGTTGGCCGGCGGCATTACCGGTACGACGTTCCTCGTCGACGAGGGCTGGACGGCCCGTTAGGGGACCGCAGGAGGTTCGCGTGCGCGACAGCCGGTCGGCGCTTTGGGGTCCCGCCCCTCCTTTCCCGTGAGTACGATCGCGTTCCGGGACGTGACCAAGGCTTACCCGGGCGCCCCCCGCCCGGTGGTCGACCGCGTGACGTTCGACGTCCCGGCGGGCGACATCTGCATGCTGCTCGGTACATCCGGCGCCGGCAAGACGACGCTGCTCCGCATGGTCAACCGCCTCATCGAGCCCACCTCGGGCGCGATTCTCATCGATGGCCGCAACGTGCTTCAGGAGGACCCCATCGCGCTGCGGCGGCGCATCGGGTACGTCATTCAGCAGGCCGGCCTCTTCCCGCACATGACCGCGGCGGAGAACGTCCGCGTCACAGGCGAGGTGGCCGGACACCCGAAGGGCGAGATGATCCGGCGCGCCGACGAGTTGCTGGCGTTCGTGGGCCTCGACCCCGCGGGGTACCGGACCCGGTATCCGCGCCAGCTGTCCGGGGGCGAGCAACAGCGGGTCGGGATCGCTCGGGCGCTCGCGACGGATCCGTCGATCCTCCTGATGGACGAGCCGTTCGGCGCGCTCGACGCGATCACGCGGAGCCGCATGCAGGCCGAACTCCTTCGCATCCAGCGCGGCGTGCGCAAGACGATCGTCTTCGTCACGCACGACGTGGACGAGGCGTTCCGGCTGGGGTCCCTGATCGCGGTGATGTCGGAAGGACGCCTGGTGCAGGCCGGCACCCCGGCCGAGCTGCTGATGCATCCCGCCGATGATTTCGTTCGGCGCTTGATCGGGACCGACGCCATCCTGCGTCAGCTGGAATACCTGCCGGTCACGGTCGCCGTAAAGCCGTCGCACGACGGGGCGGACCGCGGAGCGCGCCCCGCGCCGCCGCTCCGCGCGGAGGCCACCCTGCTTGAGGCGCTGCTCGCCCTGCTGGAGAGCGGCGCGCCCGCGCTGGCGGTCGAGACGAATGGCGCCGGGGAACCACTCGGCTACGTGACGCTCGGTGCGATCGCCCGTGAGATTACGGTGCTGAGAGGGGCGGGCCGCCCGGCGGCCGGCTGACGTCGTGCGCTTCTTGCTGAATCCCGCGAGCTACGCGCTCGGCGATCCGTCGAGCGTGCCCAACCTGCTCGTCCAGCATCTGGTCATCGTCGGAACCGCGATGGGGATTTCGATTGTGATCGCCCTGCCGCTGGGCGTGGTCGTCGCACGCTACCGGCCGCTCTATCTACCGGTGGTCGGCGTCGCGGGCCTGCTGTACACCATTCCGGGCCTCGCGCTGCTGGCCGTGCTCGTGCCGGTTACGGGGCTCGGTACCACAACGATCGTCGTGCCCCTCGTCCTCTACGCCCAACTGGTCCTGATCCGCAACACGGCGGCGGCGATTCAGTCGATCGACCCGCTGCTGCTGGAGGTCGGGCGGGCGATGGGTATGAACCGCGGGCAGCTCCTGCGGCGGGTCGTGACACCGCTCGCGCTGCCGGTCGTGATTGCCGGCGTGCGGGTTGCCACGGTGACGACGATCGGCATTGCGTCGCTCGCGTCGCTCGTCGGCGCCGGCGGGCTCGGCGACCTGATCTTCAGCAGCATCCAGAACGCCAACTACGACGAGGTCTTCGCGGGCGGTGTCATCGTCGGCGCGGTAGCCGTGCTCGCCGATCTCGTGCTGCTGGCGGTTGAATCCGCGACCGGACGCTGGCGGAGCGCGTCGGTGTCCCGCTGATGGCCGCGCTGCTGCGGTTTGTGACGAGCCCCGACGCCGATTACGCCGGCCACACGCTGCAGTACCTCCAGTTGTGCGGGGCCGCGCTCGTCGCGGCTGTGGTCATCGGCGTGGTGGCCGGAACGCTCGCCGCCCGCCGGCCGGTCTTCGCCTTCCTCGCGACCAACCTCAGCGGGATGATGCGGGCGGTGCCGATCATTGCGTTCCTGGCGTTCGCGATCCCGTATCTGGGCCTCGGCTTCGCACCCGCCTTCGTCGCGCTTACCGTTCTAGGGATACCCCCGGTCCTGTTGAATACCAGCGCCGGACTGCGCGGCGTCGATCCGGCTGCGGTGGACGCCGCCCGCGGCATGGGGATGACCAACCGGCAGATCGCCATCCGCATTCAGGCGCCGCTCGTTCTTCCCGTGATCGCCTCGGGCGCTCGCACCGCCGCCGTTCAGATCGTCGCGACCGCCACCTTGGCCGCAATCATCGGCGCCGGCGGATACGGCGATTACATTCTGTCGGGGCTCTACCAGGTCGACATGACACAGATCTTGGCCGGTACCATACCGGTGTCGGTGTTCGCGCTCGGCGCGGAGTTGGGTCTCGGCGCGGTCGAGCGCGCGCTCACCTCGCCGGGACTGCGGGTACGCGCGTTCGAGTGACGGGACTTGTAGCGTGGCGTGGTGACATCAGAGAGGAGGACGGACGAAATGATGAAAGGCAGGTCGGGCGTGTTCCAAGGGCAGTTGCTGGCGGTGCTCATGGTCGGGGCGTTGATCACCGCGATCGTACCGGGCATCAGCCCAGGAGTATCGGCCGCCGGGAAGCCGCACCTAACCGTCGGCGGCAAGAACGACACCGAAGCGCAACTGCTCACCAAGCTGTACGTGCTGCTCCTCCGCAAGGCCGGGTTCGACGTCACCGAAAAGGCGAAGCTCGGTACCAACGACATCGTCCACAACGCGATCGTCAGCGGCCAGATCGACCTGTACCCCGAGTTCACGGCGACCGGCCTGGCGCGCCTCAAGCTCAAGACGGCGCACAACGACCAGAAGGACTACGAGATGGTGAAGGCCGGCTATCAGAAGCAGTTTCATATCACGTGGCTCGCGATGTCGCCGTTGAACGACACGTATGGCATCTGCACGACGCAGGCGCAGGCCGGCAAGTTCGGGACGAAGATCAGCCAGTTGGCGGACGCGGCCCCGAAGCTCACGGTGGCGTCGCCGCCGGACGGCACCAGCGATCCGAACGTCCTTCCCGGGATGAAGGCGGCCTACGGCTTTACGTTCGGGAAGACCATCGTCCTCGATGAGTCCCTCACGTTTACCGCCGTGCAGCAGCGCAAGGCCGATGTGAACGTCTGCTACACCACGATCGCGCTGATTCCGAAGAACAACTTCGTCCTGCTCGACGACGACAAGAATCTATTCCCGATCTATCATCCGGCGCCGATTGTGCGCGACGATACCCTGGGCAAGGCGCCCGAGATCGCGACGGCGCTCAACCCGCTCGCCCCGAAGCTGACCACCGAGGTCAGCCAGCGGCTGCAGCTGGAGGTTGTGAACGGTTCGTCCGTGACCAACACGGCGACCAACTGGCTCAAGAGTATCGGGATGCTCTAGGGGTCGTCGGTGCGCCTGGCGGATAAGGTCTGTCTCATCACCGGCGCGGGTTCGGGGATCGGCCGCGCGAGCGCCTTGCTGTTTGCGCGTGAAGGCGGCTTGATCCTGGTCGCGGATGTAGATGGGCAGGCAGGGGAGGACGTGGCCGCCGAGATCGCCGGGTCCGGCGGCCGGGCCCTCGCCGTCCGTACCGACGTGACGGATCGGGCTCAGTGCGAGCGCGCCGTCGGGCTGGCCCTCGAGCGGTGGGACAGGCTCGACGTGCTCTTCAACAACGCCGGTATCGGCGCGGTCGGGAGTGCGCACGACGAACCGCTCGAGCAGTGGGACCGTGTGATGAACACCAATGTCCGGGGCGTGTTCCTGATGTGCCGGGCCGCCCTGCCGTCGATGATGGAGCGGCGCAGCGGCTCGATCATCAACATGTCATCGGCGATCGCCCACACCGGCCTCGGGCGGCGGATGTCCTACGCTGCGTCCAAGGGTGCCGTCCTGGCGCTGACGCGCTGCATGCAGGTCGACTACGCCCCGTACCACATCCGCGTCAACGCGCTCATGCCCGGCACGATCCAGACGCCGCTCGTAGAGCGGTACCTGCGGGCTAACTATCCGGACTACGAGAAAGGCTTGGCCGACATCCGGGCGCGGCAGTTGACCGGTGAGCTCGGGCGGCCGGAGGAGGTGGCGGCCGCGGCGTTGTTCCTGGCCAGCGACGAGTCGCGGCTCGTCATGGGCGCCGGGCTGATCGTCGACGGTGGGCTCACTGCCGGACGGTGACCTGCGTTGCGGGATGAGTCGCCGCGCCCCACCCCGAAGCGATCCCGAGACGCGCAATCTTCCTCGGAGGTGCCGCCGCGATGCGCAAATACCGCCTGCAAGACATGTCGTGGGTAGAAGCCCAGGAAGCGTTCCGCCGGTCGGACACGGTGATCTTCCCGGTCGGCACGCTGCACGGCCACGGCCCGAGTCCGATCGGGATCGACGCGATCTCCGTGGACGCGATCGCGGACCGCGTCGGCAAGCAGACCGGTCTCATGATTCTACCGACCCAGGTCTACGGCGAAGACGATAAGATGCGCGACTACCCCGGCTCGCTCACGGTCGGTCAGTCCACGATGGAGGCGCTCTGCACGGACATCTTCCGCAGCCTCCACCACAACGGCGTGCGCAAGGTCATCGCGCTGAACGGCCACGGCGGTAACCGCGAGCCGCTCGTACGCGCGGGCCGCAACGTCCGCGAGCTCGACATGCTGGTGCCGATCGTCGAGTGGTGGAACATTACCAAGCGCCTGCAGCCCGAACTGTGCACCGACGGTACCCACATCGTCGAGCTGGCCGTCGCCCTCGCCGCCGGCGGGACCGAGATCGCCGACATCCGAACCGGCGGCTACAAGGGCGAATGGGGAACGCAGCCGCCGCTTCGGAAGTTGTTCGGCGAAGCGATCAAGCCTCTCGGCTTCAACAACTTCGAGTTCGGCGGCGCGCCGCTGATTATCCCGGTGGACGCGTGGGACATCGACATTGCCAGCCCGCCCGAAGTGAATAAGAGCGATCTCGAGGCGCTGCGCCGCCGTGGCGAACAGATCATCGACCGCGCGGTCGAGTACGTGATCGCGTTCGCCAACGAAATCCAGAAACTGGACGTCGCCAAGGCGCTGAAACAGTAGGGCGCCGCGGAAGTTGTCCTGGGAGTATCGGTCATGTCTGACGGCGGCGAGCTGCGCTGGTTCGATGCCGACGCCGCCCGGATTGTGCGAGAGACCTACGGTGCCGGTGCGACTGCGGCTGTATCCGCTGTGTTCGGAGGACTTCATGAATCGGCTGTTCGAAAGGATCGACCCGTCCCGCAGTCCGATCTACACGACCCATTTCCAGATGCGGAAGCCGTCCTGACAAACAGCGCCGGCGCGAAGATCACCGGCGATAGGTGACGGTCCTGATCTCGGGATTCATGAGATTGTCGTTGACCGAGACCGCGAGCCAGATCGTGTAGTCGC
This sequence comes from bacterium, assembly GCA_035280345.1. Classification (GTDB taxonomy): domain Bacteria; phylum Sysuimicrobiota; class Sysuimicrobiia; order Sysuimicrobiales; family Segetimicrobiaceae; genus DASSJF01. The sequence continues at coordinate 21,675 of DATEGA010000217.1, read as the reverse complement.
CGTGCGGCAGTCCGTCTCCGGGGTTGAACGAGAAGGTGCCGCCGCCCGGGGCCGTCACGGCACCGGTTTTCGCTACCTGTCCGTCGCGGCCGACGACGACGTACCGGCAGACCGCCGCGATGTCGTCGTACGCGCCCGACGAGTTGCTGCCGAGCGCCTCCGTCACCATCTTGTAGTAGCGGTCGTACTTGAAGACGCGCTCGACGGTCGGGCGAAACTCAATCCGGCCGCCGCGTACGGCGACAGGGCCAATGAACGCGCGGCGCGGATACACGCTCTTGTCGAACGAGCCCACGCCGAGCGGGTAACTGAGGTCGCGGAAGACGCCCAGGACGGTGCCGTTCTGCGACCAGCGGTCGAGCCGGTAGGGGCCGTTCGTCACGAGGAAGTGCCGACGCTGGCGGTAGAACGCGGCAAGCGCACGCCAGCGGGCGCGCGCCTCCGCGGGCGTGACGAGCCCACGCAGGGGTTCGGGTACGTACCCGCTCGACGCGAACTCGTCGACGAGGTGCGCGAGGCGAGCGTCCTGCGCCGGCGAACGCACGAGGTCTATGGCCGAGACGCCACGGCCCCGGGCCGCTTCGGGTGAGAGCGTGCCGATGCCGCGGCGCGCGGCTTCGTCCATCAAGGCCAGCACGTGCCACGGCACGGTGCTCCACGGCATCGCCACAAGCGGTGTGTATGCGTTCGCCCCGCCGTACCGGAGATACACGCGAACGATCGGCACGTCGTAACGGATCTTGAGATCAGCGCCGAGGTCCCGCACGACCTTGTCGACGCGCACGATCGCGACGCCCGCCAGGTGGCGCCGGACCAGGGTAGTTGCGCGAGCCACCGCAGGATCCGCTCCGGCCCACCGATATGCGAAGGCGAGCGGGTACAGGATGTCGGCCGCGCTCATCGCCGTCCCGTCGTGGAACGCCGAGGCGAGCACGCGGTACTCCACCATGTCCGCGGCGCGCCGTCCGGATCCGACGCGCTCGAGGGTGCCGGTTCCCGCACGCGGCAGCAGGGCATCCGGCGGGATGTCGACCTCATGCCGCGACGCATCGGGCGCCGGAACCCCGCCGAAGGTCCGCTGGAATTTCACGCTCCACGTCTCCCAGCTGCCGATGCGGTTTGCGATCCAGCCGGCCCCATACGGGCTGGGCAGCATCGCGGGGTCGCCGATCGCCGCCCATACCAGGCGCCCGAACGGATCGCCGAAGCCGGCGACTGGGTTCCAGGGCGCGGGCGGCGCGGATCGGCCGCCCTCCTCCGGCGCGACGGCGGCGACGAGAACGCCGTTCCACGGGAAGTCCTTCAGCTTGGCGGTGCGGACGAAGATGCCCGAGTCGAACCCTTCGAACGCATCGAAGCCGACGTTCTCGATCCCGGGTGAATAGGCGCTGCTGTAGTACTCACGGCGTGTGGTGTAGCCGGCGACAGAGCGCTCGCATTCCCGCCGCAGCACCGACACGAGCCGCCGTTCGAGGTTGACCGACTCGGTCTCGCCGCGCGGCTCGCCGGACGTGAGGCGGCCGTACAGCGCGTCGGCTTCCGAGCGGGTCGCGCGGTTGGTGATCTGCCCCGCGATCAGGAGGTACGCATCGTACCAGCCGTCTCGGAGCCACGGCGGACCGATCCAGCCGGCGAACCGGGTGGCGTGCGCGGCCAGAAGATCGCGAAGACTCACTGTCTCGACGCGTACGTCCCACGCCGCGGCGCCACCGCCGGATCCCGACCGCCCGAGCAGGGAGGCGGCCGCCGTTCCATCCGCGACGACGATGAGATCGCTCGGGCCCGCCGCGCCGGCGCCGTGAGATCCGATGGACGCGGCCTGCCGGGCCGCCGCCGCGAGATCCGCGTGATACAGATAGTCCGCATGGTACGGGGTCACTGGGTAGGGTGCAGGCACAAACGTTCCGCGGCGCGCCGCAAGCGCGGCGGCGACGCGTTGTTCAGCTGCGCACCTGGCCGCGGGGCTAGTGATCCGGGCGGAGTTCACGGTGAGCACGACGTAGGCGTTGAGGGAGACGACCGGCGTGACGTTCGCCGGCGGCGGGCCACCCCCGTAGGGATCACCGTCCACAAACGCCTGGATCGCGGCGTGGCCAAGTGGGGCCGCCGCGGCGGCCGGCGCCATCGATTCGATCCGAATTTGGTGCGGGTAGTATGACGGGTCGAATGGCGACTCATGTCCCGCCCAGACCGGCAGGGCCGTCGCCAGCATCAGGGCCGCCGCCACGATGGAACGGACGGGCGTTGTCACCGGCGGTCAAAAAAGGCGGGAGCCGCGCTGCCGCGGCCCCCGCCCCACAACCGTGCGACCGGCTAGCCCGTCACCTTCGGCCAGGTCTTGGTGATCCAATCCGACGTCCGGGTGTCGTCGCCCTTCGGCGCCGGCCAGCCGGGAGGCGCCGTGATGCTCCGGATCGGGATCGTGATGACGCGGCTCGTGTCCATCGTCTGGAACGGATAGTTCGCGTAGTTCTTGGTGAAGCCGGTCATCGCGTCCTTGTAGCCCTGGTGGTTGTCCGGCCGGATATAGACGTAGCCGCCGGGGCCGCTGTAGCCCATGCCTTCGAGCATGGCGATGATCGCCTCGTCGTCCGGCCAGCCGCCCGCGAGCTTGTTGGCTTTTTGAATCGCCGCGTGCAGCATGTGGATCGCCGTGTACGCGCCCTCCGCCTGGAAGTTCGGGTACTCCTTCCACTTGGCGAAGTAGGCGTTCACGAAGTCGTTGTTGAGCGGCCACCGCCGGCCGGCCGGGAACGTGAAGTAGTAGTTGGCGTGACAGCCGCCGATGACACCCTCCGGGTGGTCCTTGCCGATCGCCTGGGGCGCGACGCCGAGCGCGAGCGTCGTGGCGTACTTCATCTTCTGGAAGAGGCCGTATCCCAGCGCCTGTTTGTAGAACGCGATGTAGTCGCCGCCCCACACCGACGTGAACAGGATGTCCGGCTTCGCGGAGATCGCCTTCGTGATGTGCGCCGCGAAGTCGGTGGTCCCGAGTTTGGGCCAGCCCTCCATGACGACCTGCGAGCCCGGCAGCAGCTTCTCGCTCACGACCCGGACGTGCTGGAAGGCGTTCCGGCCGTAGGCGTAGTCCGGATGGATGTGGGCGATCCGCTGGACGTGCGGGTAGGTCTGCGCCATCGCGATCGCCGCGGTCACGCCGTCGGCGGACTGGATGTTCGTAATCCGGAAGATGTACTTCGGATCCGGGACGGCCTTATCGAACAAGAAATCGGTGCAGCCGTCGACGAAGATCGTGAGCACCTTCAGCTCTTCCGCGACCGGCCCGAGCGCCGGCGTGTTGCCGCTGGAGGTGATGCCGGTGAAGAAGTCGATCTTCTCGGCGACCTTGAGCCGCCGCAGCTCCTTGACGTTCGCGTCGGTGCCCGCGTTCTCGTCGGCCTTGATGACCTCGATTTTGCGCTTCCCGAGGATCCCCCCCTTGGCGTTGATCTCGTCCGTAGCCAGGATGGTGCCCTTGTACATCGGCTCGCCGAGCACCGCGGCCGGCCCCGAGAAGAACGTCATCTGGCCGATCTTATACGGCGTGTCCGGAATCTTGCCCACGGCCGGTTGTGCCTCGGCGACGTCGGGCGCGGCTAGGTGCCCGGCGCCCGCGAACGCCGCCGCACCGACCGCAGCGGTACCAACGGTGATTCCCATCTGAGCAAAGAACTCTCGACGACTAACTTCCCGGTTTTCGCCTTCGGCCAAGTTCCCCCACCCCCTAGAATGCTGTGCGAAAACCTATCTGCAAGCCAGCTGACGATCGCCTAAAGCCGGACGTCGAGCAATGTAATGGCCTAGATTAGGCGCCTGGGAGAGGGTTCCTTCACACGGTATAGGCCGGCGCCGCTCGAGAGGCTCGTCATGCCGTCCGCGGTCCGCCGGTTTCCACGCGGTTGATCAGCCACGCGAGCGCGAGCACGGCCAGCGTCCCTCCGGTCAGCACGAACAGCGTCGCGACATGCGAGACGGTGGCAATCAAGGCGAGCGTGCCGCTGGTGAGCCCCTGCAGGCCAAGCGCGAGAATCGGCAGGATCGGTGCTCCGCATCCCGCGACGCCGCAGGGCGAGACCACGAGACCGAGCGTGCTGAGGATGGCCCCCGCGGCCCCTCCGCCGCCTCCCCGGGCGGCCGCCAGGCCGGCGACGGCTCCGCGGCTGCGCGCGTACGACCACAGCGCGAAGTATGCGCCGAAGACGATGCCCATGTAGATCCAGCGAACCAGGTCCGGCGGGCTGGCGGAAAAGCCCCAGGTCGGCTCGTCATACGAGCTGCCGGAAATGAACCAGAAGATCGCGACGTCCGAGAGAAATTCGACCTTGCGCGCGAGCGGAACGTCCGGCGACGTCGCCCACGCCCACGCGTGCTTGAGCCACGGATTGAACGAGAAGTGGTCGAACGGTTTGCGGAACGTTGAAAGCACCACCACGGGCAGCACCGCGTCGAGCGCCACGACGGCGAGCGCGACGGCGGCGAAGAGCACGGGCCTCGCCGCGATCGCCCGCCCGATCGTCGCCAGCACGCCGCCGATGCCCCATGCGATGGCTCTCATGTGACAACCCTCCTACCCGCGGAGCGTGTGCATGACCGCGTTGTTCGCGAACACATCGGACGGCGTGCCTGTGAAGATCACCTCGCCGCGGTCGATCACATACATTCGGTCCGCGACTTTGGCCGCGCTCACGACGTTGGACTCCGCGATCAGCATCGAGATGCCCATGTCCTGGATCCTTCGGACCGTGTCCGCGAAGCGGTTCACGACGACCGGTGCGAGCCCCTCGAACGCCTCGTCCAGCAGCAGCAGCGACGGCAGGAGCGCCATCGATCGCGCGATCGCGACCATCTTCTTCTCGCCGCCGCTCAGGTGCAGGCCTTTGCGGGGCGCGAGGCGGCGCAGCTCAGGGAACAGCTCGTCGATCGCATCGGCGTGCCGGCGGTGGCCGTTGCCGCGGCTCGACGTACCGGCGAGCCACGACCCGATGCGCAGGTGCTCGGCCACCGTGAGATCCGGGAAGATGCCGCTGTCGTCAGGCGCGTATCCGATGCCGAGGCGCGCCCGGACGTGCGGAGGGGTCGCCGTGATCTCGCGGCCGTGGTAGGTCACGGCGCCCGCCCGCACCGGCAGGAGACCCATCACACTCTCCATCGTGGTGGTCTTGCCGGCGCCGTTGCGGCCTACGAGGCACACGGTCTCGCCGCTGTGCACCGCCAGCGAGACGTTGCGGAGAACGTGGGCTTGGCCGCGGTAGGTGTTGACCTCGCGGAGGGCGAGCACGGTGCCCGCGGCGCGTTCCGTCACGGCGCGGTTGTCCGCCCGAGGATCGTCGCCCAGCGCGCGTCGCGTATGACTTCGGCCGGCGCGCCCGTGGCCAGCACGCGGCCCTCGTGCATTATGACGATACTGTCCGAGTACTTGAAGACGATGTCCATGTCGTGCTCCACGATGACCGCGCTCAGGCCGTGCGACCGGACAACCGACTCGATCCGGTCCATGATCTGGCTCTTCTCGCGCGTGCCGACGCCGCTCGTCGGCTCGTCGAGGAGGATGAGGCGCGGGCGCAGCGCGTAGGCCAGCGCAACGTCCAGCAGCTTGCGCTCGCCCTGTGCGATCCCGCCGGCCGGGACGTCCCACTTGTCGGCCAGGCCGAAGTCGGCGAGGACTCCGCGGGCCTCGTCCTCCGCCTCGCGGTCGCCGTCGGCGAGGCGCAGAGCATGATGCGTCTTGTTCTCGCGGGTGAACACGGCCAGCCGGACATTGTCCAGTACCGTCATGAGATCGAACAGGTTCACCAGCTGGAAGCTGCGGGCGATACCGGCCTTGATCCGCCCGAACACCGGAAGCTTCGTGACGTCCCGGCCGGCGAAGGCGATCGTCCCAGCGTCCGGCGTCAGCAACCCGGTGATCAGATTGACCAGAGTCGTCTTGCCTGCGCCGTTGGAGCCGACGATCGCTACCAGGCGTTCCGGCTCGACGAAGAAGTCGACGCCGTCGACGGCCCGGTTGTCGCCGAACGACTTGCGGAGGCCCTGCGCGGCCAGCAGCGGCGGCAGACTCAGCCCTCCCGCCGGAGGCGGCGGCCGAAGCGGCCGAGCGTTCCGATGATGCCCTCGGGCATCGCCATCACGAGGATTACCAGCACGACGCCGAGCAGCAGCTGCCAGTACTCCGTCCGCCCGACCGCGTACGCCTTGAGGTAGTTGAAGACGATCGCGCCGACGATCGGGCCGGAGAAGGTCCGGAACCCGCCGAGCACCGCCATGAAGACGATTTCGCCGGAGAACGGCCAGTACAGCGCCTCGGGCGTGGCGAGGCCGTTGAGCGGTCCCCAGAGCGTGCCGGCGATCGTCGCGAACATGCCCGAGAGGACAAACGCGATCCAGCGGTAGCGGCGCACCCGGATGCCGACGAACTCGGCGCGCACCTCGTTGTCGCGGATGGCCTGCAGCGCCTTGCCGAACGGCGAGTGCACAATCAACCACAAAAGGCCGATGCAGATCGCGAACACACCGAGCGTGTAATAGTAGTATTGGTGCGAAAGGAAGGTGACCTTATCGTCCGGAGAGCCGAAGACTCCTCCCAGCAGCACCGGCGTCGGAACACGGAGGCCATCCGTCCCGCCGGTGACCCAGAACAGCTTGAAGGCGAGGCTCCAGAGCACCTGGGAGAGCGCGAGCGCCAAGATCGAGAAGAAAATCCTCGTGTAGCGCACGCACACGAAGCCGAACAGTGCGGCGACGACGATGCCGGAGAGCGCTCCGGCGGCGAGAAACGCTTCCATCGAGACGACGCCGAAATATTTCACCATGAACCCCGCGGCGTACGCGCCGGTGCCGAAGAATGCGGCGTGCCCGAACGATAGCAAACCGGTGTAGCCTAGGAGTAGGTTGAGGGCCACGGCCGCGATCGCAAACGCGAGTCCATACGCGAGCAGGATCGTCTGGTAGGCCGGCGCGACGAGCGGGAACGCCAGCAGCAGCACCGCCACCGGCACGAGATACGCGCCGGAGGGTACCGGTTTGGAGGCGCGCGCGACCGTCGCGGCAGTGCCGCTCACGTGGACGACCGGCTGAAGATGCCGGCGGGCCTGGTCACGAGGACGGCCGCGGCGATCAAGTAAAGCACGGCGAGTTCGAGTTCCGGAAAGAACGTGATCGCGAGTGTCCGCACAACCGCCACGATGGCGGCACCGGCGAGCGCGCCCTCGAGGCTGCCGAGCCCGCCGATCACGACGACCACGAACGCGAGGACAAGGGCGTCGATGCCCATGCCGAGCACTGCGCCCTGTACCGGTACGATGACGGCGCCTGCCACGCCGGCCATGAGGCAGCCGATCGAAAACGCCAGCACGTACACCGCGCGCACGTTGATCCCGAGGGAGACCGCCATCTTGCGGTTCTGCGACGTGGCCCGAAGCATCACGCCGAACTTCGTCCGGTACACGAACGCCCAGAGCAGCCCCGCGCTCCCGAAGCCGACGGCGATCACGACCAGGTTATAGGCCGGATAAATGGATCCCAGTACGGAGATCGGGCCGAACGCCGACCACAGCGTGCTTGCCGAGAGCGGCGTCGGGCCGAAGACGAACTTGATCGCGTCCTCGAGGATCAGCAACAGGCCGAAGGTCAGCAGCAGTTGGTATTCCTCGGCCCGATTGTACAGGGGGCGCAGCAGTGTCGGTTCGATCAGCGCCCCGACCAACGCGACCACCGCGCCGGCCACCGGTATGAGAAGCAACAGGAGCGGCGGGACGACCCCGGCCGCGGCGCCGCCGACCGCCCACGCCATGACAAAGGCGCCGAGCATGTAGAGGTTGCCGTGGGCGAGATTGACCACGCGCATGACGCCGTAAACGAGACTCAGGCCGCCGGCTATCAGAAACAACACGGCGGTGTAGACCGCCGTGTTGAGCACCTGCACGAACAGGGTCGACATGAGGCTGACTGATTCCGCGGCGGGTGAAGGCTTCCTTCCACGTTGGGCGCTCCGCCACGGGCAGCGCGCAGTGATCTATGAGATGTCAACGCGCCCCGCCGGGAGGCGAGGCCCGGTTCCGATCCCGTGATCTGTCGGCGCTATTGTGGCGTGCCGACGGTGAACTTGAACGATCCCTTCTCAGTCGCCCCGTCGTCATCCGAGACGGCCAGCCACGTGACAGTGTACGTCCCCGCGGAAAGCATCGGCGCCTTGACTGCCATCACATCAAGGGTCTTCACTTTGGTGTCGACGCCGCCACTCGCGAGGACCTTCATGTGGGAGTCTTCGAGGCGGATCACGCTGCCCTTTACAGCTAGTTTCTCGCTGAACCACGCGCGGATTTCCAAGGGCGCCTTCGAGAGATTCGCGCCGTTGGTGGGCGTTGACTTCACCATACTTGCGTGCGCCAGTCCTGGCTGGGCGGGCGCCAGCACCATGAGCGCGGCGAGCATCGAGGTTGTTGCAGCGACCCAGACCCAAGACACCGGTCGCATCTAAGTCCCCCTTCGTGGCGACATCACTCGTGTCATGCTGGCACGATGGTTCACGGCGGGTCAATACGACGAAGGTGACAGGCGGCCAGGTGCTTTTTCCCAGGGTATATTCATCAGTTTTTCACCCATGGGTGCTACCATGGTTTCCGTTAAACGCCGGGCGCCCCGCCGTCATCAGTTCCACCCTCTTCCCGGCAACAAACCTGAGAGACGGTCGCACAATCCACCGCGACCGACGAGACACCGGGCGCCCGGTCAGGACCTCCCTCGCGGATTGCCGAGAACCGTTGAGCGTGGTGATCTGGCGCGGCCCGAGGTGCCGGCCACGATTTCATGATTTATTCATCAATTATTCAATCGCCGCCGGTAAGCTTTAGGCACAACAGAGCGCGGGCTTCTGTGCGCGTCGCGACTCGGATCGGAGGACCGGATGCGGAAGTGGGTCGCACTGGCACTTGGGCTGCTGGTGCCGCTGCTTGGACTTGCCGGCGTGGGAAACGCACAGTCCGGCGTGCAGGTCCAGGGCACGATCGAGGCGATCGACTGCTACGCCCAGACGATCGTCGTCGCCACCCCGACCTCCACCAACACAATCGCGGTAGCTCCCTACACCGCGGTTTTCGTCGATTCGCAGGCCGTCTCCCTTTGTGACCTCCAGCAGTACGTCGGCAGTCAGGCTACGGTTTGGCTTGCGCCGAGTGGCAACGAGTTCGTTGCGACCCGCATCGATGCTGTCACGCAAGCCGCGATAGCGCCCGTCGCAGCGTCCTACCAACAGGAGGCCATCGCTCCGCTCCCGATCGCGGGCATCGTCCTCGGCACGATCGCGCTCGCCGGGCTTATCTATCTGCTCGTGCGGGCCAGCGACAATCACTACTACCGGTATCCGTACTACGGCGCATATTACCGACACTACTACCGGCCCGAGTACAGGCCGTACGTCGGTTACTATCCAGTTGGGTGCCCGGTTGTTTTCGCCGCGGCAGCGATCACCGGGTTCGTGCTCGGCGTGACGGTTTTCGGAGGCTACGATTATCTACTCGTGCGTGACCGCGACGGACGTTATGAGCGGTATCCGTACTACGGACCGTACCGCTCGTACTACTACCGGCCGGAGTATCGGGCCTACGCCGGATCCTTCCGCGGCGATGCGCCTGTTCACTACGGCGATACGCACGGTACTGCGATCTACCATCAGCAGTACCAGCCGCAACCGTATCAGCGGCAGTACGGGAACCCGCCGCAGTATCAGCGGCAATATCCGCAGCCGAACAACTATCAGGCGCCGCAGTATCAGCGCCAGTACGGGAACCCGCCGCAGTATCAGCGTCAGTACCCGCAGCCGAACAACTATCAGGCGCCGCAGTATCAGCGGCAGTACGGGAACCCGCAGCAGTATCAGCGCCAGTACCCGCAGCCGAACAACTATCAGCCGCCGCAGTATCAGCGGCAGTACGGGAACCCGCAGCAGTATCAGCGCCAGTACCCGCAGCCGAACAACTATCAGCCGCGGCAGCAACAGTATCAGCGTCCGAACAACGGCGGCGGGTCTCGCGGCCGCGACTCGAGGCAGGTATGCCAGTCGAACGGACAGGGGCAGTCGTGCTCGGATGGTACGCACAGTAGGTAGAAGCCTAGTGTGAATCGGACGTAGAAGAAGACGACATGCGATGGCCGCAAGCCCACGGGCTCGCGGCCATCGCGTCTTTCTATCGAGCGGCGCCGACCGCCGGGTCTACGCTCGCAGGCTCGGGGCGTCCACCCGCCCGAGCGCATCCAGAAAGCGGACGTACGCACGGGTCCCGCGGTCGAACGTCTGCAGGCGCAGGAACTCGTTTGGCGCGTGCACGAGATTGTCGGGCTCTCCGAACGCGAAGAACACGAGCCACGTCCCCAACTCGCGCTTCACCAGATCGGCCACCGGCAGCGTGCCGCCGACGCGGACACGCACCGGCTCCTTGCCGTAGGCTGCCTGGAGCGCGCCGGTGGCCGCCGTCAACGCCGCGTGGTCCGCGGGCATCACGTACGGCCGCGACTTGCCCTTGGAGCGCGTCACCGTGAGCGTCCCCCCGAGGGGCGCGTGGCGGCGGACATGCTGCTCGACCAAGTCCGCGATCTGATCGGGATCCTGGTCCGGGACCAGCCGGCAGGTAATCTTGGCGTGCGCTTCGTTCGGCAGGACCGTTTTGCTGCCGTCGCCCTGAAACCCGCCCCACATACCGTTGACCTCGAGCGTCGGCCGGATCCAGGTGCGCTCGAGTGGTGTGTAGTCGGGTTCTCCGACGAACTGGGCGATGCCGAGGTCGCGGCGGAGGGCCGCCTCGTCGAACGGCACCTTGCCCAGGTCACGGCGTTCAGCCGCGCCGAGCGTGCGGACTGTGTCGTAAAATCCGGCGACGGTGACGCGACCATCGGCGTCGTGCATGCCGGCGAGCAGCCCGGCCAACGCGTGGAGCGGATTCGCGACCGCGCCGCCGTAGGTGCCGGAGTGCAGGTCGGTGGTCGCTCCGCGCATGTCGATCTGGAGCCCCGTGAGGCCCCGGTTGCCGAGCGCGAGCGCCGGGGTGTCCACGTCCCACTGTCCGCCGTCGGCGCTGACGGTGACGTCCGCGGCGAGCAGGTCGCGCTGTTCGTGCAGGAACGGCGCCAGGTTCGGGCTGCCGGTTTCCTCTTCGCCCTCGAACATGAACTTGAGGTTGACGGGCGGTCCTCCGGCCACGTTCCGGATCGCCTCGAGCGCGAGCAGCGGGATGAAGAGGCTGCCCTTATCGTCGCTCGCGCCGCGGGCGACCAGCCGGCCATCCCGGACGGCGGGCTCGAACGGCGGCGTCTGCCAGAGCGATACTGGATCGACCGGCTGGACGTCGTAGTGACCGTACAGGAGAATCGTCGGCGCGCCCGGCTGGGCCGCCCACGCGCCGTACACGACCGGACTCCCCGCGGTCGGCATCACGCGCACCTCCGGCACGCCGGTCAGCCGCAGGCGCCCGGCCAGCCATTCGGCCGCCCGCGCGATGTCGGGCCGGTGCGCCGGCAGCGCGCTCACGCTGGGAATCCGCAGGAATTCCTGCAGTTCGCGGAGGTGCCGCTCGCGCTGCTTGGCGAGGTAGGCGTCCGCCGCCGCGTAGTCCATCGGGCTCACTCCTTTCTCGTGCGTGCGTCCGCGGCGGCCGCACCGAGATAGGTGTGAAACCACCCGAGCAGATGCGTCATCTCTTCGGTGCGGTGCCGCGGCTGGCCCGATGACGAAATCCCGTGGCTCTCGCCCGGGAACCGCACGAACAGCGTCGGCGTGCCCTGCCGCTTCAACGCCACGAACAGCTGCTCCGCTTGTTCGATCGAGCAGCGGAGATCGTTTTCGCCGTGCAGGATCAGGAGCGGCGTCTTCATCTGCCGCACGTACGTGATCGGCGACCGCTCGAGATAGAACTCCGGTGACTCCCACGGCGCGCCGCGAAACTCCCAGTCGGCGCCGTGATAGGCGACGTCCCCGGTACCGAAGTGGTTGTAGCGGTTGCAGGTGCTGCGGAGCGTAACGCCGGCCCGGAACCGCTGCGTGTGGCCGAGGATCCAGTTTGTCATGTAGCCGCCGTAGCTGCCCCCGCAGACGCCGAGGCGGTCCGGGTCGATCCACTCGTGGATCGCAAGCGCGCGGTCGAGCGCGCCCATCAAGTCCTCATAGTCACCGCCCCCCCAATCGTGATGTGTGCCGGCGAGAAACGCCTGTCCGTAGCCATGGCTGCCGCGGGGGTTCGTATACACGACGCCGTACCCCGCGGCGCACAGCAGCTGAAACTGGTTCGAAAACGTGTGGCCGTATGCGCCGTGCGGTCCGCCGTGGATCTCCAGCACGGCCGGGACGCGACGGCCGGACTCGGCCGCCGCCGGCTTCAGCACCCAGCCGTCGAAGACGTGCCCATCGGGCGTCTTATACACGAAGCGCTCCGGCCGCGCCAGGGCCAGCGCGTCGACGAGCGGTGCGTTCCACGCCGAGAGGCGCCGGAAGGTTCCCGGGCGCCCGCCCCCGAGGTCGGCGATCGCGACCTCGCCCGGCGTCACGGGATCGGTCTCGACGCAGGCCACGCTCCGCGCCGCGGCATCCAACGAGCAGCCGATCAGATCGTGATCGCCGGCCGTCTCGAGCCGGACCGCGCCGCCGGCCGCGGCCACGGACGCCACCTGGCCGTTGCCTCGCACCGTCGTCAGGAAGTACAGCCGGTCGCCGCGCGGCGACCACGTCGGCCCGCCGAGTCCGGGCTGCGAACGGGCGTCGCTCCCGATGTGGTGGCCGATGCTGCCCTCGTACCCGCGCGTCGCACAGACGGGCGTTCCGCCGTCTGGGGCGGCGATCCACACCTGCGACAGGGTGGCCCCGCCGCACGCGCTGTCGTGGCCGAAGTACGCGATCGACCGTCCGTCGGGAGACCAAGCGGGAGCCGCGACCTCGCCGATCGTCTGCGTCAATCGGCGTGGCGATCCGGTGCCGTCCGTACGGATGACCCAGAGGTCGTTGCGATCGTGGAGGTCCGCGTCTGAGGAGGCGTTGCCGGTGTACGCGAGCAGCGTGCCGTCCGGGGACCAGGCGGGCCCCGTGTGGTCGTACTCTCCCTGCGTGACCTGCCGTGCGTCGCCGCCCGACGCGGCAACGACGAAAATCTGCTTCCAGCGGCCGTCCCAGAACCCCTCGCCGTCCTGCTTGTAGTGCAGCCGCGAGATGACCCGGACATCGCTCGGCTCCCCCCGCGGCGCGGGCTCCGGCTTGCCGGTGAACGCGAGCCACTTTCCGTCGGGCGACCACGCGAACTCCGACGGCGCAAGAGCGCCGGCTGTGACCGTGCGGGCCTCGCCGCCGTCGACCGTGATGACCCAGATCTGCTTCGAGCCGCCCCGATCCGAGAGGAAGGCGACCCGGCCGCCGTCCGGAGACCAGCGCGGGCCCGTGTCTCGGGCGCGCGCCGTGGTGAGCTGGCGAATCGCGGGCGCCGCGTCCGTGCCGGGCGCGGCGGGCACGATCCACAGATGCGTCTGGTAGCCGTTCGCCGCCTCGTCGACGATTGTGACCGGGCACACGATAGTGGCGCCATCGGGCGAGAGTGCCGGCGGGCCGGCGACCTTCCACCTTAAAATGTCGTCGACGGCGAACGGGCGCTTCGCGATAGCGTCGGGACGAGATGGCGTGGACAACGGATCCTCCTCCCCCGGGCCCGCCGCGAACGGCCGGCCTGCGGAGATGAGGATATTCTTCAACGACGGCGGTTTGCGCGCCTTGGACGGCGGATTACGCGCCGAACGGATGGGCCGTGAACTGAAACTCCAAGTTGGCCTTGTCCTGGGTCTGCAGCATCATGATGCTCGGTGGATCGAACCCGAAGTCCTTCATCACGACCGTGGTCTGCATCGTGCCGGTGAGCGTCTCTCCGCTCAGCTTCAGCGTGCCGGCGAACGTCGTCGGCTTCGTTACACTGTGGACCGTCAGATTGCCGGTGATCTTGACCGGGATCGTCTGTCCCGCCACGTAGGTCTTGGGCAGCCCCTCGATCGACGTCGGCGTGAACGTCGCCGTCGGGTACTTGTCCGATTCCAGCCAGCCCGTCCGGATCGCGTTGTCCCGATGCCGGCTATCCGACGTGAACTCGTTGACGTTGACCGTGATCGTGCCGATGCGGCTCTGGTCCGGATGCGCGCGGTCGACGTAGACGTCGCCCTGGATCCCGTGCGTGACGCCGACCGCGACCTTGAACGTATTGTCGCGGAAGAAAGTCTCGCCGACGTGGTACGAGGCTTCGGACGCCTGCGGGTCGATCACGAACCGCTGCGCCGTCGCGGGGATCTGCGCCGGAGCGGCGGGTGCCGCGGCGGCCGACGTGCGTGCGATCGGGCCGGTGCCTGCGGTTACCTGCCAGACCGCCGCCGCGGCGACGAGTGCGATTCCCGCGATCACCGCGGCCATTCGGTTCTTCATGCGCGTGCCCTCCTGTGGACGATGACGCCGTACGCGACGTCTCTTTGCAATCTACCACCGACAACGGCCGCAGACGAGGCCGGCGTTCCCCAGGAGGGCGATTGTGAAGCGATATTCACAAGATCGCTACCCGCCGGTCACAATTTGTGCGCCCTGACCCACTGGATCTGGGCGGTATGATGGCGGGCGTGCCACGCGTACGATGGGAGCGCCTGCCACAGGATCACATCCGTGCGGCTCTCCGGGTGGTAGAAGACGCGGCGGAAAGCGTCCTCCGGCACCGACCGCAGCAGGTGGACCCACCGCGCGTGGACGCCGTCCATGATGCCGAGCGACGGCGCCACCGGCGCCTCGCGCGCGTCGGCGAGCGCGGACCAGAGACTCTCGTTGTAGGGCTTGATCGTCGGGCGCTCCTCCGTCAGCGCGAGGCGGAAGCGCACGTATATATTAAGATGGCTATCGGCGAGGTGGTGCGTGATCTGCCGGATCGTCCAGTTTCGGTACGTCGTGTCGAGTCGCGCGTCGCTGAGGCCTGAGACGGCATCGCGCAGTCGGGCCGGTGCGCGCTCGATCTCGCCGATCCAGTTGGTTAGGTCGGCGGCGCCGTATCGCTCCACAGGAACATATGGTCCGGCGGGAAACTGCGGCGGTTCAGACGCGCTGTGCGTGGGCATCTCGGTCCTCCGTGTGGTGCGTCAGCCGGCGTCCGCGAACCGTGCCGCGAACGCGTCGACCTCGGCCCGGGACGGAAACGACGCCTGCGTACCTATCTTCGTCACGGACAGCGCCGCCGCGACGTTGGCGCGACGCGCGGCATCCGGGAGCGGTGCGCCGCCGGCGAGCATGTAGGCGAGCGTGCCGACGAACGCGTCTCCCGCTCCCGTCGTATCCACGGGGTCCACCGCGAGGCCGGCGATGTGGAGCGCGCCGTCGCCGTCGGCGACCACCGCACCGTCCGCGCCCAGCGTGATCACCGCCGCCCGCGCCCCGCGGCCGATGAGCCGCCGCGCCGCGGCCGCGGCGTCTTCGGGCGTATCGACCGCGATGCCCGTGAGCGCCGCCGCTTCGAGTTCGTTCGGCACGATCACGTCGCAGACGCGGATCAGCGTGTCGGAGATCGGTCCGGCCGGCGCAGGGTTGAGGATAGTGACGGAGCGCCGCGCGCGCCTCGCGAGGTTCAGGGCTTCCGCGGTCGTCGGCAGCGGAATTTCCAGCTGCGAGACGACCGCGTCTGCCTGCGCGATCGCGTCGCCGGCGGCGCGAACGTGGTCCGGCGTCAGCGCGAAGTTGGCGCCGGGCACGTAGACAATCGCGTTCCGGCCTTCCCCGTCGACGAGGATCGAAGCGACGCCCGATGGCTCCGTCTCGTCCCACGACACAAATGTGGTGTCGATCCCGCGCTCCTCGTAGTTTCGAACAGCGCGCTCCCCGAATACGTCCCGCCCCACCCTCGACACCATGGTCACACGCGCGCCGAGGCGGCTGGCCATGACCGCCTGATTGCTGCCCTTGCCGCCGCAGTCGACGTGAAATGCCTCCGCGGGAAGCGTCTCCCCGAACACCGGAATCCGGGCCACCTTCGCGATGAGGTCGACGTTGGTGGCGCCCACCACGCAGATGCGCGGCGCCCGCTCCGGCATGCGGATCCGTTCCCGCGGCGAATTCACGTGGCAGACCTCACGCTTCCCCATTCGAAGATGCGCGGCGGCGCCCCTTGCCGCGGCGCCGAGGAGGATGACGATGGCCGACGCGTTCGATGCGGTCCCCGACCGCCCCCCGGCGCTCGCGATGGATCCGGAGGAGTTCCGGAGCGTCGGCCACGGCGTGATCGATCTCGTTGCGGAGTACCTTGCCGGCGTTCGGGAGCGTCCCGTCTACCGGCGGATGACCGTCGACCAGCGCCGCGTCCTGCTGGAACAGCCTCTGCCGGAAGATGGCCTGGCGCCCGCCGCGGTGCTGCACCGATTTCAGGAGTCCGTGCTGCCGCACCCCATGGGCAACGGCCATCCGCGCTTTTTCGGGTGGGTCAACGCGCCGCCGGCGCCGATCGCGATCCTGGGCGAGCTGCTCGCGGCTGCGCTCAATCCGAGCTGCGCGGGGGGAGATCACGCCGCGATCTATCTCGAGCGCTGCGCGGTTCGCTGGCTCGCAGAGCTGCTCGGCTATCCGCTGGAGGGCGGGATGGGCCTGCTCGTGAGCGGCGGCTCGATGGCATCGTTGACCTGCCTCGCCGCCGCGCGCCACCGCGCGGTCACCGCGCTCGGCGGCGACGTGCGCCGGGAGGGGCTCGGCGGTCGCACCGGCCTCGTGATGTACGTCTCGGAGGAAGGGCACAGCTGTCTGCGCAAGTCCGCCGAACTGCTCGGGCTCGGAGCCGACGCGGTCCGTACCGTTCCCGTCGACCGGACGTGGCGGCTCGACGTCGGGGCGCTGCGAGAGGCGATCGCATCCGATCGCGCCGCCGGCCGGGTGCCGTTCTGCGTCTGCGCGAGCGCCGGGACGGTCAACACGGGCGCGATCGATCCGCTCGACGCGGTCGCCGATCTGTGCGCGCACGAGCGTCTCTGGTTCCATGTGGACGGCGCCTACGGTGCGCCGGGCGTCCTTGATCCGGCCATCGCCGGCCGCTACGCGGGGATGGCGCGGGCGGATTCGCTTGCGATCGACCCGCACAAATGGTTCTCGGTCCCGGTGGAGTGCGGCTGCGTGCTGGTCCGCGACGCGCGCCTGCTGCGCGAGACGTTCAGCCTGGTACCGCCGTACCTGCAAACAGAGGAAGGCAAAGGCTTCGGCGGCCTGCCCTGGTATTCCGAGTACGGCTTCCAGCAGACGCGCGGATTCCGCGCCCTGAAAACGTGGATGACGCTTGCGCACCTCGGCCGCCGCGGCGCCGGCGCGCACGTCGCGCGGCACAATGCCCTCGCGCGGCGGCTCGGCGAGATGGTGGAGGCCGCGCCGGATTTTGAGCTGATGGCTCCGGTCACGCTATCGATCGTTTGCTTCCGGTACGTCCCGGCGGGCCGGCGCGATGACGATGCCGGGCTCGACAGTCTGAACAAAGGTATCATGCAGGAAGTGCAGGCCGGCGGCGAGGCGTTCCTCACGAACGCCGTCCTGGGCCGGTTCGCACTGCGTGCCTGCATCCTCCACTATGCGACAACCGAGCCGGACCTGGCGGCCCTGGTCGGGGTCGTGCGCCGGACGGGCCGGCGGCTCGCGGGCAGCTGAAACCGGGGCGGCGCGGTCTACCGAGCCTTCGAAAACTGGGTGGTCGCCCGGACGAGTTCCCCCGAAATGCCCGGGTGATCCCCGGCGTGCCCGGCCTCCGGTACAACCACCAGTTCGGCGCGGGGCCACACCCGGCTGAGGTCCCACGCCCACGCGATCGGCGCTCCGAGATCGAGGCGTCCCTGGATCAGGACGCCGGGAATCCCGCCGAGCGCGCCGGCCCCCCGGACGAGCGCACCATCTTCGAGCCACGCGTTATGCCGGACGTAGTGCGTCACCAGCCGCGCGAACGCGAGGGCGTAGCGAAGATCGGTAAAGCGCGGCGCGAGGCGCGCCTGCGGAGGCCAGTCCAGCCCCGTCGACTCCCAAGTGCACCAGTCGACGGCGGCCTTCCGGTGGACGGCGGGATCCGGATCGTTCAGCAGTTGCGCGTACGCGTCGACGATGTCGCGATCGTGCCGGTCCGCCGGTACCCCAGCCCGTAGCCGCTCCCATTCCGCCGGAAAGAGCACCGCGGCGCCGCCGCGGAACCACCAGTCGAACTCCCGGTGGCGCCCTGTGGTCACTCCAAACAAGATAATTTCCGAGACGCGGTCAGGATGGCGTTCCGCGTAGGCGAGGGCAAGCGTGCCGCCCCACGACCCGCCGAGCACGAGCCAGCGATCGACGCCGAGATGGCGGCGGAGGCGTTCGATGTCGCCGAGCAAATGTGCCGTGGTGTTAGTTGTGAGATTCGCCGTGGGATCGCCCGCGTGCGGCGTACTGCGTCCGCAGCCGCGCTGGTCGAAGAGCACGACGCGGTAGACGGCCGGATCGAACAGGCGGCGGTGCCACGGCGTGCTTCCGGATCCCGGGCCGCCGTGGAGCACGAGCGCCGGCTTGCCGGCGCGCTGTCCGCAGGTTTCCCAGTAGAGCCGGTGGCCGTCGCCGGCGTCCAACATGTCGCGATCGTACGGCTCGATCTCCGGGAAGAGGGGGGTCACAGCGGTGTGATTATATCGCGTACGGCGTCACGCCGGCCGACAGACCGAGGCAGCGCCGGTGACGCGCATCGCCGGCGCTCGGAGCACGATGATCAGGCCCGCGAGGATGAGGATCATCCCGGCGTATCGTACCGGGCCGAACACTTCGCCGAAAATCAACGCCGACGCCACGACGCCGGTGCACGGCGCCAGCAGTGCGAACGGCGCAACGACGGCCGCTGGGTACCGCCGCCGCAGCCCGCCCCATACGGCGTAGGCGACGGTTGTGGCCATGAGGCCGAGATACAGCGCGGCGCCGATGCTCAGCCACGACGCGTGGCGCAGCGCGGTCACGAGCGGCACGCCGCCGGGGGCGGAGAGCGCCGCAACAATCAGAGACGGGACCGGCGGAACGAGACTCGCCCACACGACCAGTGGGAAGATCGGCACGCCGGCGGTGCGCTTCACCAGCACGTTGCCCGCCGCCCAACTGAGGGCGCCGCCAACACCCAGGGCCAGCCCCGCAGCGTTGACGTCCCCTCCGACAGTGGTGGCGATCAACGCCAATCCCGCAAAGGCGACCGCGATGCCGGTCCCCTGGCGCAGACTCGGCGCCTCGCGCAAGAAAATCGCCGCCAGTAGGACGGTGAAGAATGCCTGCGTCTGCTGGGTCACCGATGCGAGCCCCGGCGGCAGTCCGCGGGTGTACGCGTAGAACAGCAGCAAGAACTGTCCGGTGAACAGCGTGAGCCCGATGAGCACGAGCATCCGCCAGGACACCGCCGGCCGCCGTACCGCGAACGCCGGAAGGCACGCCAGCACGAACCGCACCGCCGTCAGTTCCGGCGCGGAGAAGGTTTGGAGGGCGAATTTGACCGCGACGAAGGCGAGCCCCCAGATGACCGAGGTCAATGCGGCGAGCGCCGCGTCACGTGCGGTCATGCGCCCTAAGGTCCGGCTGTTAGAACACGCGCCCGCCCGGCGGCACAGCGCGCTCCGTGGAGAGTAGGACAACTCGGCCTTCCTCGTCCGGAACGCCGAGCACCAGCACCTCTGAAGCGAAGCCGGCGATCCGCCGCACGCCGAGGTTGATCGCAGCGATCACCAGCCGGCCCACGAGCTGCTCGGGACGGTACAGGTCGGTGAGCTGCGCGCTCGATCCGCGGACGCCGAGCGGGCCGAAGTCGACCGTCAGCTTGTACGCCGGCTTGCGCGCGCCGGCGAGCGGCTCCGCCGCCGTGACGCGCCCCACCCGAAGGTCCAAGGCCTGGAACGCGTCCAGCGGATCGGTTGGTGACACGCGCATCCCCCCGGTGGTCTCCGCTCTCCAGTGGAGAGGTGTAAAGCGGAGAAGGTGTGGCCCCACGGGCCACACCTTCTCATGCTACCGAAAATACGAGCCGCGAGCCGGTGCGCCTACCGCTCGCGGTCCCCCGCGCCGTTGTGCGGGCCGTCGCTCGAAATTGACCCAGCTACTGGGCGCCCGTTAGCTTCAAGCGGTAGCCCTTCACTAAGATCCCGCCGCCCGGCGCGAAGTCGGTCTCGGGCGCGCGCACGAAGGCCATCCGCTCGTACCTGCGCACGGCGGCCCGCATCATATCCATCGTGTGGAGGCCGAGCGCCTCGGCCCCCAACACGCGCGCCCGGTGCACGCACTCATCCATCAGCGCCTGACCAATGCCGCGCCCGCGCGCGGAAGGCGGAACGGCGAGCAAGCGTACCTCCGGCCACCGACTGCCCTGTGCGCGCGCACCGTACGCGGCGGCCTCCGGCGGATATAGGAAGACGCTGCCGACTACGACGCCGCCGTCCTCCGCGACAATCCGGTCTTCCGGGCCCGGGGTGTCGAGGGTCGCGACCAGATTCCGTCTGTACACCGCCCAGAACGCCTCGGGCATCGCGGCCGCGTACTCCTCGTAAGCCGCGAGCGTCAGAGCCCGCACCGCCTCCCGATCGTCGGGCCGTGCATCCCTGATCCCGCGCGGCACGCCGCCCCTTACCCGCACCATGGGTCACCTCGCTTCCGCTCCCCGAGCATGGACAAAATACTTGCAAAATGCAAGCACAAATGGTATCGTCACCGCGACAATACTTGCAACTCGCAAGCGATATCCAGTAAGGAGGCATGCGCGATGGACGACACTACTCTCACCGCGGTACGGCCGGCCGGAGCGGCGCCCGCGTTGGCGACGCCGCCGGGAACCGGCTCCGTGGCTGCCGAGTCCGCGGACGCACGCCCCCGGGCGCGAGGGCGTACCTGGGTGTTCGGGATGATCCTCGTTGCGATCGCCGCGGCGACGCTCTACACCGTCCGTTACTTCAGCTTCGCGGGGACTCACCCCACGACGGACGACGCGTACGTGCAGGGCGACACTGCGATCATCAGCGCCAAGGTGTTCGGCCGGGTGAACCGGGTGCTCGTGAAGGGATATCAGCAGGTGGGCAAAGGCCAGGTGCTTGTGGAGCTCGATCCGGTCGACGCCTCAATCGCGGTTCAGCAGGCGCAGGCCGCCCTGGACGCGGCGCAGACCAAGGTGACTCAGGCCGAAGCCGCGCTTGTCGCGCAGCGGCATCAGGCAGAGGCGGCGTATGCGCAGGCGCAGGCCGCCCAAGCCGCCGCGGACGCGCACGTGCCGCAGAGCCAGACAAGCGTCACCCTCGAGGACCGCACCGTCCGGCAGTCGATCGCGATGGCGCGGGCCCAGCTCAGCATTGCCGCCGCCCAGGTGGCCTCCACGCGCTCCAACCTCGACAAGGCCCGCAACGATCTCGCGCGGGCCCGGCAGCTGTTCGCGGTGGGCGCGATCGCCTCACAACAGGTCGACGCGTTCCAAGCGGCCTACGACGCCGCGCAGGCGCAGGCGCACAGCGCCGTCGACGCGGTCGATCAGGCGCGCGCGTCGCTTGCGCAGGCCGAGGCCGCACAGCTTCAGGTGCCAATCCGCCGGCTCGACGTCACTGCGGCGGTAGCGCAGCAGGCCCAGGCCGCGGCCGGGATCTCGACCGCAAAGGCGGGCTTCGACGTCGTGGCACAGCGCGAAGCTGAACTCG
>DATEGA010000216.1:0-22157 GCA_035280345.1 bacterium | reverse complement strand
CAAACGCGCACTACGCGCGCGCGCAGGCCGCGCTCCGCGCCGGCGACTTCGCGGCCTACGGCAAGGAAATCGACGCGCTCGGACGGACACTGACCGAGCTGCGGCGCATCACCGGGACGCCTTAACGATAACGGCGACGTTCATCCGACAGTGCGCGGCCGCAGGCATCCGACCGGGTTTTCCAGAGCACGTGGGCGCTAGGGAATGACCGCGTCCAAGTCCGGCAGCAAGACGATTCCTTCTTGGTCGCTCGCCGCCGTGTGCGCGACGAGCGCGGTTACCGGCGCGCCGGACCGGTTCCTCACCAGGTGCGGAACGTCCGCGGGAATGTACATGTACTCTCCGGCGCCGGCCTCGATGCGGTGCTCGAGCCGCGGTCCGTAGAACATCTCCGCGCGGCCGTCGATGACGTACGCCGCGGTTTCGATTCCGCGGTGCAGGTGCGTCTTCGCCCGGGCACCGTTCGGCATGACGAGCACCGTCATGCAAATAGACCGCGACCCGGCGGTCTCGCCGGTCAGTCCCAGCCTGTACGTGAGGCCCTGTTTGCCCTCGTAGGCGTCGCCCGATCTGATCACGCGGCAGACGTCCGTTCCCGTTCGCATCGTCAGAACCCCCTTCGATCCGTGGTCAGCGCACCGCGCCGGCGAGCGATAGCGCCGAGGCGTACTCCTCGGGAGTGTTGATGTTGAGTAGCGACCGAAGGTCGGGGTCCAGCCGCCGCAACTCGGCCGCGCCGAGCTCCACAACGGTCAGGCCGCGCAGCACGTCGGCGTTGCGGCCCCCCTCGGCGAGCACGCGCTTCATCGGCGCGAGGCAGGCCGGAGTGTAGACGGCGTGGAGCGGTTCGTAGTCCAGCACGCGGGGAATCACGACATCCGCCGCTTCAGCGAGCACGCCCATGTGGCGGACGAGCGCCGGGCAGAGAAACGGCATGTCGCACCCGCACACGAACACGGGGCCGCCGGCCTGGAGTACGCCCGTGTAGATGCCGGCGAGCGACCGTCGGTGGGGCAGCGCGTCATGCACCGCGCGCAGCCCCAGCGCTTCGTACGGCACGAGGTTGTTCGTGACGATGACGACGTCGTCGCAGGCATCGCGCAGTCGCGCCGCCACGCGCTCGACGAGCGTCGTCCCCCCGAACGGGAGAAAGGCTTTGTCGCGACCCATGCGCCGGCTCTCGCCGCCGGCGACGATCACCCCGATCACGGCCCGAGTATAGCATCGAGAGCCGCGCACCCAAGGGTTTCGCGGCCGGAGGGGGAAATGTTGGCGCAACGCGCGGCAGGCGCGGGGCGCTTTACCGAGCGGAGGATGCCATGGAAGATCTGCAGGCGCGCCAGGTCCTGAAGGAGTTCGGGATCCAGGTCACCCAGTTCATGGGCCGCCGGCGGGAACTGCGGGAGCAGGCGGCGTCGGCGATCGACGGGCAGGACCGCGCGTCCGTCGCGGCCGTGCTGGCCGCCCTGGTGAGCGAGACCTCCGAGATGCACCGCCGCTGGCTGCAGGTGACCAACCTGGTGCTCGAAGAGGAGCGTCGAGCCTACAGCGAAATGGCCCGGTTGTTGGAACAGGCAGGGCAGGGCGACCTGCCGCCCGGTCTGCCGCCGCTGCCGGAACGGCCCGCGTAATCCCTATTCGAAGAGCCGCGGCACCTCGCGGACGAACGCGGTCACGAGCCGGACGACCGCATCGAAGTCGCTGAGGCGCAGCAGGCTGAGCGGCGAGTGGATGTACCGGCACGGCACCGAGACCGCGCCGGCCAGCACGCCGGCGCCGCTGATGTGGATCGCTCCCGCGTCCGTGCCGCCGTAGCCCGGCCGTTTGTGCTGATATGGAATGTCGTTGGCCTCGGCAACCTGTTCGAGCGCCCGCACCATCTGTGGGCGTACGATCATCGAACGATCCGCGAACGTGATGGCCGCCCCGCCGCCGAGGCGCGTTACCTGCTTCGGGGCGGACACACCGGGGAGATCGGAGGCCACCGTCCCTTCGATGGCGAGCGCGACGTCCGGCGAAATCTGGTGGGTCGCCGTGCGCGCGCCGCGGAGGCCGGTTTCCTCACCCACGGTGAACGCGCAGACGACGGTTCCGTCGACGGACGTCCCCGCCAAGGCCTCGAGCGTTTTGATCAACACCGCACAGCCGGCGCGGTCGTCGAGCGCCTTGCCCATGATCAGCCCGTCGGGAAGGTGTTCGCACGGGTAGGCGATCGTGGCGGGATCGCCGATGCGGACGCCGCGCTGTGCCACATCTTCCGCGGACGTCGCCCCGATGTCCAGGTACAACGCCTCGAGCGGCACGGGCCGCTCACGCTCCTCAGCGCTGAGGATGTGCGGCGGTAGCGTGCCGACGATGCCGCGCACGAGCGTCCCGTCGCGCGTGCGGATCGTCACCGCGTGCGCGAGCAGCAGCCGCGCGTCCCACCCGCCGATCGTCGTGAAGCGGAGGAACCCCTCGCGCTCGACATGCGTGATCATGAACCCGATCTCATCCATGTGGGCGTCGAGCATGATCGTTCGGCCCGCCCCGCCCCGGCGCGTCACGAGGAGATTCCCGAGGACGTCGGTGCGGACGTCGTCCGCCCACGGGGCGACGAGCGCCTCGATCATCCGGCGCACGTCGTCTTCAAATCCCGAGACCCCGAAAGCGTTCGACAGCGAGCCGATCAGGCTGTGCGTCTCCATGGGCTCGAAATTTCCGGTCGCGCGCCGCCGCCTCCTGCGGCGAGGGAACGGGGCCGCGCACGCGAAAGCATATCCTCCCCACCAGTTCGGAAGGAGCCCGCCGTGGACGCGATGACTGCACAAGTCGATCGGGTGTTTCCCCAGGCGATCGAAGACCTGCGCCGGCTCGTGCAGATTCCGTCCGTAGCAGCGCAACGGCAGGGGATCCCCGAGGCGGCACATGCGGTGCGGGCGCTGTTCGAGGGCGAAGGCGGCCGCGTGACGCTGCTCACCGACGGCGGCGCGAATCCGGTCGTCGCCGCCGAATTCGAGGGACGGTCGCCGCGGACGCTGCTGTTCTATAACCACTACGACGTGCAGCCCGCGGAGCCGCTCGATGAATGGACGGTGCCCCCGTTCGACGTGACCCGGCGCGATGGCTTCATTTACGGCCGCGGCGTCTCGGACAACAAGGGCGACCTGATGACGCGCATCGCGGCGCTGCGGCTCCTCAAGGCGGCGCACGGCGGCCTGCCCTGCCGAGTGAAGTTCATCGTCGAGGGCGAAGAGGAGGTGTCGAGCGTCCACTTCGGCGCGGTCACGCGCGCGCATACCGACCTCCTCGCCGCGGACGCCTGCATCTGGGAGTACGGCGAGCGCGACGCGCAGGAGCGGATGCACATCGTTTGCGGTATGAAGGGGATCTGCTACCTGCAACTGGAGGCGCGGACGGCCTCGGTGGATCTGCATTCGTCGTACGGGGCGGTCATCGAAGGCGCGGCCACGCGGCTCGCGCAGGCGCTCGCCACCCTTAAAGACCCAAGCGGCCGGATCCTGATCCCCGGGCATTACGACCGCGTGCGGCGGCCGACGCCCGACGAGGAGGCGGCGGCCGGGGAGATCCCGGCGGAGACGGTCGACGGCATCCGCGAGCGCGCGAGCGTTCAAGCGCTGCTCGGCGGCGTCCGCGGCGCGGACGCGGTCCGGCAACTGCTCTTCACGCCGACCTGCACGGTCTGCGGCATCTGGGGCGGCTACACGCTGGAGGGCTCGAAGACGGTGCTACCCGCGGCGGCGCACGCCAAGGTCGACTTTCGCCTGGTGCCCGACCAGGATCCGCATGAGGTCGCGCGCAGCGTGCGGCGGCATCTCGACGCGCAGGGCTTCCACGACATCGAGGTGGTCGTGCTGGGCGGTGAATACCCGTGGCGGACAAACCTGCGCGACCCGTTCGTGCAGCTCGTGCGCGATGTGGTGACGGAGGCGACCGGCCGTGCGACGCTCGTCTACCCGACGTCGGCCGGCACCGGACCAATGCACGATCTCGGGCCGGTGCTCAATCTCCCGCTCGTCAGCACCGGCGGCGGGTACTGGGGCAGCCGCGCCCATGCGCCGGACGAGAACGTTCGGGAGCGCGACTTCGGGGAGACGATCGGCTTGATGGCACGGCTGCTCGAGCGGTTTGCGGCCGCGGGGTAGCCGGGAATCGCGGCACGGCCCCGGGCGTTCGGGGTCAAGTGGTAGAGATGCTTTACACGGAGGCGCCCATGTCGGTCCAGGTTGGGCAGCAGGCACCGGAGGCCGTTCTCGTCAACGGCGACCGCAAGGCGGTCAAGGTCAGCGAGTTGCGCGGCAAGACCACGGTGTTCGCGTTCTTTCCGGCCGCGTTTACCGGCACGTGCACGAAGGAGATGTGCCGCTTCCGCGACGACCTGAGCCGGTTCAATTCGCTGAACGCACAGGTCTACGGGGTCAGCGCGGACACGCCGTATGTACTGAACGAATTCGCAAAGGCCAACGGTCTGACTTTTCCGCTGCTGAGCGATTTCAACCACCAAGCGATGAAGGCGTTCGGGGTGTACGACCCCGCGTTTATCGGCCTGCTCGACGGCATCGCGAAGCGCTCCGTCTTCGTGATGGATAAGAACGGCAAGGTCGTCTACACTTGGCTGAGCGACAAAGCCGGCCAGGAACCGCCGTACGAGGACGTGGAGGCAGCGGTCAGACAGGCCGGGTGATCGGGCCGCGCCGGCGGGGTGTGGCCCGGCGGGCCCTGACAAGCGAGGGAAAGAATGTGAGCATGACGCCGACGGTTCGGACGACGCTGTCGAACGGGCTCGTGGTGCTGCTGCGCGAGGTGCACACCGCGCCCGTCGCCACGTTTTGGGCGTGGTACCGCGTCGGCAGCCGGAACGAAGTGCCGGGGATCACCGGCATCTCGCACTGGGTCGAGCATATGCTCTTCAAGGGCACGCCCACGGTCGGCAAGGGCGAGTTATCGCGCCTGGTCAACCGCCACGGCGGGACGTGGAACGGCTTCACCTGGAAGGACTTCACCGCGTACTTCGAAACCTTGCCGGCCGAACACCTTGGCCTCGGCATTCGGATCGAGTCGGACCGCATGGTCAACACGCTCTTCGAGCCGGGCGAGGTGGAGAGCGAGCGCACCGTCATCATCTCTGAGCGTGAAGGCGCGGAAAACAGTCCCGACTTCGCGCTCTACGAGGAAGTGGAAAGCTCCGCGTACCGCGTCCACCCCTACCGGCATGCCGTGATCGGGTACAAGAGCGATTTGCGCGCGATCACGCGCGACGATCTGGTCCGCCACTACCAGACGTACTACTCGCCGCGCAACGCGATCGTGGTCGCCGTGGGCGATTTCGACTCCCAGGCGCTGCTCGAGCAGATTCGCACGGCGTTCGAGCCGATCTCGTCCGGCCCGCCAGCGCCGCTGATCCGCGGCCTCGAGCCGCCGCAGGAAGGCGAGCGGCGCGTTACGCTGAAGCGGCCCGGCGGCGCGGTCCCCGTCTGCCAGATGGCCTTTCACGCGCCGGCGGTGGCCGACCCCGACTTCTTTCCCCTGCTGATCGCCGACGGCGTGCTCTCCGGGTTCAAGGGACCGGGGGTGTTCGGCGGGGATGGTCTCGGCGCGCGCAGCAGCCGGCTCTACCGCGCGTTGGTGGAGACCCAGCTGGCCGTTGAGGCCGGAAGTGCGTTCCGGCCGTCCCTGGATCCGGCGCTGTTCGAGATCGGCCTGACACTGCGTCCCGACGTGCGGCCGGAGCGCGCGGAGGAGGCCGTCCTCGCGGAGCTCGCGCGGATCACCGAGGAACCAATCGACGGGGCGGAGCTGGACAAGATTCGCAAGCAGGCCCGCGCACAATGGGTCTACGCCGGCGACGGCGTGACCCAGCAGGCGGTGCTGCTCGGGAGCACCGAGGTCGTAGCCGGCGGCTGGTTCCTGGAAGAGTTTGAGGCGCGCCTCGCCGCGGTGACGCCGCGCGCGGTACAGGACGCCGTGGCGCGGGTCTTCGACGAGCGCAACCGCACGGTCGGCTGGTATTTGCCGACTGACGCCGTGACGCGCACAGCATCCCCGCATACCGCCGGTGCGGCCGCGCCGGCCTCGGCTCGTGGCGACGGCTGATGCCTGAGACCCGCGTCGGCGCCGTTCCCATTACGCCGGAGATGGTAACCCGGCGGCAGCTTCCCAACGCCGGCGTGGTGTTGGTGCGGGAGAGTCACGCGCATCCGGCGCTCACGGTGCGCGGCTATCTTCCGGCGGGCGCCCGCACCGATCCGCCGGGCCGGGACGGGCTCGCCGTGTTCGCCGCTTCAATGCTGACACGCGGCACCGCCGGGCACACTTCGCAGGAACTCGCCCTGGAGCTTGACTCGCTCGGCGCGAGCCTCGGCGTGTCCGCCGATATCGAGGGTGCGGGGTTCTCGGCGCGCTGTCTCTCCGAAGATGCGGGCCGCGTGCTTGATCTCCTTGCAGAGGTGCTGCTGCGGCCGATGTTCCCGGCCGAAGAGGTAGAGAAACAGCGCGCCAAGCTGATCACCGGCATCCGGGAGACCCGCTTGGACACACGGGCCGCGGCGGATCGAGCCTTCCGGGCGGCCGCGTTTCCGGCCGGCCATCCGCACCATCGACCCGCGGAGGGCGAAGAGGAGACCGTCGCCGCGGCGACGCGCGACGATCTGGCGATGCTTCACCGGCGGCGTTACCGTCCCGACGGGCTCGTCATGAGTGTCGTGGGCGACGTGCGGACGGAGTGGGTCATCGACCGCCTGGCGCGCGCGTTCGAAGGATGGACGCCCGATCCGGCGCCGGCGCTGCCACCGATCCCGCCGGCGGGACCCGCTGCGTCGATCCAGCGGGCCCAGGTCACCATCCCCGGTAAAACGCAGGCCGACATTGTCCTCGGCGGGCCCGGCTTTGCGCGGACGAGCCCCGACTACTACGCCGGCGTGATGGCCGACTTGATCCTGGGCCGGCTCGGTTTGATGGGCCGGCTCGGCGCGCGCGTGCGCGATGAGGAGGGACTGGCGTACTACGTGTACAGCCAGGCGCAGGCCGGCTTCTACGGCGGGCCGTGGGCCGTACGCGCCGGCGTCAATCCGGCGAACGTCGCGCGCGCGATCGACGGCATTCTGCGAGAGATCGAGGGCTTCCAGCGGGAGCCGGTGCGCGGGGACGAGCTGCGCGATGCGCGCGACTACGTGACCGGCTCGCTCGCGCTGCGTCTCGAGACCGACGGCGGCATCGCGCAGGCGCTGCTCGAGTTGGAGCTGTTCGATCTTGGACTCGACTATCTGCTTCGCTTTCCGGCGCTTATCGACGCGGTCACGCTCGAGCAGATGAGGGACGTGGCACGCCGGTATCTCCGGCTCGACGGCTACACGGTCGCAACGGCCGTCCCGGCCTAGGCCGCCGGCCGGAAGGGGGAGCCTGATGCCCGAATTCGCGTATTTCTGCGGCACCGAGCAGTTTCAACCCGAAACGCTCCTCGAGCACGCGGTCCAGGCGGAGCGCGCGGGGTTCGACGCGGTCGCGGTCTCGGACCACTTCCATCCCTGGGTCGACGATGCCTCGGCCGCGGCGTTCGTCTGGGGATGGCTCGGCGCGGCCGCCGCGCGCACGGCGCGTGTGCGCCTCTCCACCCAGGTCACGTGTCCGCTGTTTCGTTATCATCCCGCGCTCGTGGCACAGGCCGCCGCGACGACGGACCGGCTGTCCGGTGGACGCTTCGCCCTCGGCGTCGGCAGCGGCGAAGGCATCAACGAGCGGCCGCTCGGCTGGGAGTTTCCAGGACCGAAGGAGCGGCGCGGCCGCATGGTTGAGGCGGTTGCGATCATGCGCCGCCTGCTCGACGGCGAGAAGATCGACTTCACGGGTGAGTTCTATCAGACCCACAAGGCAAAACTGTACAGTCCGCCGATCCACCGCGTGCCGATCTGGATCTCGGCCGGCGCGCCGCTGGCCGCCAAACTCGCGGGGCGCGCCGCGGATGGTGTGATCGTCAGCGTGAAGGTCCCCGCGGAGGCGCGGGAACAGGTGATCGATCCGTGCTTCGAGGCGGCCCGCGAGGCGGGCCGGCCCAAACCCACGCTCGTGGCGCAGCGGTGGTCGATCCTCGCACGGGACGAGGATGAGGCGTGGCGCGCGCTCGCGGCGTGGCGCGGCCTCCGGGTCGAGGGCCGCCTCGAGGAAGTGGACCCCGCCGTGCTGCGGGCGCGCGCGGACGCGATGGACCGACGCGAGATCATCGGCAAGTACGCGTGGGCGCGAACCGCGGAAGAACTCGTCGAAGTGTACCGCCCGCTGGTCGAGACCGGCGCGGACGTCGTGACGATCCAGGTGACGTCCGTAGACCAGCGCGCGACGATCGACCGCGTCGGCGCGGAAGTGCTGCCGGCGCTCCGGCGCATCGCTTCCCCGGCGTAACGGTGACCGGGGTCACGCTCGTTGCCGTGCCGGGGTTCCCGGAGGTCGGCCCGGGGACCGATCTCCCGGTCTTGATCGTGCGCACGATCCGTGCCGCTGATTTGGTCCCCGCACCGGGCGACGTGCTCGTGGTCGCCCAGAAGGTCGTCAGCAAAGCCGAGGGCAGCGTCGTCGATCTCACAGCGGTGCGGCCCGGCCCCGAAGCCCTCCGCCTTGCCGAGACGATTGGGAAGGACGCGCGCCTGATCGAAGTGGTGCTGCGCGAGTCCAAACGCGTTGTGCGCGCCCAGAACGGCGTGCTGATCACCGAGCACCGGCTCGGCTTCATCTCGGCCAACGCCGGCGTCGACCACAGCAACGTGGGGCTCGGGCCGGACGTGGTGAGCCTGCTGCCGCGCGACCCCGACGCCTCCGCCCGCGCGATCCGGGACGCGCTGCGCGGCGCGTTCGGGGTTCCGGTCGCGGTCGTCATTAACGACAGCCACGGCCGCCCGCACCGCGAGGGCGCCGTCGGCGTGTGTATCGGCGCCGCGGGGTTGGAGCCCGTGGTGAGCCTCGTCGGCCGGCCTGATCTCTATGGGTACACGATGCGCACGTCGAGCGAGGCAATCGCCGACGAACTGGCCGGCGCGGCGACCTTGGTCCAGGGCCAGTGCGCCGAAGCCATTCCGGCCGTCCTCGTCCGCGGGCTTCGGCTTGCGGAGAGTGGGAGGGATGTCGGCGCCGCAGCCCTTCTGCGGGATCCCTCTCGCGATCTGTTCCGGTAAACCCGAGAAGGCCCAAGATCAAGTATCAATCTCCCACCGAATTTGGCCGTCCGATAGCAGGAGTGGTCCCTCCGCCCTCGAACCCGGGGGAATCGCGGTCGGCGGGCGCCGGCCGCGAGACGTTGTTCCGCGGCCGGGGGGCCGGCCGAGATTCAAGGGGGGTTGAGATGCTGCGAGCGGTTTACCGAGTTGGGATCGCCGTTCTAATCTGTGCCGTCGCCGTCGGCGGGCTCTCGCTGCCGGGGCGCGCGCAGCCCGCGACCTGGAAGGTTTTGGTCGGCGCGGATACGCCGGACCACGCGCTCCAGGGGCAGG
The DNA here is from genome assembly GCA_035280345.1 of bacterium. Lineage (GTDB taxonomy): Bacteria > Sysuimicrobiota > Sysuimicrobiia > Sysuimicrobiales > Segetimicrobiaceae > DASSJF01. The sequence goes on along the minus strand of DATEGA010000216.1, from coordinate 12,681 downwards.
ATTTCTTTCCGCGCACGATTACGATCAAGGCCGGCGACACGATCACCTGGGCCAAAAACGTGGTGCTTGAGCACACAGTGACGTTTCTATCCGGCGCGACACCGCCGGAGCTAGCCTTGCCGCAGCCCGACCACCGCGTGCTGTTTAACCCGAAGGTCGCGTTTCCCCAGGGGGGATCGTCGTACGACGGCACAGGCATGGCGAGCTCCGGCGTCATTGAGGAGTCCGGGAAGACGTACAAACTGACGTTCACGTCGCCCGGCCGCTACGTCTATCAATGCCTGCTTCATCCCGGCATGCAGGGGACCGTAATTGTGCTGGGCGCCGGCAAGGCCCCGATGACGCAGGCGCAAGTGAGCAAGGCCGCAGCCGACCAGTGGGCTGCCTCGCTCGCCGCCGGCAAGCAGCTGCTCGCGAAGTGGAAGGCCTCGGCGTCCGGCGGCGTCTACACCGCACCGATGGTCGGTAGCGCGCAGGCGCACATCACCTTGCTGCGGTTCACACCGGGGCCGCTCCGGGTCAAGGCGGGGTCCACGGTGAAGTGGACGATGACGGATCCCTTTGAGATCCATACCGTCACGTTCCAGGGCCCAGGCGAGGTGCCGCAGTTTCTTCAGCTGGAGCAGCAGGCGCAGGGCCCTCCCAAGATTTGGTTCAATCCCAAGGTGTTGGCACCGGCGGGCGGACCGGCGCACACCGGTAGCGCCTACTACAACTCCGGTCTTCTCTTTCCGGTGAACCCGCCGGGGCCGACGTCGTACACGTTGAAGTTCACCAAACCGGGTACGTACACGTACTGGTGCGTCGTGCACGTCCCCGAGGGCATGAGAGGCTCCATCATCGTCCAGTAACCGCGGATTTGCCGCGATCGCCGTCGGGCCGGGGCGGGCGCCTGTCGTCGCTCCGGCCCGCGTGCTTTTTCACCGCCGAGAGGAGAGGCGTCTCGCTGACCGGAACATGAGGCGCGGGGTCGTGATTCCAGTTCGCCTGGGGGGATGAGATGAACCGCTGTGGCACCGTTCTGTTCGTGCTGCTCCTGGCCGTGGCCGTTGCGGCCCCGCTCACGGCGCCGCGGCCCGCGAGCGCGGCCCTCGAGCTCAAATTCTACTATCCCGTCGGCGTGTCGGGACCGCTCGCCAAGGTGATGGACGGGATGGTCTCTGATTTCAACCGGATCCACCCCGGCATTCACGTGACGCCGATCTTCGCCGGCGGCTACTACGAGACGATGACGAAGGCGCAGACCGCGGTGATGGCCGGCACCCCGCCGGACGTGGCGGTGCTCCTGTCGACGGATCTCTTCACCCTCCTCGACCTCAACGCGATCATTCCGCTCGACGCGTTCATCCAGCAGTCGGGGGGCGACCAGTTCCGGAACGACTTCTTCAACGCGTTCTGGCTGAACTCGCGCACCGCCACCACGACCTACTCCATCCCGTTTCAGCGCAGCACGATCGTGCTCTACTACAATCAGGACGCGTTCCAGCGGGCCGGGCTCGACCCGGGGAAGCCGCCGAAAACCTGGACCGAACTGGAGCGGGACGCGCAGAAGCTGACGGTGCACGACTCGAGCGGCGCCGCCACGCAGTGGGGCGTCGGGATCCCGACGTCGGGCTTCACGTACTGGTTGTTCCAGGGGTTTGCGGCCGAGGCCGGTCAGGACCGGATCGCCGCCGCCGACGGCACCGCGACCTATTTCGACACGCCGCAGACGGCCCGGGCGCTGCAGTATTGGCTGCGCCTGCCGCAGCTCGGCGTCGAGCCGCGCGGCATCGTGTCGTGGGAGACCTTGCCGACAGAGTTCGTGGCCGGGCGGTACGCGATGATCTACCACTCGACCGGCAGCCTGACGTTCATCCGAAGCAACGCCTCGTTCAAGTTCGGTACCGCGTTCATGCCGGCCGACAAGCGGTACGGGACGCCAACCGGCGGCGGCAACCTGTACATTTTCCGCGGCATTCCCGCCGACCGCCAGCGCGCGGCGTGGGAGTTCGTGCAGTGGATGACCGCCCCGCAGCAGGCGGCGCGGTGGAGCGAAGCCTCCGGCTACGTCGCCGTACGGAAGTCGGCCTTTAACATCAAGCTATACAAGGAGTATGCCGACCGGTTCCCGCAGGCCCTGACCGCGCGGGACCAGTTGCAGTACGCGCAGGCCGAGCTCTCGACGCACAACGGCGGCGAGATCCAGAACACGTACTCCAACGACCTCCAGGCCGCGCTGACCGGACGGAAGAGCCCGCAGGCCGCGCTGCGCGACGCGCAGCAGCAGGCAGACCGGCTCCTGAGCCAGTTTCGCAAGAAGTAGCGGCCGCGACGACCCACCGATGGCCGTCGAACTGCGGGTGCTCGGGTGCGGCGACGCCTTCGGCGGCGGCGGGCGCTTCCAGACGTCCTTTCTCGTCTCCGACGGTTCGACCCGGTTTCTCGTCGACTGCGGCGCGACCGTGCTGCAGGCGATGCACCGGTGGGGCGTCGACCGCGGCGCCGTGGATGTCGTGCTGCTGAGCCACCTGCACGGTGACCACATGGGCGGGCTGCCGTTTGTCATCCTCGACTCCCACTTCAACGTCCGGCGGACCCGGCCGTTGCTCGTGGCCGGCCCGCCCGGAACGCGGGCGCGCCTCCGCGACGTGATGGAAAGCCTGTTCCCCGGCTCCGCCGGGATCCCGTTTCGATATCCGCTCGAGATCGCCGAGTACGCGCTGGAGGCGCCAAACCACATCGCGGGACTCGTGGTGACGCCGTACGAGGTCGTACACCCGTGTGGTGCCCCGCCGACAGCGCTTCGCATCGAATGCGGCGGGCGAACGATCGCCTACTCCGGCGATACGCAGTGGGCGCCGGGAATCGTCCGCGCCGCGGACGGCGCCGACCTGCTGCTGCTGGAGTGCAACGCCTACGACCGGCGGCTGCCTAACCACCTCGATCTCGGCACCCTCAAGGAGCACCGCGCCGAGTTGCGCAGCCGGCGCGTCATCCTCACCCACATGGGCGAGGAGATGCTGGCGCACCGCGACGAATCGCCGTGGGAGTGCGCGGAGGACGGGATGACACTCAGGATCGAGTAGGGAGGCGCGCGGCCCGTGGAAACCTTTCGCACGATGTGCCCGATGAACTGCCACCCCACGCTGTGCGGCATGCTGGTGCACGTGGAGGACGGGCGCGTCGCGGGCGTCCGCGGTGACCCGGACAACCCGGACAGCCGGGGTTTCCTGTGTGTGCGCGGGCAGGCGTCGCGTGAGATCATCGGCAACCCGAACCGTCTGACGACGCCCATGATGCGCGACCGCCGCGCCGGCGAGGCGTGGCGGCGGGTGACCTGGGACGAGGCGCTCGACCGGATCGCCGGGCGGATCCGCAGTGCGGGCCGGGAGGCCGTCGCACTGTGGCAGGGCCACGGCAACAACGCCAACAGCTACGGCGTCCGCGTCGGCGGGCATTTGCTGCGCCGGTTCGCGAACCTGTACGGCTGCCAGTGGTGGAACTCGACGATGATCTGCTGGGGCCTCGGCGCGTTCGGGATCGCGCTCACCGGGCCGATCGAGACCAGCACGAAAGAAGACATGGGCGCGCACGCCGACCTCGTCGTGCTGTGGGGCGCCAACCTAGCGAGCCAGCCGAATACCGGGCGCCACCTCGCCGCCGCGAGGCGGCGCGGCGCGGGGATCGTGGTGATCGACATCCGGCAGACCGAGGCCGCCGCGCAGGCCGATGACGTGCTGCTGATCCGCCCCGGCACCGACGCGGCGCTCGCGCTCGGGCTCATGCACGTGATCATCGGCGAAGGCCTCTACGACCGCGAGTTCGTCGCCGCGCACACGGCCGGCTTCGACGCGCTGGCCGCGCACGTCCAGGCCTACCCGACCCCGTGGGCGGCGCAGGAGACCGGGGTTCCCGCGGAACGGATCGCCGCCCTCGCCCGGCGCTACGCGTCGTCGCGCCGCGCGATGATCGTGATCGGCGGGAGTTCGATGCACAAAGGCGCGAACGGCTGGCAGGGGGGCCGGGCGGTTGCGTGCCTGCCGGCGCTCACCGGCAACCTCGGCCGGCCCGGGACCGGGTTCGGCCCGCGCCACGGCAGTTCGGCGCACGGCCAGGCGCTGGCGAGCATCACGGCCGCGGACCGGCGTCCGCCGGGCCGCTACATTCCAAACCAAATGCCGCGCGTGACCGAGGCGCTGGCGGCCGGCCGCGTTCAAGTCCTGTGCCTCTTCGGTACCGATATGCTGTCGTCGTTCGCCGATACGGCGCAAGTGGCCCGGGGCTTCGAGCGCACGGGCCTCATCGTGAGCCACGACCTCTTCATGAATGACACGGCCCGGCGGTTTGCCGATATCGTGCTGCCGGCCACGTCGTGGCTCGAGGACGTCGGCTGCAAAAGCACCAACACGCACCTCTATCTCATGCCGAAAATCCTGGAGCCGGCCGGCGAGGCGCGGCCGCTCACGCGGGTGCTGCGGGACCTTGCGGCGCGTCTCGGCGTCGCGGAGTTCTTCCCGTGGACGAGCGACGAAGGCCCGATCGACGCGATTCTGGACCATTCGTCCACGCGGCATGCCACCGTCGCGGCGCTGCGCGCCGAGGGCGGCATGCGCGCCCTGCGCGTCTCGCACGTCGCGCACCCCGATCTCGTTTTTCCGACGCCGTCGGGCAAGGTGGAGTTCTACTCGGAACGCGCGAAGTCGCTCGGCCTGCCGCCGCTGCCCGTCTATACGCCGCTGCCGCCGGCCGGGCGGTATCCGCTCGCCTTTCGCCAGGGCCGCACGCTCACCCAGTTTCACGGGTTCTACGACCACGGGCGGGCGCTGCCGACGCTTGCGCGCCTTGATCCCGAGCCGCGCCTGTGGATCGCGCCCGCCGACGCGGCCGTACGGGGCCTCAGCGACGGGGACTGGCTCCGGGTCTTCAACGAGCGCGGCGAATTCCGGGCCCGCGCGCGCGTGACCGGCGACGTTCCGGCCGCCACCGTCTGGATGCGCGACGGGTGGACCGGGCTCAACGACCTTACCTCGGGGGCGGCGTCCATCCCGGACGAGGCCGTGGACGTTTTCGAATTCTCCGCCGGCCAGGCGGCGTTTGACGCCATGGTCGAGGTCGAGCGCGCGCGTGTGCCGGCGGCCGGATGATCAACCACGCGGACGTCGTCGTCATCGGTTCGGGCGGCCTGGGCGCCGCTACCGCGTTCTATCTGGCCGTCTCCGGCGGGCGCAGCGTTGCGGTCGTCGACAAGCACGACATCGCGTCGCAAACATCGCCCCGCGCGGCCGGCTTCGTCAGCTGCGCGCGCAAGAACGACCTTATGATCTCGCTCGTCAAGACGGCGACCGTCCACCTCAAGCAGTTCACAGAAGAGACCGGGCAGCCGCTTGAGTGGGTGCACTCCGGCAGCCTCAAGCTCGCGCGCCGGCCGGAGGACGCGCCCGTGATTGCCGCGGACCTGGCGCGCGGCCGTCGCATGGGTCTCGACGTCGAGCAGATTTCACCGGAGGAGGCGCACCGGCTGCACCCGTTTTTGCGGCCCCACGGCCTCTCGGCGGTGATGCGGGTGGGCGACGATATCTACTTCAACCCTGCGCAGGTCGCGATCGGGTTTGCGCGCGGGGCCGAGGCAAAAGGCGCCCTGTTGCTGCCGCGCACGACGGTGACGCGCGTGCTCGTAGAGGGGGGACGCGTGATCGGCGTCGAGACCGACCGCGGCAGAATCAAGACGTCCGTGGTCGTCGACGCCGCCGGCGCGTGGACGCGGCAGATGGCGGAAGCCAGTGGGCTGCGCATCCCGCTGGTGCCGACGCGGCATCAGCTGTTCGTGACGGAGCCGATCGACGGCGTCCGACCGGACCTGCCGATGATCAGGATCATGGACGCGGGGGTCTACGTGCGGCCGTGCGAGGGCGGATTGCTCTGGGGCGTCTTTGAGGAGGGCCCGAGGTTCTTCGACATGGAAACGCTCGGCCCGCGGTTCGACGTCAAAGACACGCCGCTGGACCCGAACGTCATCAGGCGCGCGGGCGCCGACGTTCGGACGCAGCTGCCTGTGCTCGAAACGGCCGCGGTGCGTGAACACCGCGGCGGTATCCCCACGATGACGCCCGACGGCGAGCATCTCGTCGGTCCGGCGCCCGCGGCGGAAGGGTTTTTCTTCGCCAGCGGCTGCAACGTGGCGGGGCTGTCAATCGCTCCGGCACTCGGGGAGGTCCTCGCTTCGTGGATCACCGACGGGCGCCCGCCGATCGACATGTCCCCGCTGTCGCCGGCGCGTTTCGGCGAACCCCGCTGGGCCGAAGACGAGTTACGCCGCCAGGCGGCCTGGGAGTACCACCATTTCTACGGCGCGGTCTGAAGGGCCGCGCCGAGCGTTCTACGCGTCCGCTGCGCCGGGCGACTCGGCAGACGCGCCCGCGGCTGGGCGCAGGATCTGGTAGAGAATGATCGCGCCGAGCGCGCCGAGTCCCAGGTTGTTGATCTCGAAGGAGGGGCCGGCCTTAATGTCCGCGGCGCTCGCCGCGAGGATCAGCGGGATCGCGACCGTCGCGAGGTTGGCGCGGTTCGAGAAGTCGACGCGGCCGTCGACCCAGATCTTGCCGCCGATCGCAGCGATGAGGCCAAACAGGTACAATTCGATGCCCCCCAACACGCTCGCCGGGATGCTGTTGACGAGCCCGCCGAACTTCGGGACGAAGCCCAGCAGGATCGCGACGATCGCGGCCGTGATGTAGACCGGGATCGAGAACACGCGCGTCACGCCCATGACGCCGATGTTTTCCGCGTACGTGGTCTCGCCCGTGCCGCCGAAGAGCGCGCTCAGCATTGTGCCGAGGCCGTCGCCCATGAACGTCCGCCCCAGATAGCCGCTGAGGTCGCGTTTCATCAGCCCGCTGATCGCGTACACATGCCCGGCGTTCTCGGCGACGAGCACGATGGGAATGAACCAGAACAGGCTGACCGCCCGGCCGGTGAACTGCGGCGGGAAGCTGAACTGCGGATGGCCGAACCACGCGGCACCGCTCACCAGCGCGAAGTTGACATGGCAGCCCGCGGCCGGAGCGGCGCAGGCGGGATCGAGCAGCGCGACCACGTATCCGACGATGATCCCGGCGAGGATCGGCAGGAGGCGGAGGAAGCCGCGTAGGTACACGCTGGCGATTGCGGCGGCGAGGACTGTGACGGTCGCCGTGAACAGGTCCTTCGAGTAACTGGCCCACGCGGGACCGGCCAGCGCGAGCCCGATGACCGCGACGACCGTGCCGGTAACCACCGGCGGCATGAAGAACCGGATGACTTTTCCGCCCACGAGATGCACGACCACGCCGATCACGAAGTACAGGAGGCCCGCCACGAAGATCCCGGCGAGCGCCAGCGATTGATTGTGTCCCGCGCCGCCCTGGATCGCGAGCACCGAGCCGATGAACGAGAACGATGAGCCGAGATAGCTCGGCACCTTGCCGCCGGTGACGGCGATAAAGATCAGCGTGGCGATGCCGCTGAAGAACAGTACGGTGTTGACGTTGAAGCCGAGAATGAGCGGGACGAGGACGGTCGCGCCGAACATCGCCATGACGTGCTGGATGCCAAGCAGGGTCGTTTGGGGCCAGGGCAGCCGGTCTTCGGGATAGTAGGTGACATCGCGCTCGGTTGAGACCGTAGCCGTCGCGGTTGCCTGTGCCATACGCGTGGGTCCTCCTTTACGCACGGTATGACGTTCTCGAAGCCGCAAGAGCGTGGTCTGTGAAGAATCTCGCCGCGACCGGCCACTTTTCCTCCGCGCCGCGCACGGGCAGGCCGGCGCCTTCCGCCGGTTAGTCTCTGTTGTTAGGGCACGACACCGGCGAGGCCGAGGACGGCGTCGAGCAGCACCTCGGCGCCGCGCGCGCAGTCCTCGGGCGGGGTCCATTCCCCCTCGTTGTGGCTTAGCCCGTCCTTGCTGGGGACGAAGATCATGCCGGTCGGATAGCGGTCGGCCATGTATTTAGCGTCGTGGCCGGCGCCGGCCCAGAGGCGCGTCGCGCTGAAGCCCCGGCCCGCCGCGGCGCCGGCCACGGCCTCGATCACCCGCGGCGAGAACGGCGTCACCGGGCTCCGCCAGAACTCAGCGCGGCGGACAGCGACCCGGTCCAGGTCGGCGATGCCGCGGCAGGCTTCGTCGGCCGCGCGCAGGACCTCGTCGAGCCCCGCGTCGCGGGGAGACCGCACGTCGAGCGTCATCTCGACGCGGCCCGGCACGACGTTTACGGTGTTGGGCGACACCTCGATGTGGCCGACCGTTGTCCTGACCCCATCAAGGTGTTCCGCCGCGTCACGCGCCAGCAACACGAGCTTGGCGGCGGCCACGAGCGCATCTCGGCGGTCCGCCGTTGGGGTGGGACCGGCGTGGGCCGCGCGGCCGGTCACCTCGACGCGGTTCCAGGAGATGCCCTCGATGCCTTCCACAATGCCGATTTGGCTGCGCGCGCGCTCCAGCACGGGACCCTGCTCGACGTGCAACTCGAGATAGGCGGCGCAGGCGCGCAGGCGGTGGTCCACCCCGCCGCGGTACCCGATCCTTGCTAATTCCTCGCCGAATGTGCGGCCGCCGTCATCGCGCGCCGCGTAGGCTTCCTCGCAGGTGAACCGGCCGGAGACCACCCCGCTGGCCAGCATCGCCGGGGCGAAGCGCGCGCCCTCCTCGTTGGTCCAGTTGACGATCTCGAGCGGGGCCCTCGTCCGGACCTCCGCGTCGTTCAGGGCGCGCACGGTCTCCAGCGCACCCATCACGCCGAGTACACCGTCGAAGCGTCCGCCGGTCGGAACGGTGTCGAGGTGAGAACCGAAGACGACCGGGGCGGCGCCTGTGTCGCTGCCCGCGCGGCGGCCATACATGTTGCCGAGGTCATCCACCCGTACGGCCAAGCCGGCCTCACGGAGCCACGTCGCCAGCCGGTCGCGGGCGTCCCGGTCGGCGTCGCTGAGCGCGAGGCGGCGGACGCCGCCGGTCGGCGTTTTCCCGATCTCGGCCATCGCCATAAGACTCGACCACAGGCGATCGCGGTTGACCCGCACGGCCGGCGCCATCAGGAGGGCGGCCGCACGGGGCCTTCCATCCGGACGAGCCGGCGCGCCTTGAGCTCCCACCGGGGCAGCGTGCCGGCCGCGGCCGCCTCCGCGTCGATCCGGATACCGCAGGCGGCGCGGAGCCGCGCCCGAAGATCGGCCAACGTGAGTGTGATCTGGTCGGCCGGATGGCGTTCGCCGTCGATCTCCACCACGACGCGGATGTCGAGCATCTCGCGCTCGCGCCGCACTTCGATCCGGAATTCGTCGACGCATTCGAACTGCCGCACGACGTCCTCGATGGCGCTTGGAAAAACGTTGACCCCGCGCACGACGAGCATGTCGTCGGCGCGGCCCAGGATGCCGCCGGCCAGCCGCGCAAACGTCCGGCCGCACCCGCAGCGCTCCCGGACGAGCCGCACGCGGTCGCCGGTGCGGTAGCGGACGACGGGCGAGCCTTCACGGCCGAGGTTCGTGAGGATGAGCTCGCCCACGTCGCCGGGCGCGCGCTCGCCGGTCACCGGATCGATCACTTCCGCGATAAACTCGCTCTCGTTGAGGTGGAGTTCGCCGGCCCGGCACGTAAAGCCGGTCGCGCCGACCTCAGTGAGCCCAGTGTGGTCGATGCAGCGGGCGCCCCATGCCGCTTCGATGCGGCGGCGCGTCGACGGGATGCTGGCGCCCGGTTCGCCCGCGTGAATCGTCACGCGCACCGGGAGCCGCACCGGGTCTACGCCCGCGACGCGCGCGACCTCGGCGAGCCGCAGCGCGTACGACGGCGTGCACACGAGAACGGTCGCCTGACTTTCTTGGAGCAGGCGCACGCGGAGGTTGGAGTCGAGGCCGCCGCCCGGGATCGCGAGCGCCCCGGTCCGGCGTGCCGCGTCGAACGCCGACCAGAACCCGATGAACGGCCCGAACGAGAAGGCGAAGAAGATCCGATCGCCCGGCCCGACGCCCGCGGCGCGGTACACGAATTGCCAGCAGCGCTGCCACCAGTCCCACGAGCCCGCGGTGTCGAGCCACCGCAGCGGCCGGCCCGTGGTCCCGGAGGTCTGGTGGACGCGGACGTACTGCTCAATCGGAAACGTCAGATCGCTGCCGTAGGGCGGGTGAGCTTCCTGGTCGCGGGTGAGTTCGGCCTTCGTGGTGAACGGCAGACGCCGGAACGCCTCCCAGTCGGCGATCGCGCGGTCGTCGTCCACGCCCACGTCCTGCCATTTCGCCCGGTAGAACGGATTGCGCGCGGCGATCGACCGCAGGAGGCGCGCGAACCGCCGCCACTGATACGCGGCGAGATCCTCGTGAGGCATCGTCTCGAGCGCCGGATCGACGAAGAGCGCGGCCTCCGCGGGGTTCACAGGCCGTATTCCTCGTTGAGGATACGGCGGACCCGGTCGAGGTCGGGACGGAGCGTCTCCCGGGCCAGCGGCGACCGCGCGAAGCCCGGCAGCCGCTCGACGAGCGGGTGCCGGCGCGGCGCGTGGTACAGGAGGCCGATGACCTCGGTGTCCTGGTGTGCGACGAGATCCCAGGCGCGACCCAGGTCGGCTGTGTCGTATCCGGCGTCGTCGTCGACGTTCTGAAGGCGCTCCCGCCACCACGGGTAGGTCCGCACCCGGTCGTAGGTGGGGCAGGGGCTGATGACGTTGATCAGCGCGAAGCCGCGGTGCGCGATGCCCTGCTCGACGAGCCGCGTGAGCTGCGCGGGATCGCCGCTCGATCCCTGGGCGAGATAGGTGGCGCCCGCGGCGAGCGCGAGGCGCAGGGGGTGGATCGGCTCGTCCACCGCCCCGAGTGGCGACGACGGTGTGCGCACGCCGGCGGCGGTGGTGGGCGACGTTTGGCCCTTCGTGTTGCCGTAGACGCCGTTGTCCATGACGACGTACGTCACGTCGACGTCGCGCCGGATCGCGTGGATGAGGTGGTTGAGCCCGATGCCGTAGGCGTCCCCGTCGCCGGCCGCGGCGATGACGGTGAGCTCCCGGTTCGCGAGCGTGATGCCGGTCGCTACCGGCAGCGTGCGCCCGTGGTGGGTGTGGAAGCCGTAGGTGCCCATGTACGAGGTGATCTTCCCGGAGCAGCCGATGCCCGAGACGAGGACAACGCGGTGCGGCGCGAGCGAGAGGCGCACGCACGCCTCCTGCAGCGCACGCAGCACCGCGAAGTCGCCGCACCCCGGGCACCAGGTCGCCCGTTCGGCGGCGAAGTCTTTGTGGGTCAAGACGGTGGCCATTGCGACCGGAGTCCCTCCTCGATGTCGGCGGGACGGAAGGGCAGCCCGTCGTACCGCCGCAGGCCCGTGATCTTCTCGTGCCCGCCGACCTGGCTGCGGACGAGGGTCGCGACCTGGCCCGTCGCGTTGTGCTCGACCACGACGACGCGGCGGGCGCGCGCAACTTCGGGCGCCACTTCGTGCGCCGGAAACGGCCAGAGACAACGGATGCGCAGTACCCGGACGGCGCGTCCATCCGCGCGGAGACGGGCTGCCGCTTCACGCACCGGCCCGCAGGGCGAGCCGAGCGAAATGACGAGCACGTCGCCGTCCCCCTCCCCGGCGGTGCCCGCCGCGTGCTGCCAGACCTCTCGCGTTTTGCGGAGCCGCTTGTCCACCATCGTGCGCCGGACTTCCGGGTCTTCCACGTCGATCACGCCCCGCCGGTCGTGGGCGTCTCCGCTGCTGAGAAACCGGATCCCCGCCTGGCCCGGCACCGCCCGCGGCGAGATGCCGCTCGCCGTGACGGCGTAGCGCTCGTACGCCGCGCCCACGCGCAGGGCCTCGGGATCGGCGAGGCGAGCGCCCCGGTCGACCTGTACCGCGTCAAGCGGCAGGCGGCGCGCCGTGGTGCGCGTCAGCACCAGATCCTGATCCACGGCGACCAGGACGGGGCACTGAAACCGCTCCGCCAGGTTGAACGCCAGCGCGGTGTCAGCGAAACACTCCTCGAGCGTGCCCGGTGTGAGGACGATCCGCGGAAACTCGCCGTGCGAGGCATAGACCATATGCAGCAGATCGCTCTGCTCGTGTTTTGTCGGCATGCCGGCGCTCGGGCCCGGCCGCTGGGCGGCGACGATCACCGCCGGAATTTCCGCCATGCCCGCGAGCCCCATCGTTTCCGTCATCAGAGAAAGGCCCGGCCCGCTCGTCGCGGTCATCGCGCGCACGCCGGCGTAGCCCGCGCCGATCACCACGCCGAGCGCGGCGATCTCGTCCTCCGTCTGCAGCGCGGCGCCCCCGACCGCCGGCAAATGCGCGGCCATCCATTCCAGGATGTCGCTCGCGGGCGTGATCGGGTAGCTCGCGTACAGCCGGCAACCCGCGGCGAGCGCCCCCAGGGCGATCGCGTCGTTGCCGGAGAGGAGCCAGTGTCCGGCCTGGCGGGCACGCGGCAGGCCCGCGGCGCGCGCGTGTCCGGCGAGATGGGCGTCGGCGTGGCGCCAGCCGGCGTCTACGGCGGCGGTGTTCTGCTCGCGCACGCGTGCGCTCTTGTCGTCGAATCGCCGGCGCACAGTGTCCCGCAGAATCTCCACGTCGAGACCGAGCAGCCGCGCGGAGACGCCGAGGGCGACGATGTTCTTCATGATCGGATCGCCCTGTGCGCGCGCGAGCGCCGCGAAGGGGATGGTGGCCGCGGCCGCGCCGTTGCGGAGATC
>DATEGA010000215.1:0-10705 GCA_035280345.1 bacterium | reverse complement strand
CGCCTACGTGGTCGCCGAGGTGCACCCTGAGGTGGCGGCGCGGCTCGAAGAGGACCTCGCGTGGCGGCAGGCCCTTGAGGAGGCCACCGGCAAGCGCGTCCTCGTGCTGGCGCGCCCCGGTATCCATCTCGACCGCGCGGTGGTGCGGCAGGCTGACACCCCCGAAGCCGCGGCCCGGCAGGCCGCCCAAGGAGATGGCGCGGGCGAGGCGATCTGGCTCGACCCCGTGCGCGGCGAGCCACTCAACATCCCCGACGACGAGACGGTCGACGCGCGGGTGTTGCGCCCGATCGAAGCCCCCCATCTCGGCGTGCTCGAGCGGTTCTGGGCGTGGATGCGGGGCCGCCGTCCGGAACCGGCGCCGCCGATCGAACCCGCGCCGCTGCCGATCATCTCGACGAACGGACCAATGCGTCCGCGGCGCCGCGGCCGAGGCAGGGGAGGCCGCCGTCGTCGGCCGGCCGGCGAACGATCCTAGGAAACGGCCGGTGATCAAGGCCGGGTCGATCGTGATTCGCCCCGACCGAGCCACATTTGACACCCCTGGGTGTCAATGGTACCATCTCCTGGTGCCCACGAACGTCAGGACGGTGGAGTACGCATGTACGCGGTGATCGATAGAGGCGGCAAGCAAATGCGCGTCGAGGAGGGCCAGGTCCTGGAAGTGGACCGCCTCGCGGCGGACAAAGGGGCCGAGGTTGTGCTCGGGCGCGTCCTGATGGTCGTGGATGCGGACACGATCCAATGCGGCACGCCGGTCGTGGCCGGCGCGCAGGTCATGGCCAAGGTGCTTTCGCACGGGCGCATGCGCAAAGTGACCGTCGGGAAGTTCCGGCCAAAGAAGCACTACCGCCGCAGGGTCGGGCACCGGCAGCCCCTCAGCCGCGTGCGGATCGAGCGGATCGAGTTGGGAGGGAGCGGCCGTGGCGCATAAGAAGGGCGGCAGCAGTTCCCGGAACGGACGTGACAGCAACGCGCAGCGGCTCGGGATCAAGCGGTTCGCGGGCGAGACGGTGCCGGCGGGCAGCGTGCTCGTGCGCCAGCGAGGCACCCGCTACCGTCCCGGGCAGAACGTGGGGATCGGTCGAGACGACACACTTTTCGCACTCGCGGGCGGCGTGGTCCGGTTCGAACGGCGCGGCCGCGACGGCCGTCAGGTCTCGGTGTATCCGGCAGGCGCGTAACGCAGCGTCGACGATCGCGAAGCCTCGGGCGGGCGGCCCGGGGCTTCACCTTTGCGGACGAATGACCGATGTTCATTGATCGGGCGACGATTCAGGTGAAGGCCGGCGGCGGCGGCAACGGGGTTGTCGCCTTCCGGCGCGAGAAGTATGTGCCGAAGGGCGGTCCGTCGGGCGGCGACGGCGGCCGCGGCGGTGACGTCATTTTGCGCGTCGACCCGAACCTGAATACGCTGCTGCCGTTTCGCTACCGGCGGCTTTTTCGCGCGACGCGCGGGGCCCACGGCGAGGGTTCACGCCGCAGCGGCCGCGCGGGTCGGGACGCGGTCGTCGCCGTGCCGCCCGGGACGATCGTCGTCGACGCCGCGACGGGTGACGTCGTGGCCGACCTCGTCCGGCCGGGCCAGCAGGTGGCTGTGGCCCGCGGCGGCAAGGGCGGGCGCGGCAACGCGCACTTCGCCACCCCGACACATCGGGCTCCGCGCCAGGCCGAACCCGGCGAGCCCGGCGAGGAGCGTGCGCTGCGGCTCGAACTCCGGCTGCTCGCGGACGTCGGTCTCGTCGGATTGCCGAACGCCGGGAAATCGTCGCTGCTTGCGCGCATTTCGGCCGCGCGTCCCAAGATCGCCGACTACCCGTTCACCACGACGGAGCCGATGCTGGGGGTGGTGCCGTTGCCGGACACCGACGGCATCGTGGTCGCGGACATTCCGGGCCTCATCGAAGGGGCGCATCGCGGTGCGGGGCTCGGGCACGAATTCCTCCGGCACATCGGCCGGACGCGCGTGCTGATCCACCTCGTCGATCTCAGCGCGCCCGACCCCGAGGCAGCCGTCGCAACGGTGATGCGCGAGCTCGAACAGTATGCGCCGGCGCTCGCGGTGCGCCCGGCGCTGCTCGCCGGCAACAAAATCGATCTGCCCGAGGCGCGGGCGCGTGCCGGCGCCTTCGTCACGGCCGCGACCGCGCGCGGCCGCCCGGCTCTCGCGATTTCTGCCGCGACGGGGGAAGGCGTGCCGGCGCTCATCACCGCAATGGTCCGCCTGCTCCGGGAGGCGCGTGCGTCGGAGGAGGGCGTCGGCGCGGCCGAGAACCTCGCCCCTGGTGCCGGCACGGGAGGTGGCCGTGGGTAGGGTCGGGATCATGGGCGGCACGTTCGATCCCGTACACTACGGCCACTTGGTGACGGCGGACGAGGCGCGATGGCGGTTCGGCCTGAGCGCTGTCGTCTTCGTGCCGAACCGGCACCCGCCCCATAAGGATCCGCGCGACGTCTCCCAACCCGAAGACCGCTATCTGATGACGTTTCTCGCCACCGTCACGAACCCGCACTTTTCGGTGTCGCGGCTCGAGATCGAGCGGCCGGGGCCTTCGTACACCATCGACACGATCCAGGAACTGCGCCGGCGGTATCCCGATGACGATCTCTACTACATCACCGGCGCGGACGCCCTCGAGCAGATCCTGCGCGGTGAATGGCGGGAGACCGCGACGCTGCTCGGGTTGTGCCGGTTCATCGCGGCCAACCGTCCCGGTTACCGCCTCGACCCCGAGGCGTGGTCGGCTGTGACGGGGCCGCTGCGCGCGCATCTGCACAACGTGCATACGCTGGAGATCCCCGCGATGGCGATCAGCAGCACCGACATCCGCGCCCGCGTCCGCGACGGGCGCCCGATCCGGTATCTCGTGCCGGAGGCCGTGGAAGGTTACATTGTGAAGCACCGCCTCTACACCAAGGCGCGGACGCCTGCCGGGGCGGGCGGGGCGGACACGGAGGGAGGCGGGGGCGCTTAGTGGATTCACGCGGCAAGGCGCTGCTGGCCGCGGACGCCGCCGACGCCAAGCTGGCCGGCGACGTGCTCGTGCTCGACCTTCAGGAACACACGCCGGTCACCGACTATTTTGTCATCGCGAGCGGGACCACGCGCGTGCAGGTTCGTGCGATCACCGACGCGATCGAAGAGGCGATGAAGGACGCGGGCGTGCCGAAGCCCCGCGCGGAGGGCCGGGACGACGGCCGGTGGGTCCTGCTCGACTTCGGCGACGTGGTCGTGCATGTGATGAATCCCCGCGAGCGCGAGTACTACAACCTCGAGCGCCTCTGGGGCGACACGCCGATCCTCGAGCGGTGAGATGCTTCTGACGCTGCGGCCCGCGGGGAGCGGCGACGCGGAGACGATCCTGCGTCTCTTCGAGGGTGTCTACCACGGGGGCTACTCGGCATGTTTCGGCGGGTACGGCGCGATCGGCCCGAAGGACGTGTGGTGGATCCAGTCTGAGAAAGACGTCGTGGTGCTGGAGCTGAACCGCGAGCCGGCCGGGCTGCTGGTGTTCGGCCGCGACAAGAACCGGCTGCTCGCCGAGGAAGTGTTGCTGCTGCCGGACGCCCTGCGCCAGATCCCGACCGCGCAGGCGCTGCGCACGGTGGTCGACCGCGTCGACGCCGAGCTCACCCGCCGCTTTCAGGAGGCGCGCCAGGACCAACTGCGCCTTCGGACGATGGAGCGCAATCCACTCGGCATGCGGCTCGTCATAACGGGCCACTTTACGATCGCGGACGCGCTCGTCGTTTCGAGCCTCGATCTGCCTTCGGCGGCGGCCGGTGCCGAGCCGGCGCCGGACGTCGGCGCGGTCGCCGAGGGCTACGTGGTGCGCCGGGCGTTCGCGGGACAGGACGAAGAAGCGGTCGCGCAGCTCGACGAGGAATGCCTCGGCGGACGGGCGCAGCGCCACGAACTGGCGCACCACCTCGGCGGACGGGACATTCGCACTTTTCTTGCGACCCGCGACGGCTACCCGGTCGGATTTGTGATGGCGGCGTCCCGGGAAAACGTCGGCGAGTGGCGTCTCGGGGTGCGAGAGACGCACCGCCGCCGCGGACTCGGGACGGTGCTGGCGCGAACGGCGCTCGCGGCCCTCGGCGCGCGCGGCGTCCACATGGTGGTGGGGACGCACTGGGCCGGCGATGTGGTCGCGGAAGCGTTCGGGTCGGCGCTCGGCTTTACGACCGAGCGCGTCTACCTCTACGCCGAGCGGTCGCTGTGAGGCGTCGGGCGTCCGCCGTTGTGGTGATCGCACGCAGGCGTAGACCGGCTCACCGTCGTCCGCTATAATACGCTCTATCCCGTACGTGTCGCGTGGGCCTGTAGCTCAGCGGGAGAGCGCCTCTTTGGCGTAGAGGAGGTCGAGGGTTCAATTCCCTCCAGGTCCACCAGGCAAAAGTGACGTCTTGAACACACGCTCCCTCTCGCGATTTAGGCACTACAGGCTAGCGGGACTGAGAAGAGAGCGACCCCCCGCACACGCAAAGGCCCTCGAGGACTCCGGAGGAGCGACAGTTCATCGCCGACTGTGAGAGGCTGGAAAGGCGGCCGTTCATGGCCAGGAGGCCAACCTGGCTATCGACCAGGCGAGGCGGTTCGGAGACCGCTAGGCCCCGTTCTCTTCTGACGGCGGTTCAGCCAGCGCGTACTCGACGGCCTGCTCCAGCGTCATTGCACGGCCTCCCGCCCAGGCGGCGGCAAATGCCGCCTCACTCAATTGAGTCCGGACCGTAACCATGTCTCCGTCGCGGCGATCGCGGTCCGAGGGATGGAGGGTCAGACCATAGGTTTCCCGCGCGCTTGCCGCCGCTCCGAAGAGCCGGGCGGCACGCCGTCCGGAGTGCCGTGTGGCCAGACCCGCGATCGCCTCCAGGCACGACGGCACCCATCCCTTCTCGCGAAGGTCTCGGAACAGTGCGAGACTCTCTCGGAGGAATACTGACGCACGAGAGTCGTCCTTTGTGGCGGACGCTATAGTCCCCAGCAGCAACAATTGAATGGCAACGCCACGCCGGTATCCGATCTCCCGGGCTATCATCAGACTTTTCTCGATCAGGGCCGTCGCCCTCTCATAGTCACTTTGGTAAATCGCGCCGTTGCCGAGGATGCTGAGAGAATCCGCGATATCCTCGCGATCACCTAACTGTTGGGCCAGGGCCAAACTTTCTTCCTCGAACTCCCTGGATTGTTCGATGTTCCCCTCATGGAGAGCCAGGAGACTCAGACAGTTGAGAGCAAGCGCAACGCCGTGCGTATCCTGCAGTGCTCGAGCGAGAGTCAGACTTTCCGAGGCCAGTGCCCGTCCCCGCTCATAATCTCCCCGTCGCATCGCGGTCCGTGCCAACTTGTCCAGGGCCGCCGCTATGCCGTGCCGGTCCTTCGACTGACGGAACATCCCAAGACTCTCTTCGAGCAACCTTGTGGTTTTCTCGAGATCGCCTTGATAGAGTGCGATGAATCCGAGGACATATAATGAACGCGCCACGCCCCGTGTATCACCCACGGCTTGGGACAATCCACGACTCTCCTCAAGCGCCGCCGCCGCTTGCTCGTACTCTCCGAGCGACCGCCTCAGCGCACCCATCGCGTAGAGCACCTTTGCACGCAGGTCGGGACCGGCATCGTGCCCCAAGGACAGCATCGTCTCGAGCCGCGCGCGTCCCTCGCTGAAGTGAGCACGGGTCTCCCAGAACCCTCCAAGCGCTCCGGCGAGTCGCAAGCCAAGTTCCGCGCGCGATGAGTCTGTGGCGCACCATTCTAACGCCGTCCGCAGATTGTCATGTTCGGTTTCCAGTCGTGCAAGCCAGCGATTCTGTTCAGGACCCCCTAGCGCCGCGTCAGCCTGCTCAGCCAGCGCAAGGAACCAGGCCAAATGGCTGGCACGAGCCTCGGCGACCTCCGCTGCCGCGCTCAGCCTCTCCCAGCCGTACTGGCGCACTACTTCGAGCAACCGATAGTGCGGTGGTTCTCTCCAATGCTCGAAGATCACCAGCGACTTGTCGACGAGGCGGGTCAGCGTGTCCAGAATGTCCGGTGGCTCGACGGCTCCTCCCGCGCAGACGTGCTCGGCGGCATCCACCGTCCATCCGCCCGCGAACACTGATAGGCGACGGAGTACCCGCCGCTCTTGTTCGGAGAGAAGCCCGTAACTCCAATCCATCGTTGCCCGCAGCGCTTGGTGGCGGGGCAGTACGGTACGACTGCCCCCGACGAGTAGTCGGAAACGGTCGTTTAACCGGGCGGCGATTTGCTCCGCAGTTAGTACGTTGACTCTGGCGGCTGCCAATTCGATGGCAAGTGGAATACCTTCTAACTGGGAGCACACTTGGGTGACAGCGGCTGCGTTGTCCGTTGTGAGCGCAAACCCGGGTCTGGTCGCGACCGCCCGTTCAACAAAGAGGCGTACCGCGTCGAACCGTGTTAGGTGTTCCAGGGGCGCAACCCGAGATGGTTCGGGCACAGATAGTGACGGGACGTCCCAAACGACTTCGCCGGGGATACCGAGCGGTTCGCGGCTCGTCGCGAGAATTCGCAAGGTGGGGCAGGCCCGCAGCAGCGCGTTGGCGAGTTCGGCGCATGCGCTCACTAGGTGCTCGCAGTTGTCCATCACGAGGAGCGGCGATTTCCGTCGCATGAAGTTCTGCAGGGTCTCAATCAGGGAATGCCCAGGCTGCTCCTGGACTTCGAGCGCGGCTGCGACGGTTGCAGGGACGAGACCCGGGTCGGATAACGGGGCTAACTCCGCCACCCAGACGCCGTGAGGGTACTGGTCGACGAGGTCAGCGGCCACCCGGAACGCGAGCCGTGTCTTTCCACAGCCGCCTGGCCCGTGGAGGGTCAGCAGCACAGTGGTGGGCAGGAGCCGTTTCACCTCTTCAATCTCCCGCTCTCGTCCGACGAAACTGGTCAGTTGGCGCGGCAGATTGGTACGAGGGCGGGCATCCCCGGCCGCGACCGGGGGAGCGACCGCCGCGCCATCGGGTGATGGGGTGGAAGTAGCCGCAGTGGCGGCGATTGTAACGCGGTCCCCCGCAAGAACGACAAAGGCGTTCACCAGCCGCTCGGCGACCGGCGACGCTTGGGCCCAGAACGTCTTGTTCTCCGGGTCGCCTGGGACGAACAAGTGGTCATACTTCACCCGGTCATCAGTTTTAGGCACCCGCTCGACCGCCCGGACCGCGAACTCACGCAACTGCCGGGCGTTAGCGAGCCGGGGGTTGAGCGCCACATAGTACAGTCCAAGTTTCTCGATGGCCCGGACATCGCGTCCGGTCTCCTGGCCGGCCTGCCGCAACTGGCTCAGCACGATCAGCAGCCGATCCCCCAGGCTCATGGGGCCGATGACGTGCTCGTGGCCGGTTGGGATGCGGCTCAGCAAGTCGGTGCCCTTCGGTCGAGCGGCGATGCGCTGCTTGATGTCCTCCAGGCTCGTCCCCGAACTGCCTGCCAGCACGAAGACGAACCGGGCACCCCGCTCAACAGCGGCGTCCAGGTAGGGGAGCAGGACCTCGTATGGCCAAGGTTCCTGCGGCTTTGCGTCGCACTCGTCGATGAGGCACAGGCACGCCTGGCCCTCGTCGAGTTGCCCAAGTGCAGCGCGGAACTCCGGCTCGGTGCATTTGGCGAGGTTGACCTCGTGGTATCGCATGCGGTCAGTTAGCGAAGCGGCGACCTGCTGGACAAAGTAGGTCTTGCCGGTCCCCGGAGCCGCCCAGATGAGGTGGTTCTCGCGCTTGCGGCCCGGTGGCTCGAACCCGGCGAGGATTTTCTGCCTGGCGTCTTGGAGCGCGTTGCGGACGGTCTCATCGTACCGGGTGTATGTGCCGACGATGCGGTAGCGCGCGAGGTCCACCACGTCGAGGACGGCGATGAACGCTTGGGCGTCTTGGGGAGCCGGGCCGGGCCCCATGCGCGGTCGTTCGGCGGGCGAGGCTGCTACTCCTCGACTGCATACCGACCATGGGGCCGTCCACTATTCGGCATACGAACGCTTCGCTTTGCTTTGCACACGCGGCCCAGCAGGACCATCAGGAGGGACAGCGAAAAGGCGCCGCGCTCCAGCTCTGTCGCGCACAGCAAAGGTCTGTGGCCCTGCTGAAAGGAGGGCTCATGACCAATAGAACAAACGACTACGACGAGATAACGAGAGTCATGCAACTGTACATCGACGGCTTCAATGACCACGACATCAACAAATTCAAGCAGGCGTTTGACGAGAACGCCTGGATTTTTTACGTCGATGCGGAAGGCACCCTCATCAAGTACCTGATTGCCGAGCGGCTAGAAGAGTGGGCGGCGCTGACCAAATGGCGTGAGGAGTACGGCCCCGTCGTCGGTCGAATTATGTCAGTGACTCAGGTCGGGGACGCGGCCTCAGTCCAGACCAGTTTCGACCGCTCCCCGGACGCATCGAGGGATGGATCGACATCCACAGCCTGCTTCGGGTCAACGGCATCTGGAAGATCACCAACAAGACCGCCACACACAGCAGCCGCTAGTTCACGGCTCGCGACTGTACCATGAACGATCGGAAGCGGCTGGTAGTCAACGCGTTTGAACTCGCATCAAGCCGGTACGACGGTTCATGGAACCGCTGTTTCGATCTGCAGGCGGACGCGCTCATCCGCGAGGCCCACATCGCTCAGGGCGCCACTGTTCTCGACGTCGCAACGGGCACCGGGAAGACCGCGCTGGCCGCCGCCCGGGCCGTCGGGTCGCGTGGCCGTGTCGTCGGAATTGACCTGTCAGACGCCATGCTGGCTCAGGCACGGGCCAAGGCGGTCGGGCTGCCGGTGGAGTTCAAATTGATGGATGCCGAGTCGCTTGCGTTCGACCGTGGAACGTTCGATGTTGTGCTCTGCGGGTTCGGGATGGCCTTTCTTCCCGATAAGGTGCGCGGGATGCAGGAGATTCACCGGGTCCTCCGTCCGGGCGGCGGCGTGGCGTTTTCCTGGTGGACGCGGCAGGCGTTCCAGCCAATGGACGACATCACCTCGGCCCGCCTCATTCAGCAGTATGGAGTACCGAAGCCATCCGCACCTCCCGAACCATGGATGGCCCTCAAGGAGCCGGAGCATCTGTTGATGCTGCTGGAGAAGGGTGGTTTCCGAGAGCGACGAGTCGTGCGCGAGGACGTCGGCTATTTCGTCAGCGCAGACGACTGGTGGGGACTCGTGACCGGGTCGGGTTGGCAGCGGTACCTGACCCGGTTATCGCCGGAAGCGATTGAGCGCCTTCGGAATGAGACCTTGGAAGAGATCGGTCGGCTCGCCGGAGACAGGGGCATTTGGATGGATGTGTCGGCGCACATCGGCGTTGGGGCGCGAGGCTCGTAGAATCTGGCTGGCGGCCCACGCGAAGCGCGAAAGCAGACCGATCTGTGGGCAGGGTGACATGATCCGCCGCGGCGCGGTGATGAGATTCGAATAATGCGGGCCCCCGCGGAGATCGCGATCGCTGCGTTGCCGAACCGCCGGGTCGGCGAGGCGGTCGACGTGTTGGTTAGGGCTTTCTGGCAAGACCCGATCATCACGTTCTTCCTCCACCGACCGCCCCGGCGGGCGATGGGGTTGCGCGCGTTCTTCGGCAATGTCGTGCGAGCGCACCTAGGTTTCGGACACGTGTACGGGGCCTTCGCGGAGCACCGTGTTGTCGGAACGGCGGTCTGGCGGCCGCCGGACGCGGCGGTGGACGCCCTCCTCGATCGCATCCGCGATGTCGCCACCCGCGTGTTCATGCGCGGGCTTTTCCCTCGCACCGCGGGCGAACTCTTTCGCGGACTCGCGGCGACCACGGCGTTGCACCCGGACGTGCCACATTGGTACCTCTTCTTTATGGGCGTGGACGTCGATGTGCAAGGACAGGGGATCGGCTCGAAGTTGCTCGCGCCGGTCCTCGGACTGGCGGACGAAACCCAAATGCTCTGCTACCTTGAGACTCCGTTTCCTCGCACCCATGCGTTTTATCAGCGTCATGGCTTCACGATTACCTCAGCCACGCATCCATTTCGCGGTGCACCTACGCTGTGGACGATGACGCGCCGGCCCGAACCACCGCTGCGATGAGGTCTGACTCAGAATTCTTCAGAAATGCTCGCCCTGCGAGTGGCAAACCGGCAGCAAAACGGCGCTCCTAAGGGCGGAGACGACAAATCTGCCCCGGCATGTTCTGACCGCAGAGGACGGCGGTGGCAAGCCGGGCCGCGAGGGGGAGTTACGGCGCCGCGGTTACGCGTGCCCGACGACACGGCGAGGCGCTGTGACGCAAGATCAGGGGATATAGTGCCACATGATGCCGCGGCCGCAGGGTGCAGTGAACGATGCGCCCGCGGACCCTACGTTCTGGGTGTGCGGGTGCGTGCGGAAGACTACCTGTTGGCCGGGGGCGAGCGCCTTCAGCGGAATGACGGTCGACTCCAGCGCCCGGTCGTCCTCGTCGAAGAATGTCGCGATCAGGCTGCACGTTCCGGGTGCCGTACCGGCGTTCCGCGCTGTGCCGTAGAACCAGTTCGTGCGGTCGTCCCGGCCGCCGAGGTCGACGTAGTGCTTCTCCACGACGATGTAGTAGGGGCCGGGCGCCCGCGCCGCGGCGGCTGCCGCCGTAGCGACCGCCCCGACCCCCGGGATGCCGGAGACCGGTGCGGGCGGCGCCACCGGCGGTCGTAGCAGAGCGGTGCCGGCGGCGCCGGACGCAATGCCGACC
>DATEGA010000214.1:0-3413 GCA_035280345.1 bacterium | reverse complement strand
CGCGGCTGCCCTTGCCGCCCACAAGGTTCTTGCTGCTCAAAAAGACGCTGTCTTCGAGCGCGCGAATCTCGTGCACCACGTTCGGCGGCACATGGATCACCTCGCCGGCTTCGATGATCTGGTCCTCACCGCCGACGTGTGCCCGCAGGCGCCCCTGCAACAGGTAGATGATCTGCTCGTTGGGATGTTTGTGCGGATCGGCCCCGGTCCCGCCGGCCATCCGGTAGCGGCCGACTTCGATGACCGCGCCGGTGACGGTGCCGCCGACGGCCGTCGAATAATGCGGCGAGATGACTTCGTCCGGCAGCGCCTCCCACTTGTGAAACGGCATCCTCGGCCCCCTATCTGACGTTCGTCGATGCTTCGGTCCAGGGCTTCTCCACGAAGAACGTCCCAGCGTCGTCCTTGCTCGGACAGTTGCCGTACGTGAAGATCAGTTCGGCCGTCTCGGTGTCGCTCAGGTTCTGCAGTCCGTGGATCACGCCGGCCGGAATGTAGACGAACTGATTCTCGGTCACGACGTACTCCTTGCGGTCCTCGCCCATGAAGATGCGCAGCCGGCCCTTGCGGATGAAAAACGACGCCTCGCAGGAGTGATAGTGGGCCTGGTTGCGGCCGCCCGGCGGAATGCGCGTGCGGCCCATCGTGATCGTGCGGGAGCCGACGCTGTGCTTGTCCACGCCGAACGCGATGACGAGCGGCGGCTCGTAGGTCACGTCGGAATTGATCTTCTCGGAGTCGACGATCGCGTAGTTTGCCATGTGGTCCTCCACGTGAAGACTGTCGAGGAGCACAGCCTTTCGACGGCGGCGTCGGCGCATCCCGCAGTCCCTCCGGCGGCAGGAGACGGGGCGGCACGGGCACGAAGCGGCGGGCGTGCCCGAAGTGCTGCGGATCCATCACGTCGGCATCATCGTGCGCGACGCCGAGGCGGCGGCCGAGACCTACCGGAAGGGACTCGGCCTCGACGTGCTCGGCGTCGAAGATTACCGCGGCGAGGCCGCGGTAGCGCTGCTGGCCGCCGGCGAGACCCTCCTGCATCTCATCCAGCCGCTGCGGGACGGCACAATCTGGGCCGCCGCGCTGCGCGACCGCGGCGAGGGCCCGCACCACGTCGCGCTCGAAGTCGCCGACATCAACGGCGCGATCGCCGACGTCAGGGCGGCGGGACTGCGGACCTTGGAAGACCGGCCGCGCCGCGACCCCGGCGGCGCCTTCGGCGTGTTCCTGGATCCGCGGGGCGGTGCGACCCTCATCGAACTCGTGCAGGCGGTCCAGAGCTGACCGGCGTCTTCGCGGTCTTCAGCGACGTCATCGGGCCGGTGCTCCTCATCGGCGCGGCCGGTTATGCGCTCGGCCGCGCGAAACTCGTAGACGCGCAGCCCCTCACGTCACTCTCCGTCGCGGTGCTCGCGCCCGCCATCTCGTTTTACGCGGTGACGACCGCCACCGGAGACCACACCGTGCTCGCGCGAATGGCGGCGTACCTCGCCGTGCAGCTCATTCTCGTCGGCGCGATCGCGGTCGCCGTTGCCGCGGCGGCACGGTGGGGCGGCACGCGGCGCACCGGCCTGCTCCTGGCGACGTTGTTCAGCAACGCCGGCAACGCCGGGTTGCCGCTTGCGCTGTTCGCGTGGGGCAGCCGCGGCCTAGCCGCGGCGCTCGCGTTCTTCGCGGTGCAGGCGGTGCTCGTGAACGTGCTCGCCGCGTACATCGCGGCCCACGCCGAGTCCGGCGCGCGGCGCGCGCTGCGAACGCTCGCCCGGCTGCCGATCACCTACGCCGTCGCGGCGGGCCTGCTGCTCGACGTCCTCGGGATCGTCCCGCCGGCACCGGTCGCGCGGGCGGCCGAACTGCTGGCGAACGGGGCGGTCGCTGTGATGCTCCTGCTGATCGGCGTGCAACTGGCGCAGGTACATCCGAACGGGGAGTGGCCGGCGATCACGGTCGCGACCCTCATCCGCCTCGGGGCGGCGCCGGTGATCGCCTGGGTGACCGCGCCGTGGGTCGGGCTCGAGGGCGTCGCGCGGCAGACCAGCATTTTGCAGTCGAGTCTTCCCACCGCGGTAACGGCCGCGATCTGGGCGTCAGAGTTCGGGGTGGCGCCATCGCTCGTCAGCGGCGCCGTGATCGTGACGACGCTCGCGAGCCCGCTGACGGTCGCGGTGCTGCTGACGCTGCTTCGCTAGACCCCCGCCCGTCCGCGCGCCGCAGCAGCGCTTCGCCGCGGAGCGCGTCGATGAACTGCCGGGCCGCACGGCACGAACGCCCGTTGTGCCACTGTGCCCAGACGATCGCGCGCCGGTGGAGCTCCGCGCGGGGAGCCTCGAGGCCGAACTGCCCCGCCAGCCCCTCGACGACGCGGAGGTAGCGCTCCTGGTCCGGCACCAGGAACGGCGCGTGGATCCCGAAGCGGTCGGCGAGGGACAGCTTTTCCTCGGCCGCCTCCTGCGGATTGACCTCATCCTCGAGCGGCGCCGCCTGACGGTCGGAGAACCGTTCCACGACGAGGCGCCGGCGATTGCTCGTCGCGTAGAGGACGACGTTGTCCGGCCGCGCCTCCACGCCGCCCTCGAGCACGGCTTTCAGCACCTTGTACTGCGTCTCGTGCTCGTCGAACGACAGGTCGTCGACGAAGAGGATGAAGCGCTCGCGGCGGCCGCGCAACAGGGCGAGAATGCCGGGATAGTCGCCGAGATGATCCTTCGCTACCTCGACGAGCCGGAGGCCCGACCCCGCGTACTCGTTCGCGAGCGCTTTGATCGTCGACGACTTGCCGGTCCCGCGGTCCCCGTACAGGAGCACGTTGTTCGCGGGGCCGCCGGCGACGAACTGCCGCGTGTTCTCGAGGACCGGTTCGCGTTCCAACTCGTAGTCGACCAGGTCGGCGAGGCGTACGGGGTCCGGCGCGGCCACGCCCTCCAGGCGGCCCGCGCCGCCGGCGCGGACCCAGCGGAACATCCGATACCGGCCGAACAGGCCGACGCCCTCCGACGCGAAATACGCGGCGAGGTCCCGCGCGAGCGCGGGCCACTCCCCGGCCGTGTGCAGGCGCCGCATCATCCTGAGGCGCGCGGGTTGTGCGGGCGCGCCGTCGAACGCCCGGAAGCCGTCCCAGGGGACGGACGGCCGCCCGGTCATCCTCGCCGCGGCCTCGAACAGCGGTGTGCCGCCATGGTGATGGCAGACGCCGAGCGCGGCGAGATCGGTGCGCGCCTGCGCCACCAGCGCCGGTCCGAGAGCGCTCCAAGGCGCGCGCTCCGCTTTATGGCTGAAGGGGTTGTCGTCTTCGAGGAGCCGGGCGATCAGGTGCGTCTGCCACGCGTCCCCGACGAGCGGCCCGGCGGCCGATTCCGCCTCCGCCGCGAGCAAGGTAAACAGCCGCGCGTACGCGGCGGCCGCCCGCTCCGCGT
>DATEGA010000213.1:0-3344 GCA_035280345.1 bacterium | reverse complement strand
CGCCCGTCCCCGGCGCGCCGATGAGGCCGGTCAGCGCGTCGACCGCGGCGTTGAGACCGCCGGCGTAACGTCCTTCCCGGAACGCCGGCGCGATGTCGTCGCGAATGATACGGCCCGCGTCGGCGTCGGTCACCTTGGCTTCGAGACCGTATCCCACCTCGATGCGGACTTCGCGCTCCTTGAGGGCGACGAGCAGCAGGAGGCCGTTGTCGCGGCCCCGCCGTCCGACCTTCCACGCCTCCTCGAGGCGCACGGCGAAGTCGTTGATCGGGACGCCGCTGAGATTGGGAAACAGCGCGATCGCGATCTGATTGGTGGTGGCGCGGTCATACGCGGCGAGGCGGGCGTCCAGCGAAGCCCGCGCACCCGCGTCGAGCACGCGGGCGAAGTCAGACACGTACCCCTGGGGGGCCGGGAAGGCGGGCACGCCCGGCGCGGCGGCGCACACAGTGGCGGCGGCCGCGACGAGCGCCGCGGTGACCAGGACGGCACGCAGCGTCAGGGCGTGGGCACTCCGAGGTTCACCCGCGGCGCCTGCTGCGCACCCGGCTGCGCCTGGAAGTATGGACGCGGCTGGAACCCGAACGCGGAGGCTACCAGCGTCGTCGGGAACGTCTGCAGCGCCGTATCGTAGATCTGGACTGCGCTGTTGTACTGCCGGCGCGAGAACGCGACCTGGTTTTCTGTCGAGGCGAGCTGCTGCATGAGCGACTGCACCGTCTCGCTGCTGCGCAGCACCGGGTAGTTCTCCACGATCACGAGCAGACGCGCGAGCGCGCCTTCTAAATTGTTGGCGGCGTCGATCCGCTGCGGCGTGCCGGGCTGCGTCCCGGCATACTGCGTCCGCGCCCGGGCGAGCGCTTCGAAGACGGCCCGTTCCTGAGCCAGGACGGCACGGGTGGATTCAACGAGGTTGGGAATGAGGTCGAACCGCCGCTGCAACTGCGTCTCGACGTCGGCTTGGGCGGCGTCCACCTGCTGCCGCAGCTGTACGAGATGATTGTACGCGCCCGCCACCGACGAGACAGACGCGACACCGATCAGCACGACGACGAGCACCGCGATGAGCGCGGCCCGCATGAAGCGTCCCCCCAGTGCCCGCGCGTCTGCCGTGCCCCACGCGGGCCATCCTCAGTATACGAGCGTGATCAAGCGCCGCGAACGCAAACGGCCCCTCCCGCGGGAGAGGCCGTTTCCACAACCTTCCGGCGCCGCGACCCGGCGGCCGGAATGGTGATCCGGATCAGGCGGCGCGGAGCGCCGGCACTACGAACCCGTTCGTCGGACTGACGCCGAGCTGGGTATTGAGGATCTCGATCGCGCGGTCCAGCTGGCTGTCGTGGCCCTCGTCCATCGCCTGCGAGGTCAGCGACTCCGGGGTGTCCGGAGTGACGCCCTGCCCTTCCAACCGCGTGCCCTTGCCCGTGAACACCCGGGCGACGGTCACGCTCATCCCCGCGCCCTCCGGCAGGTCGATCGTGATGCCGATCTCCACAGCACCGGCGGTCTTCGTGCCCGCGACCACGCCGCGTCCCGACTCCTGGATCGCCGCGGAAAGCAGCTCCGCCGCGGACGCGGTGCCTTCATCCACCAGCACGACGATCGGCACGTTGGCCGGCACGATCGGCACGCTCGGCGTC
Source organism: bacterium (assembly GCA_035280345.1). Lineage (GTDB taxonomy): Bacteria > Sysuimicrobiota > Sysuimicrobiia > Sysuimicrobiales > Segetimicrobiaceae > DASSJF01. The sequence goes on along the minus strand of DATEGA010000213.1, from coordinate 1,704 downwards.
TGCATCACGATGCTCTTCCCGGTCCGCGTGCGCATCTGCAGCACCGGCGAGCCCTGCGGCAGGATCGCCGATGAAACATCGCGCAGCTCGCTCACCAGGCCGCCGGGGTTGCCGCGCAGGTCGAGGACGAGCGCCCGCATCCCGCCGCCGCGAAGATCCCGCATCGCATTGCGGATGCTGCTGCCGACCCCCGGAACGAACTCGAACAGCCGAACGTAGCCGATCTCGCCCGGCAGCATGCGGTCGGTTACGGTCGGCACGTGGATCGCGCCGCGGACGATCGAGACATCTACCGGCTCAGTCGCCCCTGCGCGCTGCACGGTCAAGGTGACGCGGCTCCCCGCGGCGCCGCGAATCTGCTGCGAGACTTGGTCGTCGTCGAGATTGCTCGTGGCCTGCCCGTCGACCGCGACGACCCGGTCAAACACCCGGATCCCGGCCTGCTCGGCGGGACCGCCAGGATAGATTTCGCTGATGTAGTACTGGCCGTCTCGGTGGAGCAGCACGATGCCCACGCCGCTGAACGCGGCCTGCCCGGCCTCGCGGCGCTTGATCTCCTGGTAGAGTGCCGGCGGCACGAACCCGGTGTGGGAATCGTGCAGACTCTGCAGCATGCCGTCGACCGCGGCATACGCGAGGTCCGTTTCACTCGCCCGTCCGGCCGCCTGCGCCGTGATCTCGGCAAACCGCTGGGTGAAGAAGGACGACGCCTGCTCATCGGTGGCAGTGTCCGGAATCGGCGTGCCGGCCTCGGCGCCGGCCTTGGTCTCGGCGGCGGTCAGCGCGGCGTTGAGCAGCGGCGCCGCGGCGAGCTGGTCGACGTAGTTTTTCTGCAGCGTCTTGAGCGCGGACAGCACAAACGGGGCGGACGCCGCGTCGGCCCGGGGCGTGACGGGGGCTGAAAGGACGGCGATGAGAGCGGCGACGAGTGCGAGTGAGATCAGCCGGACGCGCAGAACCATCAGATCGTCTCCCCCCAGATGCGTATCTGGTGTCGGATATGTGTCAAAGTCTTCCGTATAGTATCACGGTCTTTCCCCGCGGATGTATCGTGTCAGGAACCGATATCCGCGGGCCGGAGGCAAACGGGATCGCCTGAGGAGGCCGCGAACGCGTCCGCGGCGCGGCCCTGGTTGAGAGCGATTTCCACCAAACCATCGCTGCCCTTCACAATTACGGCCTCCCCAACCGAGACATCGGCGAACGTACGTCCTACGGTGGCGGCACCTGTCCGGGAACCCACCTCGAGTTCGACGCACCTCGCGCCGCCGAGGCCCGCGAGCAGCGCCGCCGGTATCGTGGTGACGAGGTTGCCGAACGGATCGACCCACAAGATCGTCCCGCGCAGGGCCGATCCGTCCCAACCGCCCTCCTCCAGGCTGAGGTCGGCGTAACCGGGCGCGGCCGCGCCGAGCGCCTCGAGCGTGATACCGGCGGCGACGTGCGCCGCGACCGGCGCAAAGATGTCCCGCCCGTGAAACGTCGCCGATACCGGATGATGCCAAAAAGCGGGGTTCGTTAGACGGTAGACCGCCGGATGGCCGAGCCGTTTCGCCGCCGGCAGCAACAGCCCGTTGTCCGGCCCGACGAAGACCTGTTCCCCCGCGGCAACGGCAAGCGGCGCGCGCACGCTGCCCACGCCCGGGTCCACGACGGCGCAGTGCACCGTTCCCGGCGGACAGACCGGCGCCACCGACCACAACA